>NZ_JACJEE010000100.1:0-336 GCF_014163915.1 Pseudoalteromonas sp. SR41-8
GGAAATTACTGCGTTCATCACTAAGCGATTAAAACTCAAAGTGAATGAATCGAAAAGTCGGGTCGGTCCAGTATCAGGCTCGAAATTTCTCGGGTTTACCTTCCGCTACGGTCAAGTGCAGATCCACGAACAGGCGCTAAAGAAATTTAAAGCAAATGTCAGGGAGCTCACTAACCGCAACTGGGGGATCTCAATGACCCTACAAATTCATAAACTCACACAGTATTTGCGCGGCTGGGGACACTACTACCTAATAGCCAACGCTTATCAGCTAACGGTGGATTTAGATCACTGGATCCGCCGTAGGATAAGAATGTGCTACTGGCGGCAATGGCG
>NZ_JACJEE010000101.1:0-323 GCF_014163915.1 Pseudoalteromonas sp. SR41-8
TAACAATAGCGTTTTGGACCCACCTGACCCCATGCCGAACTCAGTAGTGAAACGAAACAGCGCCGATGATAGTGTAGCATTTGCTATGTGAAAGTAGGACATTGCCAGGCTCCAAATAAGAGAAAGCCGCTTCAGAAATGAAGCGGCTTTTTTACGTCTGTAGGAAAGCTAATGGCTTTGAGCTGTCAGCAGCGCAGTGTTATACCAATCGACTTAAATATTTAACCATTCTAGCGAGCTAAATAAAGCGCTAACTGCGTTATAATTTTTTCAAGTAGAACAACTACATGTCAAAATTTACGCCTTGTTATCACTGTATTTAT
>NZ_JACJEE010000102.1:0-318 GCF_014163915.1 Pseudoalteromonas sp. SR41-8
TTAAAATGCGTAGCTGATACCGGCATTAACCGAGCGACCTTGTCCTGCTAATTGGCTGAAGCCTTCGCTCATATCTGTTTTAAAATCAGCAATACTGACTCCGCCTAACGGCTGTTGATAATACTGATCAAGTAAATTAGTAATTGCTAACTTAACTGTTAGCTTATCCCATCTCGCCTTGGTTGCTAAATTCACTAAGCTATAGTTGGCTGTTAGATTTTCAATACGACGCGGATCTACACGCGTTTTACTATCTACCCACTGCCAGCTTAATGAGTTTTGCCATTTACCGAGTTGTTGCTCAAGGGCTATTTTGCT
>NZ_JACJEE010000103.1:0-317 GCF_014163915.1 Pseudoalteromonas sp. SR41-8
TTTTAGCGCAGCGTACATACGCTCGCTTTGCATTGGGAAGGTGCCGTGAGATTAAGGGTGGGTCTTCTTCCCCATATAATTAAATTAACAAGCGCGGCATAAACCGCGCTTTCAATTTACTCTGAAACAGAAGGTTCAGTATTTGCTTGAGCATCGCTTACAGGAGCTTCGTCACTTAACAAGTACTTTTCGAGCCATTGCTCTTGCTCCCAAAGCACATGCAGTAAACTCTTGCGAGCACGGTAGCCGTGAGCTTCGTAAGGTAACATCACTAAACGCGCTTCTTTACCTAAACCTTTTAGCGCAGCGTACATACG
>NZ_JACJEE010000104.1:0-281 GCF_014163915.1 Pseudoalteromonas sp. SR41-8
GTACTAATTACCCGTGAGGCTTAACCATACAACGCCAAACGCGTTTTATGTGATAGTTGATAGCGCAAGAAGTTAATAGACTAAAGTAGATTTACTGAAAACTTTATTATCAGAATTCCAAATTTTAGTTAATTGCTAACGCGATTAACACCAAATTTGCTTGGTAACAATAGCGTTTTGGACCCACCTGACCCCATGCCGAACTCAGTAGTGAAACGAAACAGCGCCGATGATAGTGTAGCATTTGCTATGTGAAAGTAGGACATTGCCAGGCTCCAAAT
>NZ_JACJEE010000105.1:0-276 GCF_014163915.1 Pseudoalteromonas sp. SR41-8
AACGAGTTAAACTATTCAGTCGTCCTAGTGACACATATTCTGTGTCCCCATCGTCTAGAGGCCTAGGACACCGCCCTTTCACGGCGGTAACAGGGGTTCGAATCCCCTTGGGGACGCCACTTACTATTTTCATAGTCAGTGCAGTGTTATGAAGCAGCTCGCCTGAAACGAGTTAAACTATTCAGTCGTCCTAGTGACACATATTCTGTGTCCCCATCGTCTAGAGGCCTAGGACACCGCCCTTTCACGGCGGTAACAGGGGTTCGAATCCCCTTG
>NZ_JACJEE010000106.1:0-276 GCF_014163915.1 Pseudoalteromonas sp. SR41-8
TAAAATCACTGAGGTGCTGGTTGCACTGGAGGTGTTACCCGCCGCATCAGATTGTGTGGCGCTGACGGTGAGCGTGCCATTATTAAAGCTGCTGACATCAAACTCACTACCACTGATAGTCCATGTACCTGCGCCATCAGCCGTCACGGTCCGCGATTGGTTATTCGAACCATCGCTGATAGTCACACTGACACTGGCATTGGCTTCTGCGCCAGAGCCGGTGATCAATACACTGCCATCTTCTACAGCATTGATCCGGCCATCAACCTCAATCGG
>NZ_JACJEE010000107.1:0-273 GCF_014163915.1 Pseudoalteromonas sp. SR41-8
GTTGGTCACTCAGTTTCAATTGAGACTCTAAATTTTTTGCCTTACTTAGCGAACTAAGCTCGGCTGTTAGAACTCAATCTGTACGAGTGCCCACACAGATGATTGCTTTATATTGTTAAAGAACGCTGCGGTTAAAGTTAAACTTTATCTCGCTAGGGCTGCGCATATTACGCTTTCCTATTTTTTTGTCAACACTTAATTTTAAACTTTCTTAAAAATCTAAACTCAAGTTTTACTCGACTAACTGATTAACTCTTGCCTCGCTAAGCGTTG
>NZ_JACJEE010000108.1:0-266 GCF_014163915.1 Pseudoalteromonas sp. SR41-8
GTGCTGGCTGCACTGGAGGTGTTACCCGCCGCATCACTTTGTGTGGCGCTGACGGTGAGCGTGCCATCGTTAAAGCTGCTGACATCAAACTCACTACCACTGATAGTCCATGCCCCAGAGCCATCAGCCGTCACAGTACGCGATTGGTTATTCGAACCATCGCTGATAGTCACACTGACACTGGCATTGGCTTCCGCCCCAGAGCCGGTGATCAATACACTGTCATCTTCTACGGCATTGATCCGGCCATCAACCTCAATCGGGGT
>NZ_JACJEE010000109.1:0-264 GCF_014163915.1 Pseudoalteromonas sp. SR41-8
GGCGTTGAGGCTGTAGAATTACTCTTTTTAGGAACTGGTTCTACACAATTGACTTGATTGTTTTTTGACCTTGAACCCACAGGGTTACTGTGATCTAATAGATATTATTCACCCACGGTAAATTGTTATGGCCAACTACAAGCCTGACTTATCCTGCCAAAATAAATTCATTCCAATCAATTTTGCTGAGCAAATATTGCCAGGTACATTTGAGTATGCGCTTTGTTATATTGTCGAAAATAAACTCGATTTGTCGGGCTTTGA
>NZ_JACJEE010000010.1:0-157733 GCF_014163915.1 Pseudoalteromonas sp. SR41-8
TAGCCGGAGGTCTCTAACCTCCAGCCCCCACACCACCCATCATGCGGGTCCGCAATGGGCGGTTCATCTCCCGTAGTGAATATTGATCCAAATATCTCTTAATGACGCTAAACCTTGTGACGCTAAATAGTTATTGCTCAGCGCAATGTTAATTCCTTTTGTTTTTGAGCTTCGACAAGGGCCTTCGCTTCCAAGCGCCTACTTTTGGTGCTGGTGATACCACATGCTATGGCAAGTCGTTCGCTGACACCCAATTTTATTAAACTGCGTACTGCGCGAGGTAAACTCGCGCCTACGAGTCACTCCCCTAACACCTAGTTACCTAGCTCCTAAAACCTTTTTGTAATTGGGCTTCGTTACCCTCACCCCAACTACAATCGCTTGATTTATCACCAAGCAATCTTACAACTTATGACTTACCGCTTAAAGCTGCAATCAAAACACCATCGCCTTACCGCGCCCTGACGCTTCTGAGCCGGCATCTAGTTTGCCATCACGTTCGATGATCACATGCATATCACCAAAATGGCGCTCGTCTAAGGTGTAGCCCATTTTCTCTAGTGCTTTAACAACGTTTGCATCTAACCCTGCATGATGACGTATGACATTTTTAGGCCAAAGTTGATGATGAAAACGCGGGCTATTTACCACTTCATCGGCGCTCATATTAAATTCAACCGCGTTTAAAATAGATTCGTACACCGAGCTTATTATGGTGGTGCCGCCAGGTGAGCCGGTAACCATTTTAACTTTATTGCCTTTGAGTAAGATAGTTGGCGTCATTGAACTAAGCATACGCTTATGCGGCTGGATTTCATTGGCTTTACCACCGAGCGCGCCAAATACATTCATCACCCCTGGTTTGGCACTAAAGTCATCCATTTCATCGTTAAGCAAAAAGCCCGCGCCAGCAACGACTACACCACTGCCATAACCTAAATTAATGGTGGTGGTATTCGATACTGCATTACCCCATTTATCAACTATAGAAAAATGCGTGGTTTGTTCGCTTTCATATAACCCAGGCTTAATGTTTTCAGTCGTCGATATTTTATCGAGTGTGATGCTGCTACTGCGCTTTTTAAGATAATCCATGGCGATTAGTTCGCTCTTTGGCACATCAAAAAAGTCTGGATCACCTAAGTACTCTGCTCTATCAGCAAATACGCGTTTGCCAATTTCTGCTAATAAATGAATATATGCTGTGGAGTTATGCTCAAGCCCTGCTTTGGGTTTAGTCAGCTCGTACATTTTTAACCATTGTATTATTGCAATACCGCCGGAGCTTGGTGGTGGTGATGTGAGTACTTGGTAACCGTTCCAAGCTGCTTTCATTGGTGTACGTGATTTTGCTTGATAGGCTTTTAAATCCGCTTGCGTAATGATCCCGCCATGTTCAGCCATAAAATCGGCAATGATTTTAGCAGTTTCGCCTTCATAAAATCCTGCCTTACCTTGCTCGCGAATACGTTTTAACGTGGCTGCAAGCTCAGGTTGCTTAAAGTTTTGATTCGCTTTAGCGCTGGCAAAATAATCAGCAAAGTTAATTGTTACGTCTTTTTTAGCCATGCGGACAATGTAGCGCTCAATACTGCTGGCTAATTTCGGGTGAACAATAAAACCCTGCTCGGCTAACTTTACTGCAGGCTCAACAAGGGTTTTCCAATCAAGTGTGCCGTGTTTTTGATGAGCAAGCCACATACCCGCCACACTACCGGGTACCCCACTGGCGTGAATGCCGTATATCGATTTATTTGCAACCACATTACCTTTGTCATCCAAATACATATCGCGATGAGCGGCAATTGGAGCTGTTTCGCGGTAATCTATAAAGTCGCCTTGCCCGTCTTTTTGGATCAGCATAAAACCACCACCGCCAATGTTTCCCGCTTCAGGCAAAGTAACGGCTAATACAAATTGCGCAGCAATGGCTGCATCAACCGCGTTACCGCCCTGCTCCAAAATGGCTCTTGCTACGTCACTACTGTAACTATCGGGCATAGCCACTGCTGCTTGAGCTGTTTTGCCACTAACTGCCAATGCCGTTATGTGTAACTGCATTACAATGACACTAAAAATCAGTAAATGTTTTACACCTGCAAACATATTTAATTCCTTGTTGACTTTATTTTTTGATTATTTTATTAACCCCATTAATACACATTCAGTTAACAAGGGTCAAACTACAATGAACAACTTTACACAAATTTTCGATATAACACGGCTGGTAACTCGCCGAACTCGTCGCTATGGGTATAGTGTTCAATAAACTGCAGACCCAGCTTTTCCATCACTTTAATCGAGCCGTTATTGTCTTTTAGTGCAGTGGCGCTAAGTGCCTTGATCTCAGCATTGGCGGTGATCACATCGGCAACGGCTTGCGCGGCTTCACTGGCGTAACCTTTACCCCAACTTGTGCGTTTAAAACGCCAGCCAATTTCAATATCACTAAAATCAGGCTCTGCAGTAAAAAACCCCATTGGCCGAATTAATATCCAACCAATAAAGCTGTCATTATCATTAAGGTTAACTTGCCAAAGCCCCCAGCCCTGTTGTGGATTGCGGTAGGCTTGCATGCGCGGAATAAAAACGTCTTTGATGGTGCTCATGGTCGTCGTCTTGCCACGAGTAAGGTACTCCATAACCTGTGGGTCGTTATCGAGTTCAAACAGTAGCGCACTGTCATTTTCATCCATTAATTTAAAATTAAGTCGTGCTGTTCGAGGTATATTCATTTTCTAGCCTGTATATTGCTTGTTTTAAGATTGCCATCAATACTGTACCAGAGGAAATATTCCTCGGGACATAATTATTATACAAAGGAACAAATATGAACAAATTAGCAAGTTTAGTTTTATTAGGCTGTGTAGCACTAACCGGTTGCGAAGACGCCAGCGAAGCAAAAAAAGAAGCGGCTGAAGCAAAAGCTGAGGTTAAAAAAGCACTTAATGATGCATGGGATGAAGTAAAAGAAACCAGCAATCAATTTAAAGGTGAATCACTTGATGAGCTACTGCAAGAAAGTAAAAAACTTGGCCTTGATATGTATGATGATGGCAAAGAGGTGGCTTTAGATGCCTGGCTTGAAAGTAAAGAAGCAGCAGGCGAGTTAACCGAAAAAACCAAGCAAAAAGCCCAACAGCTCGTTGAAGAATTACAAGCCGCACGTGAAGAACATGACAAAGAAAGTAATAACTAACCCCCTGCACTTTAAACTGCTATTTTTATAGTTCGCTGCATTACTGAATTTCTCGTCAGAGTTGATGTTAACACCTATTTTATCTGATTAGGCTGCTATTAGGGCAGCCTACATTCGCAATATAATTAGATCAGCTCGGCTGATCGTACGGGTTGTTTTCAAGTTACCTACCACACTTACCTCATTTTAAAAAATACATATATAAAATCAAAATGATACTGTTAAATTGTCGATAATTCACATATTTACTCCTATACTCTAGCTGAAATCAACATACTAAAAACTTAGGATACACAATGAAAAAACTTCCTCTCGCAATTGCTTTATGTGCTGTATGCGCATCTGCAAGCTCATTTGCAGAAGTGCGTATTAATGGTTTTGCCTCTATTGTTGGTGGCAAAACATTGGATGATAATACAACTCAATACGGGTACGACAACGACATTTCATTTAAAAATGAAAGCGTTTTTGCTTTACAATTATCGGCTGATTTACAAGATAAGCTCAGTGCAACTGCACAAATTGTAGCCCGTGGTAACAATAGCTTTGATGCCGAATTTGAATGGGCTTATTTAACATACGAATTTACCGATGAGCTGCAACTCAGTGCGGGTAAAATGCGTGTGCCTTTTTATCGCTACTCTGACTTCTTAGATGTTGGCTATGCTTATCGCTGGGTAAGACCACCGCAGTCTGTTTATAGTATTCCATTTTCTACCTATGAAGGCTTGAGCCTACTGCACACTTCACAAATAGGAGATTGGGATTCAACCTTACAAGTCATTTATGGTGGCTTTGATGGTGACATTGCAGCAGTTACAAACAATGATGAAGCCAAACTAAACGACATCGCAGGGGTTAACTGGACTCTATCGTATGATTGGTTTAGTGTTCGCGCTGCTTACTTAGTTGCTGAAACCTCTATTGATTTAAGCAATGGTGAAGCTGGCGGACAAGCTATTAATGGCCTTGAACAATTACTGCGCGACAACGGCCTAATAACTCAAGCTGATGATATTGCTATAAATGAAGATGACGGTACATTTATTGGTGTGGGTTTTTCGATTGACTATAACAACATATTATTTGATGCCGAATATACACAGTTTGAAGTTGAAAAAAGTATTTTAGCAAAACAATCACAATATTATGCGTCGATTGGTTATCGTATGGATGAGTGGATCGTTCATTTTACCTATGAAGATAATGACGACAAACATGACAAATCTCGCTTTGATCAATTAACCCAAGTGCCTCCTCTCAATAATGGGATTAATCAGGCACTCGATGGTGTTCGTGCACAAAGTAATGTATACACTATCGGAACTCGTTACGACTTTCACCCATCTGCGGCTCTAAAAGTTGATTTTAGCCGTTTTAATGATGATATCTCAGATACTGAAACGGATGTTATTGCCGTTGCTGTTGATTTGGTTTTTTAAGGGGATGGTTATGAAAAAACTAATTTTAGCGGGCCTTATGTCTGCCTGTTCATTTAGTGCGTTTGCAGGCGTTACTGTGATCGTAAATACAGGTAATGCCAACGCGATAGACCAAGATGAAATCAAAAAAATCTACCTTGGCAAAAGCAAGTCATTCGCGGATGGTGTGAAAGTAAATCCAGTAAATCAAAACGGCAACAGTATTGCTGATGAATTCAATGACAAAGTGGTTGGTAAATCAAGTAGCCAACTTAATGCCTATTGGTCAAAATTGGTTTTTACTGGTAAAGGTACACCGCCAGAAAAACTAGATAATGACCAAGCGGTGATCGACTTTGTTTCGAGTAATGCCGATGCTATTGGCTATATTGATAGCAGTAAAGTCAGTGATGCAGTGAAAGTAATCGCAACTTTCTAGCTGTTATAACTTAAATAAAAAACGCCTTGTGGTATCTAACCACAAGGCGTTTTTTATTATAACTACAAGGTTATTCGACTTTAAATTTAGCCGTCGCATCCAATAGATTATCAGACAAGTAATGTAAGTTCTTCGCCACATCACGAACTGCAGTAAGCGAAGCCATAGTATCTTCGAATGATGTATGCATATTAGATACATTTTCGACCACCATTGCCGCAACTGATGTTTGCTCTTCAGTGGCTGCTGCAATTTGTGAGTTCATACCATTAATTTCAAGCATTTGCTCTGCAATTTTTTCAATTGAAATACCTGTATTTTCTGCAGCTGTTGCATTATTACTGGCCATATCACGCGCCGATGTCATAGCGCTAACCGACTCGTTTGCAGCACTGGTTAAAGTGTTTAATAATTCACGAATTTCATTGGTTGATTTAGCCGTACGCGATGCCAACTCTCTGACTTCATCAGCAACCACAGCGAAACCACGTCCTTGTTCACCCGCTCGCGCAGCTTCTATAGCAGCATTAAGTGCTAACAAGTTGGTTTGCTCTGCAATCGAAGTGATCACATTAAGTATCTGAGTTACATTTTTTGTATCATCCGCTAGCTTGTTAATTGTCGAAGCGGCACGATTAATTTCAGCGCTTAACGTCTGAGATTCAGTGACCGATGTTCGGATCTGTGAACGGCTTTGTTCCACTTCTTGCTCAGCCGTTTGCGCTGCACGTGAGGCACTTGCTGCCGAATGTGAAATGTCTCCTACACTTTGCTTCATTTCTTCCATCGACTGTTTAACTATTTCAGCATCTGCGGTTTGCTTGCTGGTCGCATTTTCTGCTTGTTCCATGCCTTGCACTAAGCGCGTTGAGTTTTCCATCAAGGGTTCACACACCGCCATTACTTCGAGTACCGACTCTCTTAACAAGGCTATAAATGTATTGAAGTTAATTGCAACTTGGCCGATTTCATCTTCACTACGAACTGTAAGCTGCGTGCTAAGAGAGCCTTTCCCCTCACCTAATAAGCGTAAATTGCCAGCCGCATCACTGGCGGCGGCAGCAATTCCACGAGCAATCCAAATAGCCATAAATAATAGTAACAACAATGAAACAGATGACACAACCAGCATTAACGTTAATGCATGATCAGAGCGTGACTTGGTATTTTTTACCAACTCAAAAAAGCGCGCATCGGCACGTTGCTGAGCAGCTTTAAGACTTTGCAACACCGAGTTATACATATTGGTTTTAGATTGTGCTTGCTGCTGGATTTTACTAAAATCAGCAGTTCCACTGATCATATCGTTAGCAATTTTTGTTGATATAGCAGCGTATTCGGTTAACTGTGTGCGTGTTTGCCTATCAATGTAGGTACTATTAATATTATTTATTGCGTCAAGATTCTCAGTTAATGCTGTCAGCGTCTCTTTTGCTTTATCAACAATATCTTGTTCGCCAAATGTAACTGCTTGTGTATAAAGCTCATCTAATTTTTCAAGTAACCCGACGTTCGCTGATGTTAGTTTTACCACTTGATAAGATGTTTTTTCAAGTTCGTCTAATGAGCCCCGATTGTCCACCATCGAAATATAATTGATTAATACAATAACCACAAAAGCGATAACAGCAATACTCGTGATAGCGTGAATTTTTTTACTTATGCTTAGGTCCTGAAAAGACAAACTTGAAGCCATGCGATCTACCTTATTATTTAACTATGTGTATTATCGGCCTATTAGTTATAAGTGTTAACTATATTTTTAATTTATCTAGCTTTATTGCCATAAAAGTTCACAAAAGGCACAAAAAATAAATCAATCGCCCGATAAAAACTAGATAATTAGAGCAATCTGTTGTTTTTGTGCTTGCAAGGTTATTATTTGAGCACACAATCACTAACTAATATTAGCAATATATACTCTCTTTATTTCAATATAGCAGAACTTATCGTTAAAAGAGCTGAATATGGCTACACTATGCTGGAAATATCAACAAATATTACATCACCTTGACTATAAAAAACGTGTTACTCAATAACTCAACAAATTAAGATGCGAAATACGCAAATATCTTAGTTCTAACTTCATTTTGAGTTACAAGGCTTAATAGATTATTTAATCAGCATTCAAGTTAAGTAATTCATAACCTGCCAGTACATCGCTTAGCTCTGCATCAATAGAGCTTTGCCTTAGCACATGAAACTCTTTACCGAGATTGTCTAATAATTCTTCTATGTTTTTTTCTGCACGCTGCATCGCCGCAAGCCGGCTAGCATTTTCACTGGCCAACGACTCGGCACAGGCGCGATAAAGCGAAATAAATATGTATTCGCGGATCAATGCCCGTAGTGTCATATCATTACTACCTAAAATTTCGGGTAATCGTTTTGTCGGCCAAGGGATTTGTGCTAACTCTCGTTGCCATTTTTGATCAAGCGGCAGTAATCGTTGTGATATTGGCTGATATTGAGCGCCCGATTGCATCTGATTATAAAATACATAAACACGTGCAGCGCTTGCATTAGCAAGGTGTGTTTCGCTATCAATTTGAATTTGCCCAACCAACGCGGTGATCTCATTTATGCTCGTGGGCACCGTAAAACTTTTTTCCATAGATAAACCGGCATCGGCGAGTCGTGAGTAGACTCGCTCACCCACCGCCCACACTTGCAGTTGTGTGGTCTGAGATTGCGCGCCTAAATCGGCCAGTGCTTTAATTGCAAAGTCAGCAATATCTTCATTGAACTGCCCAACTAAACCTTGATCGGAGCCAAACACAATAGCACTGACTATATTATCGCCCTGCTTATCTGTGTTCGATATTGCACCCACTGCAGGTAAATTAACATCAACCGCCTGTATCGTAGCGCTTAATCCTAATTCTACCGTTCGATAGTAATCAGTTAATGAGCTGACAGATTTTTCGTATTGACTAATACTCGATGCGGCAAGCGCCTTCATCGTCCGCACAACTCCTTTTAAATCGCTGGCACTGTCGATTTTATGACGCAAATTAGCAGCGGTATTACTCATGGTTGTTCAGAGCCGTCAGCCAGCAATGGCGCATTACTATCTTCAATACTCGCCAGCGCTTGTTTTGATAGGGCAATGATATTTTGATGATCCTCGTCACTTAATGATCCTGAGGTTGCTAATCGCGTTGATAATTCAGCAGGCAAACGATTGATAATACCTCGTAAAGCATTTTTTGCTGCGCTCATTTTTGCTAATGCAATGGTATCAAATAGGCCCGAAGTCAAAGCAAGTAATAATATGATTTGTTCAGCGACTGGAAGCGGAGATGATTCTGGCTGGCGTAAACTGGCGCGAATACGGCGGCCATGTTCAATTGATTTTGCGGTATCTTGATCTAAACGCGCACCAAAGCGAGCAAATGTTTCTAGCTCTTCAAATTGTGCATAAGTCAATTTTAGGTCACCCGCTACAGCCCGAAACGCTGCCAGTTGAGCTTTGCCGCCAACACGCGAAACAGATTTACCAACATCAACAGCGGGTAAAACACCCAATTCAAATAACGATGGGGATAAATATATTTGCCCATCGGTGATCGAAATTAAGTTGGTGGGTATGTAAGCTGAGATATTTTGTGCTTCTGTTTCAATGATAGGCAGTGCAGTAAGTGAGCCACCGCCAAGTGCTTTATTTAATTGAGTGGCGCGCTCAAGTAAACGTGAGTGAATATAAAAAATGTCGCCAGGAAATGCTTCACGCCCAGGTGGACGACGAAGCAGCAACGACAGTTCACGGTATGCGCGCGCATGTTTGGTTAAATCATCAAAAACAATCAGTACATCTTGCCCCTGTTGCATATAATATTCCGCGATACTCATCGCTGCATAAGGGGCAATGTACTGTAAGCCCGCCGGTTCATTGCCTTCGGTAACCACCACCACAGTATAAGCCATTGCGCCTTGTTCACGTAATGTCGCCACAGCCTTTGCCACACTCGAAGCCCGCTGCCCTATTGCGCAATAAACACAGAGCACATTTTTATCGTGTTGATTGAGAATAGTGTCAATAGCAATCGCGGTTTTTCCGGTCTGTCGATCACCCAGAATAAGCTCCCGTTGCCCTCGTCCTATTGGGATCAAGGCATCAATAACAATCAACCCCGTTTGTAACGGCACTGTCACCGCAGCGCGATCCATTATCGCCGTTGCCGTTCGTTCGATTGGTAAATGCTGCGTGGCTTGAATAGGCAACCCATCATCTAGCACCTGACCAAGAGGATTAATAACGCGCCCCAATAACTCATTACCCACAGCGATATCCATAACATGACCGCTGCGTCGAACCTCATCACCAGCTTGTAAATGTGCGTAATCGCCAAGTAATACCACGCCTAACTCATCTATATCGACATTGAACACGATACCTCGCACATTGCCAGCAAAGATCAACATCTCTTCAAAACCGGCACTGGGTAATCCTGATACTTTGGCAATACCGGTTGCAATATTGGTAATTATACCCACCTCATACGATTTCATTTGAGGCGAAAATGCCTTACGAGCTTTTTCGATTAGGGCGAATGAGCTGTCGAAAATATTATCGAGTGTTTCGCTATGATAGGCTGTTGTTGCTTGGCGAATTAAAGCCGAAGATTGGCTGCTATTAGTTGTATTAGTTGTATTAGTTGTATTAGTTGCATCACTCATGGTGGTTTTCAATGTTAGTAATGGGTTTGCTAGTAAGTACTTTGCCTTTATCTTGCTCTTGTTCAGGCAGCTCATCGTTTGGTTTATTATCACTACTGCGCTTGGTTTTGTTGTCAGCTGCTCCCTGCTCAACAGCTTTGCCATTTTGTTTTAGCAGCGCCACAACGTCTTGTTCAAGCGACTGCAGGTAGTCAGCAATATTCCAGCCTAATTTTTGGCCATTAGTACTCAATTCAATACCACTAATAAGCTCTGCTGAGGTGGCAAACTCTAAGTCAATGTCAGCGCCAAATGTTGCTTTAATCGCTTTATCAATAGCAGCGCGCTCTGTATCAGGCAACTCAAATGCACTCGTTAATAATGCCGGTTTTTTGCTGTCTTTGAGTGCTTTTACTAGCGTCGTTTTTGCCGCTGGCTGCAACTCACTTAATTGCGCTATAAATACCTGAGTGACTTGCTGCTCTAAACTTGCGCTTGCAAGGTCGTGTAAGGTTTTGCGGGTGATAGCAAATACTTCATCACTGGTTTTACGCCTCAGTATATTGGTCAGATGTTTAGCATCTGCGGCGATTATTGCTTGATGTTTATCATGTAATGCAGCAACGTCTTGTTGTGCCAGAGCCAGTAACTGCTGTCGTTTTGCATCAGCATCATCTTTTGCTTGCTGTAATAACGTGTCACGCTCTTGAGCAAATTGGTTATTTTTATCTTCAAATATAGCTCGCTCAGCGCTGGCCTGTTGCTGTTTAGCCGCAGCAACATCGAGCTCATCGGCAATGCGTTGCTCACGGTCGTCAATAGCATGCAAAATAGGTTGGTAAAGATAACGTTTTAACAACCATACCAAGATCAAAAAATTAACAGCCTGTGCTGCTACAGTGAACCAGTCAATTAACATGGCTTACAATCCTGTGGCTTGCGCGATGGCATAATTCCAAAACGGGTTTGCAAAAAGTAAGATCATCGATACCACAAAACAATAAATCGCTGTGGATTCAACCATCGCCAGACCAACAAACAAAGTGCGCGTGATGGTCGTTGAAGCATCAGGCTGTTGAGCTAAGGCACTCAGTGCAGCAGCTACTGCACGTCCTTCGCCAAGAGCCGGACCTATACACCCAATACTGGTAGTGATGCCCGAAATAATTATCGAGGCGATTGCAATCATTGTCATACTGTCCATGTGATCTCCAAAATCTTTCATTGTTAAAGTAAGCAAAAATGTAATGTTAAGATTAATTGATGTTCATTATTGTGGCATTCACTTGCTGTCTGATCTGTGATCCGGTTGGCGAGTTTGTGTTGCGGCCGCAATATAGACGGCTGCAAGAATAGTAAAAATATAGGCTTGCACTATGCCAGTTAGTAGCCCTAGTGCCGTCATCACGATAGGGAAAATAAAAGGGGTGATGGTCAACAAAATACCAATAATCATCGCACCACTCATCATGTTGCCAAACAAGCGCACAGCCAATGCCAATGTGCGTGACAATTCACTAATGATATTAAATGGCAACATAATCATAGTCGGCGCCATATAAGATTTGAGATAGTTAACAACGCCCTGCTGTGCAATGCCAAACATTGGCACCGCGATAAATACACTAAGTGCCAGTGCCGCTGTCGTTGATAGTGACGCTGTGGGCGGCTCATAGCCGGGAACAATAGTGAAGATACTTGCACTAACCAAAAATAAAAATAAGGTACCAAGAAAATAGAGGTATTTTTTCGCCTGTTGCAAACCAACTTCTTCTATTTGCGTTTCAATCCCCGTGACTATAATTTCTAAAAAATTTTGCCAGCGCGAACGTTGCAAGTTAGTTGATATATTTCGAGTGATCAGCATAGAGCCAAGGGTCAACAGCAGCATCAGTGCCCATGTAAAAGCAATGGTTGCATTAATTTTCACAAAGCCAAGCTGCCAATAAATCACTACATCGGGACTAAGGTGCATGTTGCGATCCTTCATGTGGATTAAGCTGCTCAATAACGGCTACTTGCTGTACTGGTGTATCCAATCTAGCTGTCATTTTCGCAACCACGCGGGCTGTGATAAGTCTTGCGCAAATAAATCCAAACAAACAGATCAGTAAACGTAGCAATGACGCATTAGCCATTTCATGACTTACAACTAAGTAAAAGCCTGCGATAGTTACTGTCATACGCACCAGTAAACTGCTTAATAACCACCACGCCGGATGCGCTGAACGGATACTTTTTTGTACCGTCCACCAAAGACCTACGAAAAAAAAACCACCCAGTGCTAAACCTAAGCACCAGATCAGCATTAAGTTCACTGTATCACTCATCATTATGTTCCTTCTCTGCGGTGACTTTGTGCTCTTCACCTATTGCCAGATCTTCTTTCTCTATCCAATGCCATGCATTAAAACAACCAAGTGCCAAACCTGCGACTAACAAGGCTAGTGTCCAAGATCTTTCACTGGGATAATGACCATCAACATAGACTCCGATACTTGCTCCCACTAAGGTAGGTATCGCGACTGACCAGCCAATTAACCCCATCATTCCTAAGCCAAACCACACTCGTTGCTGCGAATGACTGCGCGCTTTTAACTTGCGCGTGGCTTTAATGCCGACTTTTGTCGCTAATGTCGGTTTTGCCTTAGTAGCTGTTTTCAACTTACGCTCATTCATATTATTTGCCTTGCTGAGGGCGCTTTACTGTTGTTTAAAGCTAACAAACTTATGCAGAAAACCGCTTTCCAATTTTGCCATTACTGCACGCACTTGCAGGGCTTGCTCATTGATTGCGAGAAAGTCTTGCTCTACAGCGGCGCGTAACTTAGTTAAATCGCTATCAACTAGGGCATTCCGCACAGACACCAAAACATCGAGTCCTGTTTTCACCAACACTCCTTCATCTACGGCTACGAATATTTCGCCCTCGGCGATGGTTGAGAAAGTCAGAATACCCGGCGTAAGCACCGCCACACAGTCAAGCCGATGCGGTAATAAGCCGTACGACCCATTGCTCGTTTCAACAATAATGTTGCTGATATCGGTTTTATCAATAAAGATCTGTGAGGGTAAAAGCAGTTTAAGGTGCATGTTCATTGTCTGCTCCAGCCGCTTTGGCGGCGTTTTTCACTGTACTTGCGCTGTCAGTGGTACTTGATGCCTGTTTATTTGGTGTGCTCTTTAGTTTTGCTTCATCGATATTGCCTATCATATAAAGCGCACTTTCAGGATAATCTTTAAATTCATCGTTGAGGATACGCTCGCAGCCATCTAACGACTCATCAAGACTAACAAGTTTACCTTTATGATTAGTAAACTGTTCGGTGGTAAAAAATGGCTGAGTAAGAAAACGTTCCAGCCGACGCGCGCGCCCAACGACGGAACGATCTTCCGGCGACAGTTGCTCTAAGCCAAGCATCGCAATAATATCTTTAAGCTCAGCATACTGAGCCAAAGTACTACGCACTTTTTGCGCCAGTTGATAATGCCGTTCACCAACAATACCTGGACTGGCCATTTTGGAGTTTGACTGTAAGGGATCAATAGCAGGAAATAGTCCTTCACTGGCGCGTTGTCGCGACAATACAATGGACGCAGATAGGTGAGAAAACGTATGTACCGCAGCCGGATCAGTAAAATCATCAGCAGGCACATACACAGCTTGAATAGAGGTAATAGCCCCATTATTGGTATTCGCAATACGTTCTTCTAAGCTGGCCAACTCGGTGCCCATCGTCGGTTGATAACCGAGTCGTGACGGCATTTGTCCCATCAAACCAGATACTTCAGAGCCTGCCTGAATAAACCGAAAAATATTATCAATCAATAACAATACATCACGGTGTTCATCATCGCGAAAATACTCAGCCATGGTTAATGCCGCTTGACCAACCCGAAAACGACTCCCTGGTGGTTCATTCATTTGACCAAACACCATCACCATATTAGGCAATACACCTGCCGCTTTCATTTCCCGATAAAGCTCTTCACCTTCTCGACAGCGCTCACCTATACCGCAAAAAATGCTCACCCCTTTATGCTTACCTACCATGTTATGGATCATTTCAGTGAGCAAAACTGTTTTACCGACCCCTGCACCGCCAAACAACCCTGCTTTGCCGCCTTTTTCGAGCGGCACGAGTACATCAATTACTTTGATACCGGTTGTGAAAATTTGCGACTGTGTAGAGCGCTCACTAAGTGTTGGTGGTGCTCGATGAACCGAGCGCCATTTAATATCTGTTAAACTGCCTTGACGGTCTATCGGTTTACCAAACACATCAAACATCCGCGATAAAATACCGCTGCCAACCGGTGCTAACAAAGGGTTACCACTGTCTTTAACTTGCATTCCGCGGGCGAGCCCTTGCGTTGGTGTTAAAGCTATACACCGTACCTGCTTGGCATTGCGTTGCTCTAACACTTCAATAACGACTTGCTCTGTATCACCTAGCGCGATATCACTCAGATCGACGGTCAGTATTGAATGAATACGCGGCAATTTTGTCGCAAAACTGACGTCAATGACACTGCCACGTATTGCTATTATGCAGCCAACATTTAACTTATTATCAGCGGGTTGCAGGACAGATGTGGTCATACTGATGAAGTCCAGTGCCAATCACGAATTTCTGGCATATCAAGGCCATTTTTGTTGATATATTTTTTATGCGCAATTAACTTTTCATGTAATAACTGCTTAAGCTCGATGCCTTTAGCGCCGGTTTGCGGTAATCGTTCGAGTGCATCAATAACCAAGTGAAAACGGTCAATTTCATTTAATACCGTCATATCAAAGGCGGTCGTAATTGTGCCTTCTTCCTTATAGCCGCGAGCATGAATATTGTGATGATTAGTGCGACGATAAGTGAGTTGATGGATAAGTGATGGGTAAGCATGAAAAGCAAATATTACTGGCTTGTCGGTGGTAAACAACGCATCAAAATCTTGGCAATTTAATCCATGCGGATGTTCGGTTTCTGGCTGTAAACGCATTAAATCAACCACATTAACCACCCTCACTTTAACCGTTGGCAAATATTCACGCAAAATTGATACTGCCGCCAATGTTTCGAGTGTAGGCACGTCACCACAACAAGCCATAACCACATCAGGCGTTTGCTCAATGGCATCGTCACTAAGATTGCCAGCCCAATGCCAAATACCAATTCCTTGTGCGCAATGTTTTTCAGCTTCTTCCATTGTTAACCATTGCGGAGCTGGGTGTTTGCCTGCAATCACCACATTGACGTAATGACGGCTACGTAAACAATGATCCATCACCGACAATAAACAATTCGCATCGGGTGGTAAGTAAACGCGAACAATCTCCGCTTTTTTATTGACTACAACATCGATAAAACCCGGATCTTGATGGGTAAAACCATTATGATCCTGACGCCAAACATGAGATGCCAATAAATAATTAAGCGAGGCAATTTTAGGCCGCCACGACAATGCCGATGATACTTTTAACCATTTTGCATGTTGATTAAACATAGAATCAATAATATGAATAAACGCTTCGTAACAGTTAAACAACCCGTGACGGCCAGTCAGCAAGTAACCCTCAAGCCAGCCTTCACATTGGTGTTCACTGAGCATTTCGACCACTCGGCCGCTCGGTGCTAAATATTCATCATTCGCATACGTGGTCACATCCCATTGTCGACGGGTGGTTTCAAACAAGGCAGCCAAACCGTTGGAAATAGTTTCATCGGGACCAAACACCCGAAAGTTTTGCTCTTTATCATTTAACTTAGTGACGTCACGCAGAAATGGCGCAAGCACTCGGGTATCACCCACACCGCGTACACCAGGCGTTGTCACCTCGCAGGCGTAATCTCGGTAATCGGGCATTTTTAAATCTTGTAGTAATAAACCGCCATTAGCATGAGGATTTGCCCCCATACGGCGTTCACCTGTTGGCGCCAACGCGGCTATCTCTGGTAACAAACAACCACGTTCGTCAAACAGTTCTTGTGGTCGGTAACTACTTAACCAGTCACTTAATAACGCCAAATGTCCGGGATGATTCACCGGTGCTGAAATTGGCACTTGATGAGCGCGGAAGGTTCCTTCAATTTTATATCCATCGACTTCTTTAGGGCCGGTCCAGCCCTTTGGCGAATTAAGTATGATCATCGGCCACGCTGGACGATTTAAGTCACCCTTTTCACGCGCATTTTGTTGGAATTTTTTAATAAGCTGCACGGCTTTATCAAGGGCTGCCGCCATCGCTTGGTGCATCAGAGTTGGCTCATCACCCTCAACAAAAATAGGCGTCCAACCATAACCACGCATTAACTGCGTTAATTCGTCTTTAGGAATACGGGCAAGAATTGTTGGATTAGCAATTTTATAACCATTGAGATGCAGTATTGGCAATACAGCGCCGTCAGTGGCAGGGCTGAGAAACTTATTACTATGCCAAGCAGTTGCAAGCGGCCCCGTTTCAGCTTCACCATCACCAACCACACAAGCAACAATTAAATCGGGATTATCAAACGCCGCCCCAAAAGCATGGCTTAGGGAATAACCCAACTCACCACCTTCGTGGATCGAGCCCGGGCATTGGGGTGACGCATGGCTAGGGATCCCCCCTGGAAAAGAAAACTGTAAAAACAGCTTTTGTAATCCTGCTTCATCTTGACTGATGTCTGGGTAGATTTCGCTGTAGCTTCCTTCAAGGTAAGTATTCGCAACCACAGCAGGTCCGCCGTGACCAGGACCTGAAACATAAATCATATTTAAATCGTGTTGTTTGATCACTCGATTCAAGTGCACATAAATAAAGTTCTGACCTGGAGTTGTCCCCCAGTGTCCAAGTAACATAACTTTTATATCACTGAGTTCTAAAGGACGTTTTAACAAAGGGTTGTTGGACAAATAAATTTGACCAACCGACAAATAATTAGTCGCTCGCCAATAAGCATCAATCAGATATAATTGTTCAGATGTCAGTATTCTACTCTTATCCTTGGCTTGCATCTTTGCTGCTCCAAAGAGCGTTTGTGCTACGCTCATAAAGACATAAGGAGTCTTAAAATTATTCAATTAAAAGACTAACTTTTATTGATTTCTTCCTTCATTTTGACAAATTCTTGTTGCTCTATATCACCACGCGCATACCGCTCATTAAGAATGTCGAGCGCCGTTTTATCAGTGTTCGCAACATAACGACGATGTGTGCGATAACTGTAACCCCAATGACTAAAACTCGAAATTAACAAAAACCATATACCGATCCATAAAAACCAACCCCAACCAATATACCAATCGTTCCAATAGCCATGATCCATTTGTATTCTCCTATTGAATAATCAAAATAAGACAACAACGTTGCTGCCGCCTTCTATACCATTGTAAAACGAGATAACTTCAAGCTCTGTGCGATAGCGTACTCATCACCATTAATCTTTGCTGAAATACTATAAAGCTTAAAGGTATTGCCCTGAGCAATAAACTAAATCAAGAATATACAAGATTTTTCGCTATCGTCGTTGCTTTGGCATTTACCTTAAGTACATGTATTTAAATTACAGTTACAACAATTTAAAGATAACTAATAGGCATTTAGACTCCATTAAAACAAGCTTGAAAACAGCTAAGATTAGCTATTGCCGAGCCAGCCCTTGCGCCTAAAAAATATGAGTAATCCGATAGTGATCATAATAAAAACAGCCCAAATAAGCGGGTAACCCCAACGCCACGTCAACTCCGGCATAAATTGAAAATTCATACCATAAACTCCGGAAATAAATGTTAATGGGATAAATACCGACGCCATAATAGTCAACATTTTCATGATCTCATTCATCCGATTAGAGATAGCTGACATATACAGGTCAGTTAAACCACTTGCGATCTCTCGATACGATTCAACAATTTCAACAATTTGAATCGTGTGTTCATAAACATCGCGTAAATATGGCCGTGTGGTCTCATCAATTCTGCCGCCCTCTTCACGGTATAAGTGATCAACAACTTCCCGTAGTGGCCAAATAATACGCCGCAGCAGTATCAGCTCTCGTTTGATGCAATAAATACGATGCAGCACCGGTGGTGATGGATTTTCTAAGGTCAAAAGCTCGAGATCTTCGAGGATATCGCCATACTTTTCTAGTACGGGAAAACAATAATCAACGACAGCATCAAGCAAGGTATAGAGCAAATATCCGCTACCATTTTTTCGAATGCGACGATTTTCGTTCTGCAGGTGATCACGGATCGGTTGCCAAACATCGTCTGGGGCTTCCTGAAAAGAAATGAGTACTTTGTCATACACAAATATACTTACTTGTTCGATATCTGGCACCGAGTTTATTAACGTATCGTCAGACTTATGTGTTGAAGGCTTGAGCATGCGCAAAACCACAAACAAATGATCATCAAAAAACTCAATGCGGGGTCGTTGCGGAATGTGCAAAACATCTTCTGCAATCAATGTATGAAAGGCAAAATGTTGTTGAAACAAACTAATAATATACGGATGGATTGTACTGACATTAAACCATCTGACTTTAACCCATTTGGGCATCGGCTTTTTCAGAAACTCATCAAGGTTAGTAATTTCATTGGTTTCGATTCGTGTTGGCGAGTAATCCGTATAAGTAATTAATACAGTGCCGGGGGCGGGCGGATTCTGGGCATCAGCAACATGCTCAATGCCGGGTAATTCTCCCGGCTCAATTTGATGGTTCTGTTTATTGACTGAATTAGTTCGCGATAAATCAAGTGTAGAATCAAGTAATGAAGCGACTAGCTGCTCTTTTGAAACTTGCCCTTTGATTGTTTTTTTAATCCGCTTCATGGTTATGGTGAGGTTGTGCTTTGTTTTATTGGTAAGTCGGATTCCTTACTCCAATATCCTTCCCTTGCGTAATGATCGTGCATAGCAATTTCCCAATCACGGTCCATTTTAACTAAAGGCTCATAAGCGGGAGCACCTTGAATTTCTGCACGAGTGTGATTCACTTTGACGGATGACTCAGCCCACTTCAGGTCATTAAACCAATGCGGAGCCACTAAAATATCATGACCTATCCACCAATCGTTGGCTCGCACAATGACATAACGTATGGCAAAGGTGTGCTCATCAATTAATAAGCCTTGTATATGTCCTATTTCACCGTCAGAGCCATTAACGACGGATCCTTTGACCTTTTGCCAACTGCGTAAATGTGGATCATTGTTTTGAGATGTTTTATCTTGCTTGGCTTCACTGGTATTGGGTTGTTGATTAGTCGTGTCGTTTTCTAGCATCCCCGCGACAGGATAAAGACCATTGCCCCATATACTAGTGCCGCCCCAATAAATAGGGTAACTGTAGTAACTAAAATATTTTATTTCTTGTTGTCTTGAAACCGGCTTATGGGCGCTAATGTCAGGACTATGATCGACTTGTTTTTGGCTCAAATTCACCGGCATCATTTTATTTGGCCAATCAGGTGTATCTAATGCGATGGGTGAAACTAAAACTTCGCGTTTGAAAAACCAATTATGAGTGGTAACCACAAGATAACGAATAGCCCAACCTTCATCATCAAAATATAAATCATTGATTTTACCTAAATCGCCATCAACTGATTGGATCTTACATGCCTTCAAGTCATCTGCGCTGTGCAACATAAATTTACTCCTAGTAGCATAAAGTTCGACATTCTTTCCGTGATTTTACGGTAAATAATCAGATGTTCCGTTCGATAGCATACATTAGCGAAAGAGTTAGCTTTACTAGAGGTTATAACTTTAGCTGATACTCTAAATCAGCTTATAGCGCGGCAAAATTGCAGCTTACAATTACTGAGATCCATCCAGCATAAGTAACTCACACACCATACTGGCAATCATTTGCTCTTCATCGGTATGAATAACATGGACGGTTACCGCCCCACCAGCAATGGAAATTATACTTTCGTGGTTATTATTACGAGTTTGGTCGAGTTCAATACCAAGGTACTGCATGCCTGCACAAATTTTTGCCCGTACACTTGCCGCATTTTCACCAATCCCCCCACTAAATACCAAAGTATCTAGTCCATTCAAAGAGGCACTATAAGCCCCGAGCCATTTTTTAGCCTGATAACAAAATAGTTCGATTGCCTGTGCTGCGCGTTGATCGGTATTTTCAAGTGGTAATAAATCTCGCATATCTGCGCTAATTTCAGATACCCCTAACAGACCGGATTGATGATTAAGGAGATGATTGCATTGTTGACTATTGATATTTTCATGCAGCTTAATGTAGTGGATAACCCCAGGATCTAAATCGCCACAACGTGACCCCATGACTAACCCACCACAAGGTGTAAACCCCATACTGGTGTCAATACAACGACCATCAAGTACTGCAGCCATACTCGCACCATTGCCTAAATGGGCGAGAATAATTCGTTGCGGCAATGGAGTGTTTTGATAGTGATTAGCCAATGCGGTCATTAAATATGTATAGGAGATACCATGAAAGCCATAACGCTGAATACCTAATGCATCAAACCGACGCGGAATTGGCAGCAACTTTGCTACTGGTGGTAATGAATGGTGAAAGGCGGTATCAAAGCAAGCGACCTGCGGTAGTTTAGGAAATTGTTGCTGCAGAGTGTCAATCAGCAATATTTCATTCGGTAAATGCTCTGGCGCATAAGGAATTATATCTCGTAGCTCAGCCAACAGTGCAGGCGTTATAAGCTCCGGCTTTGCATGTTGCCAGCCATGAACCAATCTATGGCCTACAGCAGTTATTTTTTCAAAACCAATGTGTTGCTGCAACCAATTGATTAGAAACTTGGCTGCTTCTGGATGATCACCACAATCAGGTTGAAGGCGGCCATCCAGATTACGCTGCTTATCAACAAAGGTTAACAAAGTCCCTGCCATACCAATGCGCTCAATTTTTCCACTTAACAATGGCGTTGCTAAACCCGCAGGAGTAAATACAGCAAATTTGATGCTCGATGAACCCGCATTAATAGTAAGGATCTGCATATTCACAACTGACATTATGACTCCTTAAGCATAACGGTAGTAAAGTGAACAGCATGCTCACTTTATTACCGCGTAAATTAGTGATTGGTGAATATGGCTTTTAGCTTTTTAATCTTTGTTGACCTAGGTAAATGATATCTGGTAAATCTTTTTTAGCGGCTTTAGCTTTCGCTGATTTTTTATCACTCGGCTTGACAGTATGAGCTAATTTTTTCATAGTTACCTCTGGATTATAATTGTCTTAATCTCTTAATAACTCGGTGAACAAACGTAAGCGTTAGAGTCCACGATAAGTGTACTTGCTGCTGTAATACATTTTATATATCGCTTATGTCTGAGTGTTTACGGTGCTCTGCTAATGTCTTTTTGGGTTTATTAGCGGATTGTTGAAATTGTGGTTTTTGCCCGCTGTAACTGGTCTCTACTGCAGCGGCTTTTTGTTCACTTGGCACTTGTGTAACAGACTGTTCCTGAGTATTTGAAATTTTCATAATGACCTCTACCATCTTGCCCATTACGTCATTGTAAAAGGCTAACAAGATGAGTTTAAGGTGAGCTCATTTAACTATCTGTACGCTAGGGCACTTTACATGCTGAAATTTGTATCAATTGCGATTAAGGCGGTTAATAGGTGCTGAACATGTAAGATAAAAAATTATACCATGCTTGGAATTTCTCCTAATCTGTCTGTTTCCTTTTTAACCACTGCGTAACATTCACAACACAGCGTCTCAAGTTTGCATCTATCTGTCACCGTTATATGACCTCGCTTATAAGTGATCACGCCTAACTTTTGTAGTTTACCCGCAGCTTCAGTGACGCCTTCTCTTCTAACGCCTAGCATATTTGCAATTAACTCTTGAGTCATCGTTAGGTTATTGGTTCTCAGCCGATCGAGAGAGAGTAATAGCCATCGGCAAAGTTGTTGGTCAATCGAGTGATGACGATTACAAACCGCAGTTTGTGCCATTTGCGCAATTAATGTTTGGGTGTACCGTAATAGCAACATGCGAATTGTGGCATCATTATTAAATTCGCTACGTAATATCGCCGCTGGTAGGCAATACGCGTACCCTGCACTTTGTACAACCGCCCTTTTAGGAGTACTTTCTCCCCCCATAAAAACAGCAATTCCCACTAACCCTTCATTTCCGACAACTGATATTTCAGCTGATGAGCCATTTTCAGTCACATAAAGAAGCGAAACAATACAATCTATCGGAAAATACACACAAGTAAGATTTTGCCCAGACTCATATATCACCTTTCCCAAAGGCAACATGACGAGTTTAAGTTGAGGAAATACTTTATTTTTAGCTGCTAAAGGGAAGAAATTTAATAACTTGTTAGCGATTGGACTATTCATATTATTCCTTGAGCGCTTTATTATAGGCGCTCTTTATGCAGTAAACACTCAATGCAGTAGGCACTGAATGATTGCTACAACGTTATTATACTCTATCATCTTTTAGTATTTACTGTTCTAGATTAGCCATTATAGTTTGCGGGTTATTTTATTTAGCGTGAACTCGCCTCAAAAGCTGATTTCTAAACATTGTAAAGAATATTAATTGGACTACCGGCCATTATGTTTCTAGCTTAGCCGCTTATATAACTGATATGTGTGGAAAATGATTTGAACGTCATTTTTTAGCGTCTAACTTAAAATTAATATAACAAAATCGTTATGCCATTTTGTTAGCGAAAAGTAAATATACATCTTGCGCGCTATTCAGTGCTTTGCCAAGACAAATTATTAAATTTCGCTTATTGCGTGCTGCTATTTATGGTTTCTAATTTTTTATATTAAAATTTTAAAGAAACTTCAATAGGTTAAGCTTGTTTAAAAATTTGATAGCCATCATGTCCTCGTGATTTTGCCTGATACATTGCTTTATCAGCATTATCGATAAGAACATCACTTAATTTTCCTTCACTAGCTTGTTGCGGAGCCTCAATATCATGATGGAAAATACGAATACCTATACTCATATGCACGGATATTTTTTTGCCATTAAGCTGATGCGGATTAATCAGCGTGTGAAGTAATTTACTGGTAAATGTTGCTGCATCATCAGGGTGCTCTATTTCAGAGAGCAATATCAAAAACTCGTCACCACCTTGTCGACAGACAGTATCACTTTGTCTTACCGCATCAGTCATTCGGTTAGCAATCGAACAAAGCAACTTATCACCTAATTCATGACCGTGTAGATCATTCACTTTTTTAAATAAATCAATATCTAAATAAAGTACCGCCAATCGCTTATTATGTCGTTTAGCTAACACGAGAGCCTGATTTAGCCGCTCCTGAAAAAGTAACCGGTTAGGTAATCCGGTTAGCGGATCATGCTGCGCTAAGTATTTCATTTTGATTGCTTTTAGTTGCGACTGCGTGACATCTCGAAATATAAAAACCACCCCAATGGTTTCACCAAGCTCATTAAAGATAGTGCGAGCAGATTCTTCGATTTGGATCTCAACACCGTCTTTACGCACTAATATACAATCGAAAGGCCGTTGCTCTCGCTGACTTTGTGCAAGCGTCGACTTCGCGATAACCGCTGAAGCAGACTCTTTAATCTTGAAAATATCACACAACAATAAACCAACAGCCTCACTGCAGTCCCAGCCAGTAAGTATTGATGCTGCTTGATTTAAATATAATACCTTGTCATTAATATCTGTGCTTAATATCGCATCACTCATAGCATCTAGGGTCAATTGCGCCGTAGTTGCGGGCAGTAAATCACGCCGAGTTTTAGTAACTGCAGCGGTTAACTTAGCTTTATTATCTCGTTTACTAAGCTTTTCTAGTGTAATTATGTAGCCATATGATTTTTTATTTTTTGCTATCGGCGTCGCGGTTACACGGACCTGACACAGCTGCTTACTTTGATAAATGATACACACATCAGAGCAAACAATTGTGTTATTTTTCTGAGCTGCTTGTAAATCCGTTAGTAAACGATTCTTATCATCATCATAGATTTGCGCCATCCAATGACAGCCTTGCGGTGTTGCTGCGCTATATGCCGTTATGGTGTTAAAAGCCTGATTGGTATAAATAATATTGCCGAACCAATCAGCAGCCATGATCCCGAGCAGTGAGCTGTCGCAAATTGCATGTAAGGTTTTAATACTGCGTTTTTGTAATTTTAAAGGCTGTGTTTGTAAAAGGCTAAAGCCCAACAACCGCATAAGCCAGTGCTGCCCTAAACTATGCTTATCAATAAACCCATGTGCACCTTGAGCCATCGCTTGCGATACAATTGCATTATCATTTGCGTTGCACAGTAACATAATAATCGTCTTCGGAGAGTTATGTCGAAGTCGATTTACAAACTCTGCGCTTTTAGCATTCGCTACTGATAAATCTAACAACACGATATCAATCGAGCTACTATTTATTAGCTCAAGCGCTTTTGTTTGCTCTTTTGCATAAACCACTTTAAATACCCGTAGTTGTGAATAATACAAAGAGGTACGTATGCGTTTTGCTAAAGATGAATTCTGTGCAAGCAATAGCACTGTTATCGTCTTAATTATCATAGTTAACCTACGGGTTGTTGGATTTTCAGTTTATAGCTCTGATGCCCTTAGGCGCTCGACTAATTAACCTGAGCTTCGGTTAATCAATCTGCAGCGGCTAATGCTTATCTGACTTGACGCTCGCCGATATCATCAAACGATGATAGCCGTCTTTGAGCTCCACACTCACCAATGACCCTTGGTTAGCTAATAAAATACCATTAAGCTCTGCATGCAATAGATTATTCGCAAGCGGTACTTGATTATTTACTGTTATATCAAGGTGGCTATTCGCGATTTTTATTGCAGCGCTAAATTCAGGCCAATGATCGGGGATACAGGGTTGAATAATTAAATTTTTACCCTCACGACGAATACCTAAAATACCTTCTAACCCCGCCTGATACATCCAACCAGCAGCACCGGTATACCAAGTCCAACCACCTCTGCCAATATAAGGTGAAATTGAATAGATATCAGCGGCTACGGCATAAGGTTCAACTTTATAACGTTGGACTTTTTCGCTATCGCTGGCGTGATTAATCGGGTTGACCATGGCAAATAAATCCACGGCTTTTTTACCTTCGCCCTGCTTAGCTAACGCTAAAATAAACCACATAGCAGCATGACTGTATTGACCACCATTCTCTCTTAAACCGGGAGGGTAACCTTTAATATATCCAGGATTATGAGTGGTTTGATCAAAAGGCGGGGTAAATAACAAGGCCAACCGTTCTTGCTGCTTGATAAGATGAGTTTCAACGGCAGACATGGCTGTCATGACTTTGTGTTGATCTGTACCATTTGCCAATACCGCCCAAGATTGAGCAATAGAGTCGATTTGACACTCATCATTACTTTTTGACCCAAGCCAAGTACCATCATCAAATGTTGCTCGACGATACCACTGTCCATCCCATGCTTGTTCATCAATACAAATACGCACTTTTTCAGCATGTTCTTGCCAATGCTTGCCTCGTAGTCGATCCGCTTCAGTTTCTTGTTCAAGCGCATAAACGGCAAATAAGTCTATAGCACGTATCAACAGCCAGCCAAGCCATACACTCTCGCCCTTTCCAGCCGCTCCTACTAAGTTCATGCCATCGTTCCAGTCGCCAGTTCCCATCAATGGCAGCCCATGTTCACCCGTTAACTGAATACTTTGATCCAGTGCGCGAGCACAATGTTCAAATAGACTGGCAGACTCTTCGCTAACGTTCGGTTTAAAGTAGGCATCATGCTGCTCTTTGCCAAGCGGCTTGCCCTCTAAAAATGGGATAGCTTGCGTTAATATCGCTTTATCACCCGTTACTTTTATATAGTTTGCGGTCGCCAGTGCTAACCAAACGCGATCATCTGAGATATGAGTTCGTACCCCTTGTCCGGAATGCGGCAACCACCAATGTTGTACATCACCTTCAACAAACTGCCTACCCGCCGCACGTAAAATATGCGCTCTGGTTATTGCAGGCTGGCTTAAGGTTATGGCCATACCATCTTGCAGTTGATCACGAAATCCATAAGCGCCACTGGCTTGATAAAAAGAAGATCTCGCCCATATTCGACACGCTATAGTTTGATACATCAGCCAGCCGTTGAGCATAATATCCATAGCGCGATCCGGGGTTTTTACCTGCACCTTATTTAATAGGGTGTGCCAATGGTTTTGTACACCGGCAAACACCTCATCCAGATCTCTTTGTCGGTAACTGCTAACCAATTCTAAGGCATGTTGCTCACAGTCGCCTTGGCCAATAAACATGATAACTTCACGGCTTTCACCATCAGCAAGCTCAATATCAGTTTGTAAAGCGCTGCAATGATCATAACCTGCACCAACAGTACCAGATAAAGATACCTGCTGACTTAGAGCCCTTGGCGCTGCCTTAGTGCCATTGCGGCCAATAAATTCGCTCCTATCGGTTGTCCATGCGGTTTGCGCACCTGCCATATCAACAAAAGCAACACGTTTTGGAAATGCCATTCCCCACCGATTATGCAATAAAATTGTATTGCTGTTTGCATCTAACGAGCTGGTAATAAAACAGTCAGAGGTACTACGCGATGTGCCAAGGACCCATTCCACATAAGCCGTTACTGACAGCCGACGTTTTCGACCTGACTCGTTGTGTATGGTTAATCGAGAGATTTTAATTGCATCGTCCAGTGGCACATAATGCAATAAATCTAATGATAGTCCGCTAACCTGATGCTTAAACCGACTGAAACCATAACCGTGATGTATTATATAACTGCCCTTGTCCTGTGCGGGCTGAGCCGTTGCAGTATAAATTTCACCACTGTCTTTATCACATACATAAGCAATCTCACCAATGGGGTCTGACACGGCATCATTTGACCAGGTGGTCAGTTGGTTTTCTCGGCTGTTTTCTGACCACGTATAGCCACTGCCTTCAGCCGAAATATGAAAGCCAAAACTCGGGTTAGCAATAACATTAAGCCAAGGTGCAGGCGTGCATTCACCATTGTGCAAACGAATGACATATTCACGCCCATTATCAGCAAAACCGCCTAAACCGTTAAAAAACTCCAGCTCTGGTAAGTTCGCTTTTGGCAATTGTGTATTCGCGTTTAACGTTCGTGGTTGATGATTTAGCATGCTAGTTACCGCGTGATTGCGCGTTTTTGCTGTACGTAGAAAAAATTGCTTATTTATAAAGCCATGGCGAGCGACTAAAACCACTCGGGCAATAGCATGCAGCATATCGCGAGTCTCGCTGTTTATCATGTCAGCACGAAATACATGCACTGCCCCAATGCTCTGCTCTGCCAAATAATCACGATTAAAAGATGGTCGAGATTGGCTACTGCGCACAGCCGTCTCTATTGCATTATGTAAGTCTTGCATGTAACCCGAGGGGTGTTCATTGATGATCACCAGATCGACCGCTAGACACTTCATTCGCCAGTATTCATGGGCCCGTAAAAGCTGCTTAACCTTTGCGATATCTTCAATATCATCAATTAATAACAACACGATGGGGAGATCACCAGAAATTGACTGCGCCCACAGTTCAGACTGACACTTAATCCCTTTTATGATGTCTGCTGATGACGCTTTAAAGCGCGGATCTGCATATAAAATTGGGGCTGCTAAGCGTTGAAAATCTGCCACCTCGGTATATTCAATACCTAAGTGACGAAGCTGTACTTGCGCTTGGGTCCAGGCCAGCGTTTTTGCTCTATCATAAGCATTAGCATCGTTGTGCCTGTCTATCATCGCTATTAGTTTTTCTTTGGACGGCGCCACCACGGTCCAAAATGCGATGTTCACGGCTCCTTGCGCAGGCACTTTAATACGATATCGTAAGGACAATATGGGATCCAGTACACACCCCACCGTATTTGATAGCTCCTTACTCGAAGAGCATGCGGTTAAAGTCATGGCTTGTGCACTGACTAAGTTATTACCACGCCCGATAAATTCGGCACGGCTGGTTTCATATTGTGGCTCTGCCGTTATCTCTCCCTCTATAATCGCAAAATGGCCAACCCAAATATCAGCGTCATCTGCAGAGCGTTTGCGCCGCGTCGCGATAATCGCTTTATATTCTTGATTAAACTCGGTCTGCACGAACATTTTAGCAAATGCGGGATGGGCGTTATCATTCGCAGCTGTTGCAAGTACTAATTCTGCAAATGAGGTAAGCTCTATTTCATGACTGAAATGACCTTGATTGCTTATTGCTATTTTTCTTACTTCACCATCATCTTCCCCCGACACTAACACATCCATTGTGGTGGTTAAGTTTCCTTCTATTTTCATAAACCTTGCGTGATCTTCGCTAAAAACACACGGATTAAACTCACCACCAGAGCTCACAAAGGGTTGCGCAGTACTTGACCAGTGCTTGGCGGTTTCAACATCTCGTAGCAGAATAAATGAACCACTGGTATCACAGCTCGGATCGCTATGCCATCGCGTAATCGCAAAATTCCCCCAACGGCTATACCCTGTGCCGGTTGCCGTTAACATGACTGTATAGCGTCCATTTGATAATAGATGCGTGGTCGGCTCCACATCCATTGCAACATTTATGTGCCTAACTGTATTTGCTTCACTGGCATCAACACTGGCAGATTCCCTGACTTCTTCAGCGCGAGGATGCCCTATTGCAACATCTCTGGGCATTCTTTCTTGCAACAGTAACTCACAGGCTTGAATACATGGCTCTCGATGAAAACGCGAACGCATTAAGCCATCGCGTAAACAATTTAAAATAGCGACAATGGTCATGCCCTGATGATGCGCCATAAAACTGCGAACAATGGCAACGTCGCTGCCCGACTGCACACGTGAAGGAGTAAAGTCTAACGCTTCAAAGAAACCATAACGCCCGCATGCTCCAATACTGTGTAGCCGTTGATAATTTTCTACAGCAGCAGCTGGATCAATCATACTTGCCAAGCCTGTTGCATAGGGGGCAATGACTCTATTTTCTGACAGCCCTCGCTTTAAGCCCAAACCTGGCACGCCAAAATTAGAGTATTGATAGGTAAATTCAATATCTCGGGCATTAAAACCTGACTCAGAGATCCCCCATGGGATCCCCAGTTGACTCGCGTAACTTTGTTGGCGTTCAACCACTAAGCGGTTGGTTTGTTCAAGTAAACTTCCTACTGGCGCTCGCATGATCAAAGACGGCATGAGGTATTCAAACATCGAGCCTGACCAAGAGATCAGTGCAGAGCCTTTACCTAATGGCGTTGCTGTGCGTCCTAAATGAAACCAATGTTTAGTAGCCACATCGCCTTTGGCAATAGCAAACAAGCTGGCTAATCTCGCTTCAGATGCCAGTAAATCATAACAGTTAGCGTCAAGACTATTGTCAGACTGCGAATAACCAATCGATAGCAACTTTCTTTCTTGATTAATTAAAAAAGCAAAGTTCATCCCGTTAGCCATCTCTCGCGCTGTTTTTGCTAATTTTTTCAGTTGGTGCATTAGGTTAACATCTGCTTGAGCCGAATAAACTTTCAATTGATGATCTTGTAATTGCTCACCAGCCAAGGTCGCTATAGCTTGCAGCCAAAACCTAATATCATCAAAGGTAGCATCCGCAGTTAACTCAAATATGGGGAGTTCGAAGGCGTGGTTAACTAATTTAATTATGCTAGGGCTGATATGCTCTATCGTACCCGCAGTATCAATCAGCGCGGTTATTTCGGCCACAATAGCATTCAGTACTTGGGAATCTTGTGAGTGAATTAAAGTATTCGTTGTAATGGCCTCACTCAGCAAGCTGAGATTATCTTGCATCCCCGTGTTGAAATGATGATCTGTGGTCATCTGTTGCCATTCATCTAAAGCGTTCGCCAAGGTGATCAAGTGGCCGGCAAAGTTACCACTGTCTACTGAGGAAACGTACGCTGGATTTAACGTTGCTAAGTTTTGGGTGGCATACCAATTATAAAAATGCCCTTTGCACTTAGCTAACTTATTAAGGGTGGCAAAGGTTGCTTCTAAACGATTAACGACAGCGTGCAGACCTATCCAACCAAAATCTCGCGCAGCAACGGCTGATAATAAATAAAGTCCAATATTAGTGGGTGATGTACGATGCGCGATCACCGGTTCTGGCTCTTGTTGAAAGTTGTCTGGCGGCAACATATTGTCTTCATCAGTCACAAAGGTTTCAAAATAACGCCATGTTCGACGAGCGGTCAATCTAAGCATATCAGCATATGGTTCTGCGTTATTAAGGTCGCTTGTCGCAATAGGACGACTACTGCAATAAGCTAATAGAGGAGCTGTTAGCCATAGTAATAAAAATGGCAACACGAGCGGCAAAGTCGCTGGCATATTGATCAGTATCGCAAAGCATATTAGCTGACTAACGAGTGTGCCTTGGTACATTGTTTTATAAAAGCCGAGAATATTCAGCCGCGGATCACCATTGGATTGCGCCGAGCTGGTCCATTCTAATAGATGACTACGAGTGACAAATAAGCGGATCAATGTTCGCCCGATGGCATCCATGGCTCGCCAACTTTGATCAGGTAAAAATGCCACTTTAAAAAACACTTGCGCTGATGCTAGACGCAAATCACCAAACCACATTCGAATATGGTGACGAAATTCGACACTAGGTCTTGGTGGGATAAGTGAAAATAAACAGGGAGTAAATACTGGAATGGCGATGGTAGCTAATAATAAAACCGTACTTATTGCTGCTAATGGTAATGGCAATAGCCAGCATAACAGCAATGCCAAAAAGGTGATTGGTGCAATTAAAGAACGTCTTAGGTTGTCCAATAATTTCCAACGACCAACCCACGACACGGCATCTGCGCCAGAAAATTTACCGAATATCCAAGGTAATAGTTGCCAGTCTCCTCTAGTCCAACGATGTTGCCGTTTTTCCAATACATCGTAGCGAGCAGGAAACTCTTCAACAACCTCAACATCCGACACCAACGCCGCACGCGCAAATATACCTTCAAATAAATCATGGCTTAGCATTACATTTTCTTTTACTCGCCCAGCAAGGGCTGCTTCAAATGCATCAATATCATAAATGCCTTTTCCGGTATAAGAACCTTCGCCAAACAAGTCTTGATAAACATCTGAATTTGCCGCTGCGTAAGGATCCATTCCTCCCGGACTGGAAATAACACGTTGATAAAAAGACCCCTGTGCACCAATAGGCAATGAAGGCGTGACACGAGGTTGAATAATGCCATAACCGGCTTCAATCCGTTGTGTCTTAACATTAAAGCGAGGACGATTAAGCGGATGCCCCATCCGGCTAATAAGCCGTAAGGTAGTTTCACGCGGTAACCGCGTATCAGCATCAAGTGTGATCACATAGCGAACATTTTCTGGGACTTCTAATGTTCTGCCAGCCAAGGGGATAAAACTAGTATCAGTGGCTCCTCGCAGCAAACGGTTTAATTCATGTAATTTGCCTCGTTTGCGCTCCCACCCCATCCATTTATTTTCACTGGGGTTAAATTGTCTACCTCGATACAGTAATAAAAATCGCTTACCCGCAGGACCGGATGGATAAGTATGATTTAAACGGTCGATTTGTTCTGCCACTATTGTCAGCATTTGATTATCACTTTCTAACACTTGTTGATCGGCATCTAAACCATCAACTAATAATACAAATGTTAAATCGCCGTCGACCCCACCTAAATAGTGCACTTGTAAACGCTCTACTTGTTGACAAAGATCGCTTGAATTAGTCAATAATGTTGGCACCGCGACCAAAGTGCGTAATGACGTTGGCACACCTGTTTTAAATTCAAGCCCAGGTAACGTGCCATTTCTTAGCCGCCAAGTTACCGAACGATTAATAATTGCGGTTGAAATTTCGGTGGCGGGTAAAAACCCGATAATTATTAATACTAAGAATAAATCGAGTGGCAACTGGCGAAAACCAAATAAAGAAATAGATCCAATCACTAATCCAAGTGCTAAGAGTAAAATTGATGCGGCATAACCTACTAAGCCGATTTTGATATGCAATCGGCTGAGCCAAAGCCCTAAATTAGGGCGAAATTTAAGTGATTGTTCAAACTGTGCTCTGCCTTTGTCGATTAAGTAATAACCGGGGTCACCAAGGCGCTCGGCTTCTTGTTGGTTGTGGGTATTTTTCTTTGCATCTCTGCCCGCCTGCAGTGCCAGTTTCGCGACCTTAACTTCAGAAAGCTTTGAGCCTCGTGACAATTGTTCAATGGCATTGCGGTATAGGTTACGAGTAACGGCATCCATGTCACCAAATGCACTTGCACAACGCAATTTTTCATCAACGAGACTGACCTTTTCAAAAAGATCAGTCCAGTCCATATCGGTGATCAACCGCATACTGGTTATGATATTTCGAACCGTCACATTGGACGCACCTTCGCGTTGCTGCGAATGTTGAACTACATCATCAACGCTAAGGCCTTGTTCATTTAATTTTTGTTCTAACCATTTCAGCGCGGGAGTGATATGTGGGTCTTGATCGCGTAATCGTTTCGCAAGTTGTGCAGCAAAAACTTCCGATAAAGGGGCTGATGAACGCGTTTGGAGCTCAGCTAATAAAACAGTATCTGCGCTGCCGGACACCATAAGACGGTCAGTAAGCTGATCCGCATCATCACGGTCAATGCGACCAACAGAAATTTGGTCAACAAGTCGACGTAAATTTTCAATTAATACTATACGCAACGTAATCGCGACGGCCCATAGTTCGCCAATGGTGAGAAAATTGATGGTTTGATAGGCTTTTATAAACTTACAAAGGCTCTGCTCGTCAAAATGACTATCCGTGTGGGCAACATACGCCCACGCCAAACCAAAAACTCGTGGATACCCTGCGAAAGGGCCACTGGCTAGCTTTGGTAATTGGCGATAAAAGCCATCTGGTAGATCATCTCTGACTTCACGAATTTGTTGCTCAATTAAATGATAATTATCCAGTAGCCATTCCGCCGCAGGAACGACACTGTGCCCTGCAGCCAATGCTTTGGCGTTAGCATGATAGGCCGCCAACAATACTGATGCATTTTGTTTGAGACGAACCTGTAATGATACAACTCTGGCAGTTGATTTTGACACTTCTTGTGCTTGAGCCAAACTGATTGCATGCTGCTCTAATCGCTCAACTCCGAAGAGTTCTTCGCGAACAGGCTGAACACTATTCCACGGTGGTTTTGCAAGTTGAGAGCAAAATAGTGAAGAAATGATATTTGACATAGTTGTCCCTAATTCTCTGCTGATTGGTGATCGCTAATTGAGAGTACTATTTTTAAAATGAGCTCATGTGTGTGAACAGCTTAACTTTCAGAGCCATACTTTCTGTATTTCATTAGAGATAATGTAACTGGAAAATTTCTATGATTCGGTACGACAACGCACATAGTCACTATCTGTTGCGATATAGCGCAGAGCATTGTCTGCTATTTATAAATAGCTGATGTTTTTTGGTAACTATTCACCGCTGCAAAATAGCATTGACAGGATGACTGTTCGAGGCCAGCTCTGGACAAAATACTAATCTGTCCGCGGTTATAACTTATAATTCCCTGCTGCTGTAAATAACCTGCCGCAATCGTCACTGCACTGCGCCTTACTCCCAGCATTTTCGCTAACAACTGATGTGTTAACTGCTGATGATCTGAATGAGTACGATCCTGTGTCATTAATAGCCATCGAGCAAGGCGTTGCTTCACTTCATGAGCGTTATTACATGCGCCCGTTTGAGCGAGTTGTTGCATCACCACGTAGAGATAATTAAGTATTAATTTTCTCACTAGCGGATTGCTTTCTAACCTGTGATTAAATTTTGCGGCGTCCATTCGTAGCGCACGTCCTGAACTTTGGACGATCGACTTCATAGCAGCGTTTGAGTTTTCAAGCGCAAGCGTGGCACCTAGCATGCCCTCATTACCAATTAATTCCATCGCAAAAGACTGTTTTTCGACAACCTCGATAAGTAATGAAATACAGCCCGTTACTGGAAAATAAACATATTTTATCGCTTCATCAGCAATATTGAGTGTTTCGCCAAACAACAGCTCTACTGGCGTGCAATTTTCAACAAACCATTGGTATTCGAGTCTAGGTAAATAGTTTAATAAATGATTGCTTACAACTGGTAAGGTGCACGTTGCAGTCACTCAGGCCTCCAATGGATAAATCCATATATCAAAGAACGTAATAGTTATTGATAACTTGGACTAACCGTCGTTTTTCGTCTGTGCGCTACAGCGCTATACTTGAAGTGATGGCTAATTTAAATAAACGGGGAAGCTAATCGAGGTGAGAGTCTGTGCTAATTGCAGACCACAAAAAGCAAAAAACCAGTAACATCGCTGTTACTGGTTTTTATAAGATGGTGCGGTTGGGGGGACTTGAACCCCCACGCCCGAAAGCACTACCCCCTCAAGGTAGCGTGTCTACCAATTCCACCACAACCGCATTGTTAAAGCTTTCGCTTTAGGTGTTAAACATATGATTTATTTGAGGATGATAAATCGTTTAACGATACTTTTAATAAGTATTAATTTGGTACGTCAGATTTCTCTTTCGTTGATGTTACTGGAACATCATCAGCTGCAGGAGCAATTGTTTCAACTGCTGGTGCTGCTTCTAGGTTTTCCCACTCATCAGTCTTTTTGATCTGACCTGCAGTTAAGTTACCTAGTACAATACTTAGCACAAAGAAAACACTGGCTAAGATTGTAGTTGTTTTTGTCATAAAGTTACCTGCACCTGACGAACCGAAAACGGTTGCAGAGGCACCAGCACCAAATGATGAACCCATGTCCGCGCCTTTACCTTGTTGAATTAAAACCATACCAACAAGCGCTAAAGCAACAACTAAATAAACTACTAATAAAATTTCGTACATCTTATACGGTCCCTTTTGCACTTTCGCAGATTGCAGTAAATAACTCTGCTTTTAGACTAGCGCCACCAATCAGGCCGCCGTCTATATCTGGTTGTGCAAATAATAATTCGCTATTTTTTTCATTTACGCTGCCACCATAAAGAATGGTCAGCCCTTGTGCTAAATCACTACTGTTAGCAGCAATTTTATCACGGATAAATTTGTGCACATGTTGTGCTTGTTCAGGCGATGCAGTCTTACCTGTGCCAATGGCCCAAACGGGCTCGTATGCTATCACAGAATCTTTCAGTGCTGCTAGACCTAATTTATCAATTACTGCATCAATTTGTGCAGCAACGACTAATTCAGTTTGACCTTGTTCGCGTTGCTGTTCACTTTCACCAACACATAAGATAGGTGTTAAACCCACTTGTTGTGCACGAGCAAACTTAGCTGCAACAGTGTCATTGCTTTCGCCGTAGATACTACGACGTTCAGAGTGACCAACTAACGTATATTGGCAACCTAAATCTTTAATTAATTGCGCATCAACTTCACCAGTAAATGCACCCGGTTCATTTTCAGAAACCGTTTGTGCCCCAGTTGTTACACCTGTTGCTGTTAGCATAGGTAACAATGGGTAAGGTGGAAATACCACAACGTCTATCTCATCTGATTTTACGTTGTTGATAGCGTCAGATAATTGCTGTACTAACTCTTTCGAGCCGTTCATTTTCCAATTGCCTGCGACCATTGGCTTGCGTATTGCCATTTTTCCACTCCACATTAGAAAGCGGGCGAGATAGTAACTCGACTCGCCCAAAGTTACAAGAGGTTATTGTTCTTAATCAGTTTGTTTGCTCATAGATTCGACAACTGCAGCAATTTTTTGTGCACTATCAAGGACTATTTTCTCTTCTTCGGCTTCTACCATCACGCGAACAACCGGCTCAGTGCCAGATTTACGTAATAACACACGGCCTTTACCAGCAAGTTGTTTTTCAACATCAGCAACCGCAGCAATAACCTCTGGTGCAAGTGTTGGATCTGTGCCCGCTTTATAGCGCACATTAATCATCTTCATCGGGTATTTAACAAACCCTGCGCCAAGATCTTTTAGCGTACGATTTTGCGCCACCATAGCAGCCAAAACTTGTAGGCTTGAAATGATGCCATCACCGGTGCTGATCAAATCCAGATTCAATACATGCCCTGAGCTTTCACCGCCGATTTTCCAGCCTTTTTCTTGTAGTAATTCCATTACATAACGGTCACCCACTTTACTGCGAGCAAACTCAATACCTTTCGCTTTAAGCGCGTTCTCAAGACCCATATTAGACATTACCGTGCCAACAACACCGCCGCCTAACATGTCATCATTGGCAGCTTGGCAGGCAATAATGTAAACAATATCATCACCATCAAAGACACGGCCATTGTGATCAACCATCATTACACGGTCGCCATCACCATCATAGGCAATGCCGACATCAGCATTATGTTCTAATACTTTGCGTTTTAATGCATCAACATGGGTAGCACCGCATTCTAGGTTGATGTTTACACCATTTGGCTCGCAAGCATGGCTAATTATCTGCGCGCCTAATTCACGCATTACTGATGGTGCGATATGATAAGTTGCACCATTGGCACAATCTAATACAATCTTTAAACCTTCTAACGACAGGCCTTGTGGGAATTGGCTTTTACAAAACTCAATATAACGGCCATCAGCGCTTTCTAAACGGCGGGCTTTACCTAGCTTATCAGATGCTACACAGGTCATTGGTTCATCAAGCATTGCTTCAATTTGTAGCTCTACTTCATCAGCTAACTTCAAACCTCGGCCACAAAAAAACTTAATGCCGTTGTCATGATATGGGTTATGAGATGCACTGATCACAATTCCAGCTTCAGCACGAAATGTTTGCGTTAAATACGCAACGGCTGGCGTCGGCATCGGGCCAAGTAACACCACATCGATACCTGCGGCGATCAAACCTGCTTCAAGTGATGTCTCTAACATATAACCAGAAATGCGAGTATCTTTACCAATAATGACTTTCTTAGTGCCATTTTTTGATAGTACCTTGCCTGCAGCCCAACCTAATTTAAGTGCAAATTCTGGTGTAATTGGGTATTCACCCACCATGCCACGTACACCATCGGTGCCAAAATACTTTCTTTCTTTCATTTTTAAATTCCTTGTTCGCAAGCTTGCCACACGCCAAGCACATCTGCGGTTTCTTTTACATCATGTACACGAATAATTTTTGCGCCATTTTGCGCTGCAATTAATGCCCCTGCTAAACTGCCAGCAAGGCGCTCGTTTGTTTGTCTATTTAATAAGTTGCCAATCATTGATTTGCGCGATAGTCCTGCTAAAACAGGTAAACCAAAGTGGTTAAATTCATTAAACCGCGCCAGTAATTGGTAGTTGTGACTGAGGGTTTTACCAAAGCCAAACCCGGGGTCTAAAATAAGTTGCTGGCGCTGAATACCCGCTGTTTTACAGGCATTGATCCGCTGTACAAAAAAATCATTTATATCACTGAATAAATCATCGTAATGTGGAGAGTTTTGCATACTTCGAGGTTGGCCTTGCATGTGCATTAAACACACCGCAACGTCTGGATACTGAGCAACTGTTACCAGTGCGTTTGGCTCTTGTAAAGCACGCACATCATTAACAATATCAGCACCAGCTAGAATAGCTTGACGCATTACTTCACTTTTACTGGTATCAATCGAAATGATGCAATCATTAACGGCGCTATCACTGTGAGCACGAATTGCCTCGATTGCGGGTATTACTCTGGCTAATTCATCCTCAAGGCTAACATCAGGCGCACCAGGACGTGTTGATTCGCCACCAATATCTAATATGGTAGCACCATCTGCGAGTAACTTTTGAGCTTGTATGACAGCGCTGTCTGTTTGATAGTAGCGCCCGCCATCTGAAAAAGAGTCAGGAGTGACATTCAAGATCCCCATTATAACTGGGGTGTCGAGGTGTAAACTGCGACCTCTAGGTAACTTAACTGTGGTCATCTATCACCTTCAATACATCCATTGCATTGATATATATACTTTATTTAACCAGTTACAAAAAAGCCCCGACAATCGGGGCTTTTCGTTTAGCTATTTTAACTGTTATTCAGCTTTATCATCAAGATTTGTTTCATCTTTTTGAGCTGGCTTGTCGTCTTTTTCAGCAACTGGCTCTGCTTTGCTCTCTTCAACTGCTGGTTTTTTATCAGCAGTATCACGGCGGTCATGCGCATCACGTGGTTCACGTACAGGCTGACGTGCCATTAGATCATCAATTTGCTTAGCATCAATCGTTTCATATTTCATTAATGCATCTTTCATTGAATGCAGAATATCAATATGATCTTTCAAGATTTGCTCAGCGCGTTGATAGTTGCGATCTGAGAACAAACGAACTTCAGCATCAATTACTTTTGCCGTTTCATCCGACATGCTCATGGCACGACCACCGCCGCCACCCATGTACATCTCATTTTGATCTTCAGCGTATAGTAATGGCCCTAATTTTTCACTTAGGCCCCACTGTGTAACCATTTTACGCGCAATGTCAGTAGCACGTTCAATATCGTTACTAGCACCAGTAGTTACTTTATCTTCACCATAAATCAGCGCTTCAGCAATTCGGCCACCATATAAGCTTGAAATCATTGATTCCAATAGCTCTTTAGAGTGACTAACACGGTCTTGCTCTGGTAAATACATCGTTACACCAAGGGCACGGCCACGTGGAATAATCGATACTTTATAAACAGGATCGTGCTCCGGTACTATGCGGCCAACAATTGCATGTCCGGCTTCATGATACGCAGTCATTTCTTTTTCTTTCTCGCTCATCACCATGGTCTTGCGCTCTGCGCCCATCATGATTTTATCTTTAGCAGCATCAAATTCAGCCATGCTAACAACACGTTTATTACCACGTGCAGCATATAGAGCCGCTTCATTGACTAAGTTTGCAAGATCAGCACCAGAAAATCCCGGTGTACCACGCGCAATAACAGAAGCTTCTACGTTATCGCCTAATGGCACTTTTCGCATATGTACTTTAAGGATCTGTTCACGGCCACGGATATCAGGTAAGCCAACCACTACTTGGCGGTCAAAACGACCAGGACGAAGTAATGCTGGATCAAGTACATCTGGGCGGTTAGTCGCGGCAATAACGATAATACCTTCATTGCCTTCAAAGCCATCCATCTCTACTAGCATTTGGTTAAGTGTTTGCTCACGCTCATCGTGACCACCACCCATACCTGCGCCACGTTTACGGCCTACGGCATCAATTTCATCGATAAAGATGATACATGGCGCTGCTTTTTTCGCTTGTTCAAACATATCTCGAACACGCGAAGCACCCACACCAACAAACATCTCAACAAAGTCTGAACCTGAAATTGTAAAGAATGGTACTTTCGCTTCACCAGCAACGGCCTTAGCAAGCAAGGTTTTACCCGTACCTGGAGGACCAACCATTAATACGCCTTTAGGAATACTACCGCCAAGTTTTTGGAATTTAGATGGATCACGTAAGAAATCAACAAGCTCTGTTAGATCGTCTTTAGCTTCATCACAACCGGCAACATCTGCGAAGGTGGTTTTAATTTGGTCTTCACTCATTAAGCGTGCTTTACTCTTGCCAAACGACATAGCACCTTTGCCACCGCCGCCTTGCATTTGACGCATGAAGAAAATCCATACCCCAATTAGTAATAACATTGGGAACCATGAAATTAAGATGCTCGCTAAGAATGATTGCTCTTCTGGCTTCACACCTTTTACATTCACATCACTTTTTAATAAGTCATTAAGAATGTCTTTATCATAAATAGGCATGATCGTTTGAAAGCGATCGCCATTGGTTTTAGTGCCAGTAATTGTGCCACTGGTACTTTCGATTGCCACTTCTTGTATAGCGCCACTTCGGGCATCTTTTACAAATTGACTGTAACTAGTTTGACGGTCTGTTTGATCGCCACCATTAAAGCTCTGAAATACTGACATTAGCACAACTGCAATGACCAGCCAGAGTATTAGATTTTTCGCCATATCGCTCAAGGGGTTAACCTCTTGTATCCAATTAATTTAAATTCAACTAAACGCCTGACAACTGTACTACAGTTTATAGCCTGTCGCTACTATATATACTTCACGTGATCGCGCACGTGAGGCGTCGGGTTTACGGATTTTTACAGTTTTAAAGCTATCACGCACTGTTTTTAAGAATTCATCAAAGCCTTCACCTTGGAATACTTTAACAACAAATGCACCATTTTTCTTTAAAACTTGGCTACACATATCTAATGCTAATTCCACTAAATACATGCTTCCAGCTTGGTCAACGGAGCTATTACCACTCATGTTTGGTGCCATATCAGAGAGCACCACATCAACATTTTTACCATTAATGCGATTTAATAACGCATCTAAAACAGCTTCTTCTCGGAAATCTCCTTGCAAAAAATCAACGCCGGCCAATGAATCCATAGGTAATATATCACAAGCGATCACCTGCCCTTTATCGCCTACTTTTTCTGCTAAATACTGTGACCAGCTTCCCGGCGCAGCTCCCAAATCAACAACAGTCATGGCTGGGCGTAGTAATTTATCTTTATTTTGGATCTCGTCGAGTTTAAAAATCGCACGAGAGCGCCAACCTTTCTTTTGTGCCTCGTGAACATAAGGATCATCAAAATGTTCCTTCAACCATCGCTGTGAACTGGCCGAAAGTTTCTTATTCGTCATAAATTAACACGCAACTAATTAGTAATATTCTCTAGATGGCGTTAGAATACCCTTAATTCAAGCCATATTCAGCAAAATTTGTAACAACATGAAATTATCGAACAAACAAAAGCAGTTTTTAAAAGGTCAAGCACACTCTCTAAAACCAGTTGTACTTCTTGGTTCTAACGGTTTAACTGAAGGTGTATTAGTTGAAATTCAAAGCGCTCTAGAAATCCACGAACTTATTAAAGTAAAAGTACCTACTGATGATCGTGAGACTAAAGCACTGATTTTTGAAGCTATTATTCGTGAAACCGGTGCTGAGAAATTACAGTCAATCGGCCACACCCTTGTGCTTTATCGCCAAAGCGAAGAAAAGAAGATCCAATTACCACGTAATTAATTTTCTATTCCGCTATAAAAAAACCAGCAATTGCTGGTTTTTTTATATCTGCGACGCAACTGCAATAAATTGTAAATAAATATATTACATTGCTCAAAAATTCATCTTCATATCACTCAACTGATAACCTTGCGCTTCGCTTTGTAAGATAAAATAGCGGTTAAATTCAGTTTCAGGCATCTTTTCAACATCTATTTGCGCTATTAATTTTGCCAATTCTGGCGTGGTATTACTATGGCCTACAATCACCACTACGCCATCTTGCGCTAAAACAGTGTGTTTAAATGCGGCTAAGTCACGAGGGTCGTAGCTTTGAATTGTAATATTAAAATGTTCAGCAATAGGAGTTGCGGTCTCGATAGTGCGATTATAGTCCGTACTAAAAACTGCTGTTGGCTGGACTTTACTAAGCAGACTCACTAACTGCTGCGCCCGTTGCTTGCCGGCATCCGTAAGATGGGGATCGTTGCCTGTTAATTTTTCACTATGGCGAAACAAAAAAATACTTTGCGGTGCTGCTGTTAAATTCGCAGTAAACAGTAATATTAAGCTCGCTAAAATATAGTTCATTTGCCTTCCTCTTTATACATTGCTAGTTGTTGTGAGCGTTTGAATAGCAACACACGATCAATAAACTCTGTCGTTAATTCATTAATGATACCGGTTTCGGCGTTAAGGATCAGACTGAAACCTATGTTTAAGTGCGGTATTACTACAAGGTCACTGCGATATCCTTGCACCCAGCCGCTATGATAGTAAATGGTTTCATTATCATATTCGTAAACCCGCCAGCCTAAGCCATAATAGGCCTCGCTAAGGTGCTTTTTCCACACTCGACGCCGTAACTCTTTTTTTGTATGCGTATAAGGACGAGTTTGACTGGCTAACACTGCACTGGATAATACCGTTGGGTAATATCCTAACTGCGCTTTTAACCAAATAGCCATATCACTGGCACTAGCATTAACGCCGGCTGCGGGAAGTACCTTGTAATAATTTTTTTTCAATTTTGCGGTATGCCAGCGTTTGCGCCCTCTTACATGGGGATGAGCATAATTATCATCTGTTACCATCGCTGTATAACCGAGACTTGCATCATTCATATTTAATGGTGAAAATATAAATTCACTCATCCACCGAGAGTAATCCAATTTAGTACTGCTTTTGATCACTTCAGCAATTAAGCTAAACATCACATTTTGATAGCCATAGCACTGCCCTGGCTGGCAAATAGGTTCCACACTCAACAACTTTTGCACTATATCAGGGTAACTCATTCTTGATTCAATCAAGTTATCATACGCATTAGGTACTAAACCGCTGGAGTGACTGAGTAAGTGAAAAACTTTTAAATTATTTTTGTAATCCGTATTGGCGAAGGCTGGAATAAATTTACTGACAGGGTCGTCTAAAGAAAACTTCCCCTCATTGGCTAACTTTGCACTGAGTGAGCCTGCAAACGTTTTAGATACCGATGCTAAGCGAAACCGAGTATGGGCATTGACTGCTAAGCCCTTATTTAGCTTTGTTACCCCAAACCCTTGTATATGCGTATCATCAGGGCCATTAACTATCGACAACGCAGCCCCTGGGATCCCTTTGCTTTTTAATTTATGTTCGAGATGTTGTGTGTAATCATTGACAAATTCTTGCCACTGTTGCTCGCTGGCATGAACCTGCGATTGAAATAACACTAACGTGATAACGAAAAAAAAGGAGTTGATTAACGACACAAAGGACTTCATTTTTTATTATTTTTATCTAGATTAAGACATTCTTAGCTTTATAATACCATGAAGTTTTATTAAGACTAACGTACAATATTCCGATTATCGAGCTTTCAAAGGGTTTTACAGTGTTTATACGTTATTTATCAATAGTTTTTTTCACTTTCATTACAACAGCTTGTGTGACTGCGCCGCCACCTGCTGCGCCTTTAGAAATGCCACTCAAGCCGCAATTAAAAAGCCAAAGCTATCAAGTAACCTATGAAACCGAACATGCTTCACCGAAAGTAAAATCAGTACAATTACCAGCGCATAAAATTACTCGTAACCAAACTGTGCAAGTTATTGCCGATAAAGCAAGTGTCACGGATACCCTATTTAAACAAATAACTGATGCATTAACGACTATGAACTTACGTGTCGTTGATCAAGGTAATAGTGATTATACCCTAGCTATACACCAGCTAGAGCTCAACTTTATTGAAGATACCGAATATCAAATACAACCACCAAATAAAGCGTATCCTTTATTTGCGCAAATAACACAACTGTATCCGATCCAACAATGCTCAACCATCAATGCAGAGGTTAGCATGCGCCTGATCCATCGTGCATCGGGTGATGTAGTGTGGTTTGGAAAATCCTCAATCGACAGTGCGAGCTTCCATCGCGAACCACTTATTTACAGCTTCAGTGATGAACAAGTGATCAGTAATGAACTTGAAGTAGCCACTTTTATCCATCAACAAAATACTGATCAAGCACGTCTTGCCCGCGCCAATCAGGAGATCAGTATACCAAGCTATAAAACCATTTCAAAAATGACCAGCTTAACTAAACTTCAAGGACCGTGTAATCGCACTGAAGTGAGTGCTCTAACACCAATGATGCACTATTATCTAAGTAGTATTTTGATCGATAAAATAAAAGTACACTAAGTCAATGTCCACAGAATGACTACTGGCTACAATTTTTTACAGATCAAAGGAACTCTTTGACAATATAATACACTTAACAACTGCTTAATTTATTTGGATCATGGATGCAACGTAAACAACACACTCTACAGAAACTACTGTTATTACTGATCAGTGTGAGTTTATGGAGCACCTCTAGCAATGCCAGTAATCGCTATTATGCTGATAACACCTTAGAGCCAACCTCAGGCTTTGCTTGGGATTGGAGCGCGGGTGCGGGCTATTATGTTGAAGATTCTTATCTAGTTGGAATGGATTCTTACAGTGACGGTCTAGAACTTGATATTAACCTTGCTGTTTCTTACGAACGCTTTTATTTAGATATTGATCACAGCCAACTCAGTGGCGGCATCATTATTGGTTATAGCATCATCAATAAGTATAATTGGGATCTTGATATTCTTGGTACCAATATGCAAGCTGGGTTTGATGAAACAGGACTCGACTTTTATAGCAGTGGGGTGGTGCCTGAACTTAAAGGTATACGAACCAGAAAAAGTGACTTTGATACCGGCTTACGCCTTACCCGTCGCTTTGAAAACTCACAGATTTCCTTTGAATACTTACATGATATTTCTAATGCTCATAATGGTTGGGTCGTAAATAGCTTTTTTAGCCATATTTTACCGTGGCAAAACTGGGAGTTTCGCACCGGTGTTGGCATTAGCGCTTACTCAGCAGATTTCAGCAATTACTATTTTGGCATAACATCAGAAGAAGCCACCGCTACTCGTGCTGTCTATCAAACAGACGGCGCCATGAGTATGATTTTTGAATTCCACGCCGAGTACCCACTTAATCGACACTGGGTATTTTTAGGTGGCTGGCTGTCAACCTGGTTTTCAAGTGAAATTTCCAACAGTCCCATTGTATCTCAGGGTTATCAGCATAAAGCCATGGTAGGCGTGCGCTATGTATTTTAAAACCACAGTAATTTTATTACTGTTACTAAACGCAAAACAAATACTAGCCAATGGTGAAGAACCGCATGACAGTAGTTTAATTGCGTTGCCCGACACCTGTGTTGCACTGCGTGAAGGACGCAGTTGCTATGCTGATATAGAGCTAAGCTGGCAACAAACTAGCATCGGTAATTACTGTTTACGTGATGCAACATCGAAGCATATTATGCAATGCTGGCTTAGACAAAATAGCGGAAAGTTAAATTATGCTTTTGATTCTGTTGAAAGCATTTCATTTGAGTTAATAAACAGCGATACCGGTAAGATCATTGCATCAACACAAGTACAGTTGCAATGGGTGTATCAAAATCGCCAAAAGAAACGCCGCTGGCGGCTTTTTTAAAACGAGATAAAGCATGGATAATTACGGCACAATATTACTTGTTGAAGATGACGGCTCTTTAGCCCAGTGGGTGGCGGAGTATTTAACTGAGCAAGGCTACACAACTCATATTTGTGAGCGAGGCGACCAAGTTGTCAGTCATGTAAAAGAGCTCAAGCCTGACTTAATTTTACTCGATATTATGCTCCCCGGCCAAGACGGTATTAGTGTCTGTCGTGAACTACGTCAATTTTACCAAAGCCCTATTATTATGCTAACCGCTCGAGACGAAGAAATGGACGAAGTGATTGGTCTTGAAGTCGGTGCCAGTGATTACATAATGAAACCGGTCAGGCCGCGTGCATTGCTTGCGCGGATCAAAGCGGCACTGCGCGCCAATAACGACAATTCGGAGTCGCAAACGGATGATACCATTATTCAAGTTGGCTCTTTAAAAATTGATACACAATCTCGCAACGTTTTTATTAATAATATTGATCAAGGAGTTTCCAGCGCCGAGTACTTATTACTGCATTATTTAGCCTGTAACGCCGGGCAAGTTGTGTCGCGAGATGCTGTATTCAAAGCAACCAAGGGTCGTGAATACGATGGCCTTGATCGTAGTGTCGATGTGCTTATTTCTGCACTGCGCAAAAAGTTTAATGATGATCCGCAGCAACCTGAAAAAATTAAAACAATTTGGGGGCGAGGCTATTTACTCGTCGCAAGCGCTTGGTGATCGCCGCTAAGGTATACTGGCAAATGCTATGAAAAAGTTTTATCTCTCCTTATTAGCCAGTGCCCTGCTCTCGATCGTAATATTAGGTTGGTTAATTGATGCTTTTAGTCAGCAAACTCATACCTCGCAGGATGAGTTTGGCTTTCAAAGTAAACTTTTAATGGGCTTCAGCCAGCAAATTGCCAGCCAACCCTTCATGCAAAGAGCAGACTACACCGCCTTACTTGCACAACAGTTTTCGTTGGGATTAAGTTATCGAGCCACGCAATCTTTAGCGCTGCCACCATCACTGCTAGAAGAGATCAATGCTGAAGGCGGACTGATTTTAGAAGATCAAGAAGGGTATTACCTACTCTACAGTAATGATTTGCTTGCGCCTTTTCATCTTAAATTACGTTTGGAAAAATCCCACGAACAAGATCAACAAAATGATATGTTACTTACCTTAATGTTTTACGCTGGGTTATGTGTGTTTATGGGGTTTATTATTGCACCATTAGCTAAACGACTAGGCGTGGTTAATGACGCAGCTAAAAAGTTTGCCAGTGGCGACTTACATGCTCGCATTCGGGTATCCCATTTCACTTACATTAAAGATGTTGAGCTTACTTTTAACCGCATGGCAAGCCAGATCGAAAAATTACTCGATGAAAATAAACTGATGGCCTCGAGTTTATCTCATGATATACGCACCCCCATTGCCTGCCTACGATTTGGCTTAGATGCGGCACTAGATAGTCATAACGAAGAAAAAATAAAACATTATTTAAATCGTATGGAAGCTGATTTAGACCAAATGGAATCAATGTTGAAAAGTTATTTAGCATTTGCAACGCTTGAGCAAAAAGCCAACCAACTGACCTACTCACACACTGAGTTAAACAGCTACCTAAGCACCCTAATACAGCAACTAGAGCCTAAGTTAGTACAGCAACAACTTGATTTACAGCTTATCTGTCATGATAATTCTCATATTTATGCAGATTTACATTGGTTAGCTCGCGCAATCACTAATCTGCTTAGCAATGCCTGTGACTTTGCCAAACAAAAAATTATTCTCACGGCATCGATTAAAGAGCAAACACTTATTATTACCGTTGAGGATGATGGCCCAGGTATCGAAGAGCAAAATTGGCACAAAGTTTTTAGCCCTTTTTTTCAAGAACAGAGTCATCGCAATCGGGCCGATCAAAGTTATGGCCTAGGACTTGCCATTGTTGCTAAAGTAGCTGATTGGCATCATGGCAGTGTAAGCGTAAATCGTAGTAAACACCTAACGGGGGCATGCCTTACCCTTAAAATACATAACCCGGAACAGTTGTAACTTTTATGTTACAGTTTACAGCATCATAAACCACCTCATTATGATTAGATAACAATAACTTAAACAAACAATGTTAACAGCATTGGCATTCTAAATTTTGTAAATACAGTCATGCGTTAATTCTGCACGGCTGCAGCTAAAAATAAGGGCTTTTTATTTTTTAACATTTACAGTAGATTGTCAGCGCCGTCACTATATAGAGAAGAAAAAATAATTATGAGCGCAGTCAGAGGGGAGTTTAGCTCCCGTTTTGGATTCATTATGGCCGCAGCAGGATCTGCAGTAGGTCTTGGTAATATTTGGGGTTTCCCTACACAAACAGCTAGCAATGGAGGCGCAGCCTTTTTAATTGCTTACCTTGTATTGGCATTTTGTTTGGCTTACCCAGCACTGATGGCAGAACTAACGATTGGGCGCCATGGTCAGGCCAATGCGGTTAGTTCATTGCGGAAAATTTCAAATAACCCGTTCCAAAAACGCTTTGCGTTTGTGGTCGGTTTTGGCGGTATCATATGTGCAGGACTGATCCTCAGCTTTTATGCCATTGTCGCCGGTTGGATGATCAGTGCCACTCTAGAGCCCATTGCGACTTTAGTGGGCAGTGAGAGCTCTTCAACTTGGTTAAGTGAACAGTCACTCTCTAGAAACCTTATATTTACAGCTGGGTTTATTATTCTTACTGTCGCAATCATTAGCCGCGGAGTAGAAAACGGCATTGAAAAGTGGTCGAAACGCTTAATGCCCGCACTGCTGACTATTTTATTTGCACTGATTGTTTATGTGCTGATGCAAGAAGGTGCTATGACAGGCCTTAAAGCCTATTTAGTACCTGATTTTAGCTCTATTTTAGACCCTGAATTACTTGTTAGTGCACTGGGGCAAGCATTCTTTTCATTGTCATTGGGCACCAGTGTGATGATCATTTATGGCTCCTACATTAGTAAAAAAGAAAATTTAGTCTCACTTGGCGCCTACGTTACCCTTATTGATGTGTTTATTGCTTTTGTTGCTGGGTTACTAATTATCCCTGCGATGTACGTTGCGCAGGCACAAGGGGTGGAAATATTCTCAGCTACTGGAGAGTTGCTTTCTGAAGACACTTTAGTATTTCAAGTATTACCCGCTCTTTTTGATGGCATGGGCACCATTGGTTTATTCGTTGGCTTTGCCTTTTTTGCATTGATGAGTATAGCTGCACTGACATCGTCTATTTCAATGCTTGAAGCACCGGTTTCGTATGCGGTAGAGCGCTTTGATCTTGGCCGTGTAAAAGCCACTTGGTTAATAGGAACGATTATAGCATTGGTGAGCTTTACGATAGTCCTGAACTTTAATGCGCTGTTTGGTTTAGTTATTGCGCTCACAACTAAATTTGGTCAGCCTATTCTTGGTTTAATGTGTTGCTTGTTTGTCGGCTGGATTTGGTATCGCAACTCACTATTAAACGAAATACAACAAGGCTGCCCAGAAGTTGCTACCAGCCTATTTTGGAAAATATGGCCATGGTATATTAAATTCATTTGCCCAATTGCAATTGGTTTAGTGTTTGTCAGCTCGCTAATAGGCTAACTCAAAAAACCGCTCTTTACACGGAGCGGTTTTTTAAAATCATATCTTGATGTGCAATACCATCTTCTAAATAAGGCTCGCCAATACACTGAAAACCTAGCGACTGATAAAACGCGAGTAAATAGGTTTGCGCGCCAATGTATATATCCTTGTTCGGCCAATGCGTAAAGCAACACTGGATCGCCTCTTTAACCAATAACACTGCCAACCCCTTACCCCGTTGTGATTTTTCAACCAGCACGCGACCAATAGCGCTGTACTGCTCATTTTTCTCATAACAACGTGCGTATGCAGCTAATTGTTCAGCCTCGAGCCAATAGAGATGCTGAGTTGTTGCAGTGCAATCGATATCGTCTAATTCAGGGTATGGGCATTGCTGCTCAACTACAAATACATCGACCCGCGTGCGCATGATAGTAAACAGTACCTGCGCAGACAGTTGAGAAAATGGTTTTGTTGTTAATCGCATAAAAACTCCTAACATAAAAAAAGCCCAGTCAATACTGGGCTACTTATTACGCTTAGCTAACTAACCGAGCTCTGAATAGCTAGGCAAGCAAACGTTCTAATTGATCACATAAATGCGAAAGATTAACGTGATCATGTTCAATCGTCAGGTCAACATAGCCATCACCACGAAAACCACGGTCAAGCTCAATTAAAACATGAGTTTTATGAGCTTCAGGCACAAACGATAGTTCAATCTCTTGAATACCGAACAAGCTACGGCTATTTGGTTTATATTCCAGCTCTTGATAACAACCAGAGACAGAGTTAAACGTACTAGCACGTAAGAAGCCCTTTTCAACATCCGCTTTTACCAAGCTAAAACCCAGTTTATCCATCGCTTGCATAAAAGTAGTTACGGCATCATTTGGATAAATATGAAGATGATCTTTATCCGTAGGATCAAGTGCTAAATCAATATCTAAACCTGTTTCAAGCCACACATGTGATTGGTTATAACCGGCGTTGATTTCGGTGATCGGTGTTTCTGAATGTAAGCGCGCTTCAAACGGAATGTGTTTTTGTTGACCAGGTTCAATTGTACCAATATCGGTTATACGCCACTTATCAATAATATGATTGGTAAAATAAGCACCGTCTTCACCTTCCACTTTTACGCGCGTCATTAATGCTAAATCAAGACCTGTTATTGCTTGGCTAACATCCCCTGCGGTGATCACTATTTGGGCATTAAATAGTTGCCCAGGTTGTAAATGCTCAGTTTCAAGCACGGTATCTACTGTTGCTGCACCAATACCGACTGATGCAAGAATTTTTTTAAACATCTATTTCTCCTTAAGCTTAATTCACCTAAACCTGAATCACGCTTAAATTCCTTTGTTACTGCATCTTAACCATATTTAAAAGCTGCTGTCAGTGAAAAAATAACTATTTTTTGAGTTTTTAGCAGAATAATTAACTAAACGAGTGTTTTTCATACACAGGTATATCTCTATGCGCGCAATTTATATGCATAATATACACGAATGATTTTCAAAAATGCTGATATTTCGCTACACTAGGTAACCAAATGAAGTGATATTAAGAATTATGGAACTATTATATTTTGCTGTCGCATTTGTGTGTGGCTTTGCCGTGTACCAACTTAAACTTCCTCCGCTAATCGGTTTTTTGATTGCTGGCTTTGTACTGAACTTATCTGGCTTTAAAACCACTGAGCTACTTAATACGATTGCTAATTTAGGAATCACGTTATTACTATTTAGTATTGGTCTGAAACTAAAAGTTAGCCATCTTATTAAGCCACAAGTTTGGGCCCCTGCCTCTTTACATATTATTATTAGTAGCGCTATTTTTTGCAGTTTGATGCTGTTCTTAGGCGCACTTTCGTTGCCATTATTTGCAGACCTAAGTTGGCAAAGTGCGTTGCTTGTTGGTTTTGCTTTTAGCTTTTCTAGCACAGTTTTTGCTGTAAAAGTACTTGAAGAACGTGGCGAAATGGCCAGCCTTCACGGCAAAATAGCCATTGGTATTTTGGTTATGCAAGATATCTTTGCAGTGATATTTTTAGCCATCAGCACAGGTAAAATCCCCAACGGTTGGGCTTTTGCGCTATTAGTTGCCTTGCCATTATTGCGCCCAGTCATGTTTTGGGTGTTAAATCGTTCTAAACATGGTGAGCTATTACCTTTGTTTGGCTTTTTCTTTGCACTTGTCGTTGGCTATCATGCATTTGAATTTGCAGGCTTGAAAGGTGATTTAGGCGCGTTGATCATCGGTATGATCTTTGCTCCTCATAAAAAAGCCAGTGAGCTTGCAAAATCACTACTTAATTTAAAAGAAATTTTATTAGTTGGGTTTTTCTTAACAATTGGTTTAGGTGCTGATCTGACGCTCAACTCATTACTTATAGCGCTTATTATTGTATTGGTGCTACCAGTCAAAGTTGCCCTGTATTATATACTAACGAATGCCTTTAAGTTACGCGCTCGTACCTCCTTATTGAGTGCATTTACCTTAGCTAACTACAGCGAGTTTGGCTTGATAGTCTGTATGGTTGCTGCCAGTAGCGGGTTAATCACATCTGAGTGGTTGGCTGTTATGGCTATTGCAGTATCAATGACCTTTATCATTGCATCCCCACTAAATAAACGTTCAAACGAAATTTATGTAAAAATCGAAGCTTGGCTCATACGTTTTGAAAGCCCTACTCGCTTAGCAGAAGAACTTCCTGTGAACTTAAATGACACCAAGATTGTTATTTTTGGTATGGGTCGTATTGGCACCGGTGCATATGAAACAATTAACATCACCCATCCTGGCGTTGTAGCTGGAGTAGACATCAAGCCAGAAGTGGTCGAGAAGCATGTTTCACGAGGCCGTAAGGCGCTCTTGGCAGATGCAACCGATCCAGACTTTTGGCAACGGGTAAATCACTCCCATGTAGAGATGATCATGCTCGCGATGCCAAAACATATGCAAAACATTTTTGCTTTGGAGCAATTGCGTGCTTCGGGTTACCAAGGTCAAGTTACTGCCATTGCTAACTATCCAGATCAGCAAAAAGAACTTGAAGATATGGGCGTTGACTCTACTTATAACTTCTATTTAGAGGCCGGTAGTGGCTTCGCTGAGCATGTAAAACAAAAATTATTTCCATAATATAAATAAAGTTCTCAGCACCACAAAAGGTACTGAGAACTATTTTCATTTAATTTTCATATCCTTATATATAACCGCCTGAAACAACGTCGCAAAAGTCCCCAAATAAGAGTCAAGCGCATTTACAAAGCTTTACATCCAGATTGGCATTTACCCATGAAAAAAGAGTAAACTGCATTTGTTGAGTAATACGTAAGTATCTATTTTTAGCACAAAAAAAGCCTTCTCGTGTTTTTGAATACGTATTTATCGGCATTTTGTCTTTTGCTATTAAATAAGGTTTTTAGATGAAGAATAAGTTTGCTACACAGTTTCAGACAGTGGCGGATGATGTAAATAACCCAAAACTGGTTGAGCTTCAAAATCGTCTTGATGAAATACAAAGAAATGGAATGACAGCGTTAACAATGCGCTCAGTGCTATTTCAAAAAATGCTCGATATATATCAAGTGCCGGAAAATCATTTCTTACGTGATAGCGAAACACCAAGCCGCATCGATGATCCGTCAATTATAAACAAACTTAAACAACTTGGATTTACCAAAAAGCATCAATATCAGATCCATTAGTAAATTATGAGGGCCTACTCCCCTCATTAAATAGGCTGTTTCTTGCCCGTCACAGCCTATTTTCTCACCCTCTTTTGTAATACACTTCACGCATAATCTAGCAAATTAAGTTAATCATGGATCCAGAGCTTTTAAAAACAGCGATCAATACAAAAATGCCATTTGGTAAATACGCAGGCCGCCCTTTGCTGCTATTACCAGAACCATACTTGGTCTGGTTTAAGCAGCAAGGATTTCCTCACGGCACACTCGGTGCTCAATTAGCAATGATGTATGAAGTTAAACTCAATGGCTTGGAGCAGATGCTCATGCCGCTTTTAAAAACACATAAATAAATTAAAAGTAATAAATAATGGAACTTACTTAGCAAAGTGAAGTCTACTCTTTTGCTACTTGTTGATTTTGGTTTTAACCGCAGAAAAGCGCCTATTAGGCGCTTTTTTTTTGAGTATCAATTTAGCCACAGATATAGCAATAGAAAAGGAGTTACTTACCCTGAACTCTGGTTACTTAGGCAAATAGATTGTAAATTTGGCGCCACCTAATTCTGAATTCGATATCGTACAGCTGCCTTGGTGCCAAGACACTATTTTTGCCACAATGGCTAAACCAAGCCCAAAGCCTCCAGTCTTTTTATCGCGACTTTTATCAAGTCGGGCAAAAGGTTTAAACACTGCATCCCATTGTGATTGTTCAATGCCAGGGCCATCGTCTTCGACCGATAAAATTAACTGCCCAGTATTTTCAACTAAGCTAATTCGCACTTCGTGACGAGCATATTTCAACGCATTGCCTACTAAGTTTTGGATACTGCGGGCGATAAAGTGACTGTCACAAGTGTAACTGCATAAAGCTGGTAATTGCATATTGAGTTTTATTTGCGTAGCAAAATCAAGTTTAGTGACAACACTTTCTACTAGCTGCACTAAGTTACATGTTTGCACCGTAAGATTAGGTTGTTGGCTATCAAGGCGAGCATAATCAAGCATTTCTTTAACTAACGACTCTAACTCCACAATATCTAATTGCATGTTATCGATATATTCAAAGGCTTTTTCGTCAGCTACTTTATCCTCAAGCATTGCCAACGCAAATTTTAAACGTGCCAGTGGCGTTCTAAACTCATGCGATACCGACGATGTAAGTTCTTGTTGAGCGGTTAATAAATGCTGAATACGCTGCTGCATAGCACTTAAGGTGTCGGTAATTGGTAAAAAGAATGATTTCGAGGTGGCGCTCAGCTCAAAGTCTTGTGATCCACCAACGGCTTCACAGGCCAGTCGCAACTTAGCAAAATCACGCCACAGTAAAAAACTCCATAAGCCAACAGGGATCCCAACGACACACAATAATAATAGATAAGGCCAAACGGATGAGAATACTGGCGCAGAAACGGTAATTGGACCCACTTGCAATAATTGCTCATTATCAACAACGATATACCAGATAGCTCGCTGTTGTTGATCAAATAGATAAATATAATTATGTAGGTTAAGTTCTTGTTGTTGTTGTGCGGGCAACATTAGGTCTTGTTTTTGTACTATTTCACTTTGAAAGCGAGTGGCTATTTTAGTAAGCCCTTGCGGGGTTTGCGCTAATAGCCATAGGGATTGACCAAACTCATCATCGAGCGCAATTTGTTGTTGACTGTCTTCATAGGGCCAAAGTTGTTCAATTACCCCACTGACTAAAAACAGGGAAACTATAATATACACATATAAACTTGCAAATAGTTTCCCCATTAATAGTTACATACCCCATGCATCGGAGACAAATAAGTAGCCTTGTCCCCAAACAGTTTTAATACGGTATGGTTTATCGCTGTTATCACCTAATTTTTTACGGATCCGAGATACACGTACATCTACGGTGCGGTCTAATCCATCATATTGGCGACCAATCATGTGTTGATGAACATGTTCACGACTTAGTACTTCACCGGAATTTGAAGCTAATAACCACAGTAATTCAAATTCATGGGAAGTGAGGGTGATTTCGTTATTCTTTAAGCGAACAATACGGCTGGTTTTATCAATACATAAATCGCCAAATTGTAATTCTTCTGGCGCTTTTACTGATGCTTGGCCACGGCGTAATAGCGCATTAATACGGGCAAGCAATACTCTTGGCTCAGCTGGCTTAATAACATAATCATCGGCACCAAGTTCCAAACCAATGACTTGATCAAAGTCTTCACCTTTGGCGGTCAACATTAATATTGGTAAGCTAAATTTATCTCTGACTTGACGACAAACACTAAAGCCATCTTTACCTGGCAGCATCACATCGAGGATCATCAAATCAACCGGATTGTTTTCAAGGTAACTAAACACTTCATCGCCACGGTCTAGCACCGCCACTTCAAGGCCATTATTTTCAAGATAGTCACGGGTTAATTGCTGTAACCCTAAATCATCTTCTACAAGTAAGATCTTTGCCATTTGCAGCTCCAAGATTAAAAAAAGCTCCACGGAGAACGTAATCGGCGCCGAGTTGTTTTAGCGCGAGTGCTCTGTACTTCAATGCGTGTTGTCGCCAGTAATTCATCCGTGTGAGGATTGACTAGGGAGTATATGGTTTCAACCTGAACACGCGCTTTATGATTGAATTCTTCTAAGGTAACCTGTTGCCAACATTGCAGTTGTTGATCTTCGCTGTATAAACAAACGTCCATTTTATGGGGCATATTTAAAGCAAATTTTACATCAACATCGCAAAAGTCTTGTTGTTCGGAAACCACACAGACTTTTGGAGTAACTGTTAATATATCTTTTTTTGCGACAGCTAACTTTGGCCATACCAACAAAAAAATGACGCACGCACCAATTTGTAAATACTTCATATTAAAAAATATGATCAAACCCTATAAAGGCAGTCAGAGAATACGTTTGTTCAAACAGCGGACTGTCGTCAGCTAAGGCGGAATAATCATAATAAGCCAGATGAAAACGCAATGAGTTGGCTCCATTTAAGGGCCAGCGGGCATCTATTTTAGCATAAGGCTGCCAACTACTGCCAACCTCAATTGCACGAACTGGAGACTCTTTTTCTGTTACGCCATAAAAATATGTATTCAGTGCTGCCGATTTATACCAGATGCCAATAGTCGGCTTAATCTGTAACTCACCAATGTTCTTGTGCATTTGCCACTGCAGTGCACTTCGCCACCCGTCATACACTCCGGATACATCAGCTAATGCCTGCACGGAAAATACATGCTGCTGATAGCTATAATGGTAACTCAGGCCAGCATCGAGTGCCCATTTACGTTTATTAAGCTCACGAATATCTAGACTAGGTTGTTGGATTTGAAGTTCATTTTCACTGTTCGTAAATGAACTTTCTGATCTTAATGCAAAAATGTTACTTGGATGCCAATCAACAAAAAAACGAGTTTCCGAATTAAACTCAGTGACTAAATTAAAGGTATGTGGGGAGTCTTGTATCAGGCTATAGCCTAAGCGGCCATTATCAAAAAAGAACTGTTCACCGTAATAAGCTATATCTGGGATCAACACTAATGGTAAATCACCTCCACCAGCTAATGGATTTGTTATGACTCCTAATCCCGTGTTAAGGCTCAAGTGCCACTGCCCTGTTGTTATATCCTGCACAGGCTCAATTTCTGATGGCTGTGCAAAACAAGGTACTGTAAGCCATACAGAGATGCAAAGCGCAGTAAGAATATTAACTATCGACTTCATTGTTGTTATTTATGCCAAAAGAGACAACCCAATATCGTTATCATAGCAAGGTATTAATAACTAATCCCTAGACGATTACAATCATTCACACTTTTGATACATATGGAACGATTCAAGGTAAATAAACTTTACATCTGCGTATTTAGACTCGGCTAAGGAGCTAAGCTATTAACGTTTTTCAGTGATTGAGCAATCTCCCATAATGCATTTAACGCGGCATCTGGTAACTCTTTACGTAATACTGCCAAACCAATCTCAAACCCGGCAGGGGCCTCTTTTTGATCACTGATCACCTGAACGCGATCTTTTAATGGGCTATTATCTAAAACAATTTTTGGCACCATGGCAATGCCTAGCCCTAAACTCACCATTGACACCATAGCTTCATGCCCCGCTACTTGCGCATAGATCTTTGCATTAATACCGTGCTTACGCCACCACAGCTCTAACCTTTGACGAGTAAAACCTTGCTCTGGCACTATAAACTCAAGTTCAGACCAATCTATCTTATCGCCAAACTGGGCCAGTTTTTCAGTGAGCAACGACGGAATACGTGGCGCGATAAATACCAAGGATGAATAACCAATACTGGCAAATGCAATTTGCGTCGGTAATTTATCAGGCTTTGCGGCAATTGCCATGGCTTCGTGTCCGTCAAGCACACGGTTTATTGCCACTGCGGGATCGCCAGTATTAAGCTTTATTTCTATATGTTGATGTTGCAAACGCAGTTGCTCTAATAGTTGATGCAAAAAACTATAAGAGGCAGTTACTGAACAGTAAATGCTTACTTTACCGTAAATAGTTTGCTCAGGATTTTGTACATTTGCTCGAAAACGCTGCCAATTAGCTAACGTAGCCGTTGCATAGTCGATAAACGATTCTCCTTCAGCTGTTAACTTTACACTGCGATTATCGCGACTGAATAATGCGACTCCAACTTCATCCTCTAACTGTTTAATATTGCGACTTAAGGTGGGAGCACTTATGTGGCATAACTCGCTGGCACGGGCAAAATGTAAGGTTTTGGCAAGTGCCAGAAAGTAATGTAATCGTTTATGGTCCATAGTGATCCCAATAGTTAGCGGTTATTAATTAAAGCATTTCATTTTTTGAAATACTTTAATGCAAATATATCATTTTACGCAAGGGTAAAAATTCCTTATGGTGACTTTAAGCAAAGCAGCAAGCGCTTGCATCTAACAAATACGAAATTTATAGGATACTAACAATGGCGAATTATTTTAATACTCTTCCCTTACGCGAGCAGTTAGCACAACTAGCACAATGTGAATTTATGGATCCGGCTGAATTTGCCGATGGTGTTGAAGCACTTAAAGGCAAAAAACTTGTTATTGTTGGGTGTGGTGCGCAAGGTTTAAACCAAGGACTGAACTTACGAGATTCAGGTTTAGATGTTGCCTACACATTGCGTGATTCTGCAATCAGCGAACGTCGTCAATCATTTCTTAATGCGTCAGAAAATGGTTTTACTGTAGGTACTTACGAAGAATTGATCCCTACTGCTGATGTTGTGTTAAACCTAACACCTGATAAACAGCATACTGCGGTTGTAAACGCAATCATGCCGATGATGAAACAAGGCTCTACGCTTGCTTATTCTCATGGCTTCAACATTGTTGAAGAAGGTATGCAAGTACGTGATGATATCACTGTGATCATGGTTGCACCTAAGTGCCCAGGCTCTGAGGTTCGTGAAGAGTATAAACGCGGTTTTGGTGTACCAACTCTTATTGCTGTTCACCCAGAAAATGATCCTCAGGGACATGGTCTAGCCCAGGCTAAAGCTTATGCAGCGGGTACTGGCGGTCATCGCGCTGGGGTATTAAAGTCTTCATTTATTGCTGAAGTAAAATCAGACCTAATGGGTGAGCAAACAATTCTTTGCGGCATGTTACAGACAGGCTCAATTTTATGTTTTGATAAGATGATCGAAAAAGGTATAGACGCCGGTTACGCATCAAAACTAATTCAATACGGTTGGGAAGTTGTTACTGAAGCACTTAAATACGGCGGCGTTACAAATATGCTTGACCGTTTATCAAACCCAGCGAAAGTAAAAGCGTTTGAATTAAGTGAAGAATTAAAAGTAATCATGCGCCCGCTTTACAATAAACACCAAGACGACATCATCGATGGTACGTTCTCTCGTGTAATGATGGAAGATTGGGCGAATGATGATGCAAACCTTTTGAAATGGCGTGCAGAAACAGCTGAAACAAATTTTGAAAAAACCCCTGCCGGTGATGTTGAAATCACCGAACAAGAGTTTTTTGATAACGGTATCTTGATGGTTGCAATGGTGAAAGCCGGTGTGGAATTAGCGTTTGAGACCATGACTGCAGCAGGTATTATAGCTGAGTCAGCATATTATGAATCGCTACATGAAACGCCATTAATTGCCAATACCATTGCACGTAAAAAATTATTCGAAATGAACCGCACAATCTCTGATACAGCAGAGTATGGTTGTTACTTATACAATCACGCATGTTTGCCACTGTTACAAGACTTTATGCAAAACATCGATACTGATGTGATTGGTAGAGGCTTAGGCGAGCGCTGTAATCATGTTGATAACCAAACACTAATTGCAATCAACAAGTCGTTGCGTGAGCACCCTGTTGAAATCATTGGTACCAAATTGCGTGGCTACATGTCAGCAATGAAGAAAATTGTTTAACCCTGGAAAGTAACAATTTCGCTTGTTAGAAACCAAGCCCACATGCTAAACGCAGTGGGCTTTTTCATTTTATTAATTTGCCTAAAGACGCCTTAGCGTAAATTATAAACTGAGTACTTACTCTATTAGATGATGAACTGTATGAAAAAAACATGCTAAAATACCCTCATAATTTGTAAAGTCAGTACCCACAATGCCATATAAAAGTCTTAGTATCACACGTAAGATCACTATTTTAGGGATCGCTATTGCCTTGTCAGTCGCCAGCTTAATTGGCATTACGGCGCTGTTATCCGCCAAAACCATTATCGAACAACGGATGATACAATCTGAGTTGCCCAGTAAACTACACGCAATAAATAACTATATAAGCTTAGAGATCAATGAATTACTCAGTGCGGCCGAACAAGTATCAAGTAATCATTTTATACTCGCGTGGGCAAATAGTCGTGATAACAATGATGACGTTTTAATCAAAGAATTAAATCGTCTGGTAAAACAATACGGCTTAGCAACCGCATCATGGGCAAATCGCGATACCGCGCAGTACTGGAATCAAGATGGCTTTTTAAGAGTATTAGATCGGCAGCAAGATGGCTGGTTTTTTGATTTTAAAAACGCCAACCAAGCTTACTCTATTAGCTTATATCAAGAGCCTAATGGCGACACAAAAATGTTTGTTAATCATCAACAGATCAATGGCATCGGCTTAACCGGACTGGCAAAAAGTATTGATGATATGCAGGCACTACTGAATAAATTTACTATCGAGCAGACTGGCTTTGTATTTATTACTGACGATAAAGGCGTAATTAAACTCCATCAAGACGTTAATAAAGTAGAAAAAACAAATCTAGATAGCTTGTATGGTCATCAAGTAAGTGGTCAATTATTAACAAGCAATGAATTTAACTTGCAAGAAGTCGAACTCAATGGCGACACTTTTTTCCTTGCGGCGAGTCCAATTAAAAACACTCAACTCTATGTGGTTGCACAAGTACCAAAAGCAGAAGTGTTTGCCGGGATCACCACTTTACAATGGCAAATTTTAAGTTTTGCTATCGCAATTGCGCTGTTGGCATGTATCGTTAGTTTTTTACTGGCTCGTTCGTTAGCTTCACCGCTATCAAAAATGGCAGAGTTATTTACTCGTTTAGGGTCTGGTGATGCCAATCTAGCTTATCGTTTACCTCACAGTGACCAGCCTGAGCTATTAGCATTAACGAATGGTTTTAACCAATTCATTGATAAAATTGAAACCGCTATTGCGCAAGTCTCCCACGAAAGTTTAGAAATTCGTCAAAGCTCAGATCAGGTATTTACTCAAGCCAAGCGTAACTCACAGGCAATGGACAACCAAAAAGAGCAGACTATCTCTGTTGCAGCAGCAATCAACGAAATGGGCGCGACAGTGCAAGAAATTGCCCACAGCGCCGCAACTGCCGCAAAACTGACCGAAGATAGTAAAGCGAATACATTACAGAGCCACCAGCAAGTAGTGCAAAGCCAACAGAGTATTACCGCATTAGCCAGTGATATTGACACAATTGCGGGACAAGTGACTGAGCTTGCTAATAAAACCCAGACTATTGCCAGTATTGTTGACTCTATTCGTGGTATTTCAGAGCAAACCAATTTATTAGCACTAAATGCAGCAATTGAATCAGCACGTGCTGGTGAACATGGCCGCGGCTTTGCCGTAGTTGCGGATGAAGTACGAGCCTTAGCCAACCGTACGTCACAATCAACGACTGAAATTCAATCAATGATTGAAGAGCTCGCGAAAACAGCTACCAATGTGGTTGAACATATTGCCCAGTCCAAAGATAAAGCTCAGTACAGCGTAGCAACAATGCAAAGCTCTGTGCAGTTGCTTGATGCCATTACCAATACCGCTAATGAAATTAATGATATGGCAACCTTGATTGCAACAGCTACTGAAGAGCAAAGTAGTGTGGTTGCTGACGTCGGCCGTAATATTGAACAAATTAGTGAGATCAGCGATATGGCAATGCGAGAACAAATTGATACCGAGCAGGCGATCAAAGGACTTGCAACCAGCGCACAAACCTTAGCAAGTTTAGTCGCCACCTTTGAAAAGCGCTGACACAGTTTGTAACATTTAACATCTACCTCGACTAAAAAACAGACTAAACTTAATAAGTCAGTAATTAGTTGGGGTATGATTATGACAATACTAACGCGGTTTTGTAAGTTAGCAGTCATTGTGCTGCTTTTTAGTATCTCTGCCTGTACCAGTGTGAGTAATCAAACAATACTCATCCCTCCACCAGTCACTGAAAACCAATCTTTCACGCTTTACCCAGTGGAAAGTAGTGAACAGATTTTTACCTTAAGCGATACAATAACACAACAACTCGATGCAGCCTTCCCAAGTACTAAACACAATTTAAACACAACTCGAAAATTACTAAACTTTTTGTTAGAAAATGGCGATGCATCCTTACTATATCAAGCAGGGGCTACCCTAACCGCCAATCAAGCCTATCGAGATTTAAATGCTAACTGTTTATCATTATCGATTTTGGCCTATAGTATTGCGGAATATTTAGGCATGCAGGGGCAATTTCAAACGGTTCATATTCCTGAGTATTGGGCGCTAAATAAAGGCTATAACTTATTGACTGGGCATATTAATTTGATCGTCACACAGCGTCGTAATAACCACACTAATGTGACTTATGTGTATGACGCAAAAACCTCATTAGTGATTGATTTTGATCCGAACTCGCGAGGTGAGAAATTTCAGACGACCCCCATCAGCAAACAACGAATTACCGCGATGTTTTATAACAATAAAGGGGCAGCGGCAATGCTCAATCAAAATTATGATTTAGCCTATAGCTACTTTTTAGCGGCAACAAAAGCAGATAAATATTACTCTGCTGCATGGGGTAACTTAGCCGTATTACTTCGCCTTGATTCTCAGTATGATAACGCCGAATTAGCCTATAATTATGCTTTGCTGCTTAATAACGACAACAATACAGCACTGGGCAACTTAGCTTTACTGTATCAACTCACCGACCGTCCTGAGCTGGCAGACAAGATTTTATCTAAACTTGATTTGAAGCGCCAAAGTAATCCGTATTATCATGTGTCATTAGGAAATAACGCATACCTTGGACAAAACTATCAAGATGCCATCAAGCATTTCAATAAAGCAAAAAGAATTGATGATGATATTCATGATAGCTACTTTGGTCTTGCCCGCACTTATTATCAGTTAGGTGATTTTAAGCAAGCGTATCGCCAATTACGTTTGGCTAATAAACATGCCGATTTTGACCATGATAAGCAACGTTATCAAAATAAATTACAGGCACTAAGTGACATGACCGCGCGAGTAATTAATCATTAACTATTTTATTTTGCTATTGAGCCTCAGCTTTTCAACATTTTGCCAAAGTAATAGCAGCGCGCAGCAACAGCTGATCGATGATCTGAAGCATCTAAGCTCTACGGCTCTAAGCGGTAGAAAAACCAATACAGATGGCGCGCGTATCAGTGCCCAATACATTAGTACGCGACTGCAAACGCTCGGTTACAATACGCAATTACAGCCGTTTAGTTACAGCCATGGCTGGTCTTCAAAAGCAACGGGGCAAAATGTCGTTGCGACTTTAAAACCACCGCACTTAGTCAAGACTCATTTGGTAATTACCGCTCATTATGATCACTTAGGTATGCGTGGTAACACTTTATATGCAGGCGCAAACGATAATGCCAGTGGCGTCAGTGCCTTGTTATTCCTAGCGCAACGCTTCGCACACACAAATCTGCCTTTCCAACTTAGTTTTGTTGCTACTGACGCAGAGGAAAATGGTTTACATGGAGCTGAATATTTTGTTAGTCAATTGCAAATCGACGACAGCGTAACCGTGCTAAATATTAATTTAGATATGTTAGCAGTAAAACCGCCAAAAAAAATCTTATATGCCTTTGTCTCACATGCACAACGCAGTGCTTTACAAGCACAACTACAGCAGGTGCCTGAGCATAATTTAAAGATAAAAGTAGCTAGTTCATCAACCACAATGAACAGAATGACCCTCGGAGATAGTATTGATTGGCGCCGAGCAAGCGACCATTATGCGTTTGCTAAAGCCGGAATTGCTTATATTTACTTTGGTATGGGTCATGATCCCCACCATCATAAGAGTTCCGACCTACTAAGTAATATTGACCAAGCGCTTTATATTGATGCAGTTAATTATATTGCCGCATTTATTAGCCAACTTGATATAAACGATATCAACACTCTTTGAGCTAAATTGTAGATAGTAAATATATTTTAAACTGAATTCAGGTTAGCAAAATCCCAGAGCTAACAAACGCTCGCTTTTGTGCCTTACTTAAGCGTTTAATTTTTATCTCAAGCTTGGTGGCTTCACTGCGAGAACCGACTTCACATTGATATATTAAAGTCAGTGGCCCCTTCCCCTTTAAGTTTTTAGCCCCTTTGCCCGCTTGATGTGCTGCAAATCGTTTTGCCACATCCGTGCTGATCCCAGTGTACCAATGCCCTAAACGTGTTTGTACAATATAAAGTGACCACGTGGAGATCTTAGTTGTCATAGTATTTTCAGTAGTAGTTAAACTTTTAGCGGACTCTGAGGTCAAAATTACGCTCCAAACATCGATAGTAAAAATTAAGTCACAAACAATTACTCAAAAGGGTTTTACCTTAGGTGACTAATCGGTATCATGCAGTTTATAAAAAATAAGGATCCAAACAAACAATGCAGTCGTTAAAAACTTTTTCTCTTTGGTTTATCGTTGCTCTGACCTTAAGCGCAACCGCCGGTTGTTCTAGCTGGGTTTATCGTATCAACATCCCACAAGGTAACTTTTTAGAACAAACCGATGTTGACAAGCTTCGTATCAATATGACCCGTGAGCAAGTTCTTTATGTATTAGGTAAACCTGTTGCAGAAGACGCTTTCGATAAAAACACGTGGCATTACTTATATTCTTTTAATCTTGGCCGTGATAACGAACAACGTAAATCACTGACTATTAATTTTGCAAATGAAAAATTGGTATCGCTCAGTGGTGACTATGAACAACCCGCAGAGTTTAATACACCGCTTGAGCAATAACGCTCCAGTTCAGTAAATTGCGAAAAGGTTAGCAACAGCTAACCTTTTTTGTTTGAGCTATTATTTAGCTTTATCAAGCGGTCGCCCACCTGTAATTTTATTGGCACGACCTTCGTCTTTAGCTTTTTCTGCACGTTTTCGTCGTGCGTCTTTAGGATCAGCAATTAAAGGACGGTAAATTTCAATTCTATCGCCATCCTCAAGCACTTGCGTAAGCTTGCAGGTACGGTTCCATATTCCTAAGGTTAATGCTAAGCCATCAATTTCAGGGCACTTAGCGAGGATACCTGATTGCATCACGGCATTTTCTGCCGTTGTACCAACTGGTACTTCAACAAGCAAACACGTTGCCGTGGTAGGTAATGCATACACAACTTCAACTTTTATCATCATCGCAGTCCATATACCTGTTTAGCGCGTTGAGTAAATGCATTCACCATGTTTTTTGCAACATCGTTAAATACGCGCCCAAACGCAAGTTCAATTAATTTACTCGCAAATTCAAACTCAAGCTGTAGCTGAACTTTACATGCATTGTCATCCAACACTTGAAAATGCCAACGCCCTTGCAAGGCTTTAAATGGCCCATCAACTAAGCGCAATGTTACTGTATTGTCATCTAAAAAGGTGTTTTCAGTAGTAAACCATTTTTTTATACCCGCTTTGGAAATTTCCAAACTTGCCGTCATGGTATTACCTTGCTGTGCAATAATTTTTGCATCCGAGCAATGGGGTAAAAATTCAGGATAAGCATCCACATCATTGACTAAATCAAACATTTCTTTGCTGCTATACATTACTAGCGCACTTTTTTCTATTTGTGGCATACTCACTCCCAACTGTGTGGGCGAATTTTAGCAAGCTTTGCGTTTTTCCCCAAACTTTCATGGCGCTTTATTTACAAACACTTTTTTATTAGCAAAAATAAAAAATCGATGTAAAAAGCAGAGCTTTACGTATAATATGGGCCACTATGGCTAAGAAAAATTCATCTAAATCGACAAGTAATACTATCGCGCTAAATAAAAAGGCGCGTCATGAGTATTTTTTACACGACAAGTTTGAGGCTGGTGTTGAACTACAAGGCTGGGAAGTAAAAAGTATCCGAGCTGGTAAAGTAAACATCTCTGAAACATACATTCACCTTAAAAATGGCGAAGCGTTTTTGCTTGGCAGTCAAATACAGCCTCTCAATAGTGCTTCAACCCATGTTATTTGCGATCCATTACGTTATCGCAAGTTATTATTAAGCAGACGCGAGCTAGATCGCTTAGTCGGTGCGACTGAGCGCGATGGCTATTCATTAATTGCCACTGCCATGTATTGGAAAAAATGCTGGGTGAAACTTGAGTTCCACCTCGGTAAGGGTAAAAAAATGCATGACAAACGTGAAGACGGTAAAAACAAAGACTGGTCTCGCGAAAAAGAACGGTTAATGAAGCACAAAGTTTAATCTATCTAAACAACCTCAAAAACGCCTAACCCAGTTAGGCGTTTTTATTTTCAGCCCCTAAATCCCCGCAACTGTATAAATTATAGTACACAATCCAAACAAACGATTTGATAACAATTCACTTACATGATATTGATATTACTGGTTGATTTAACCAGATAAAATTAACATGACAACGAGGATTTAAGGATGAAGAACAGAACACTCCCATTTAAACCTAAGCTAATCGCTTGTGTAACACTTGCACTTTCAACAGCGGGTTATACTTCTCAATCATTTGCTGCGGACGAAGCAAAAAAAGTTGAACGTATTGAAGTGACTGGTTCTAGAATAAAGCGAACAGATATTGAAGGCCCTTCCCCAGTACAATCAATTAGTCGCGCCGATATCGATAATATGGGCTATGACAATCTACAACAATTACTAGAAAGAATGCCTGCTGCTGGTAATGGTACTTTTTCTACTCGCGGCAACAACCAAGACTCTACGGCCAATGGCTCTGCGGCAGTGTCGCTTCGTGGTCTTGGCGCAGATGCAACGCTTGTGTTAATTAATGGCCGTCGAGTAGCTATAAGCGCATTTGCTGAGAGTATCACTAACTCATTTGTTGATATTAACAGTATTCCGGTCTCTGCTATCGAACGTATTGATATTCTTAAAGATGGTGCCTCTGCAATTTATGGTTCCGATGCCGTTGCAGGTGTGGTGAATATTATTTTGAAAAAAGACATCGATGGTTTAGAAGTTAATTTAGGTTATGGTGGTACTGACGGCCCTAACTATGAAGAAACCTCAGCAAGCATAGTTTGGGGTACCTCAAACGAAAAAAGCAGTGCGTCTGTGATCATCGATTACTTTAAAAACACCTCTTTATCATCAGATGAAATGGGCCGCTTAGGCACTGCTAATCAAACCGCGAATGGTGGTGAAGATTTCCGTTCATCACGCGGATTCCCTGGTTATTTCTATGTTGACGGCGTAAAAACTATCGATCCTGATTGCCCAGCTGAAAGTGCCACATCTAGCGGCAGCTGCTTATTTGATTATGGTCCATTTGGTTATATTGCCCCTGCTTCTGAGCGAGTTGGTGCTATTTCACAATTTGAATACAACTTTGATAACGGCATTACAGCCTTTCTGGAAATGGCCATGCAGCATAATACCTCGATTGCTGCAGGTGCACCGACACCGCTAGACGAAGATGCGGGATTAACAGTTCCAGGCAGTCATCCAAACAATCCTTTTGGTAAAGATATTGAGATTGGTCGCTATCGTACCGTGGATGCAGGTGCCCGTCAGTGGGATATAGAATCAGATACGTTACGCTTTGTTGCCGGTCTTCGTGGTGAAATTAGCGATTGGAGCTGGGAAGCAGCTGTACAAAAAGGTCGAAGTAAATCAATGCAAACCGGTGATCGTACTCAAGGCTGGGTAAGAACTGACTTTTTACAACAAGAAATAAATGCTGGCAACTACAACCCATTTGGCGGCACTTATAATGATCCAGATGTAATAAATCGTATTACCACCAGCTTAGTTCGCCGTGGTGAATCACATATGACCTCATTTGATGCCAACATTACCGGCGAAGCGTTTAGTTTTGGTGACAGTGTCGTGATGATGGCGGCTGGTATTGAGTACCGCGAAGAGGACGTCAGTGATATCCCTGATGATCAATTTCAACGTGGTCTAATTTTTGGTACTGAGTCCGTTTCTGCTGCCGCTGAGCGGGACCAATACGCTGCCTATGTTGAATTCTCAATCCCATTAGCTGATAGCTTAGAATTACAACTTGCAGGTCGTTACGATGATTACAGTGACTTTGGTACCACAACCAATCCTAAAGTAGCGCTGCGCTGGGCACCTACTGATGAAATTACTGTTCGCGGCTCATGGGCACAAGGATTTAGAGCCCCTTCACTAGCACAAATCGGCCTAGGTCCTTCAGAGGAAAGTCAGTTTTTTATTGATAGTTACCGCTGTGCTGCAACGGGAGAAGATTGTGATGTACTCGATTACAACATCCAATTTGCTGGTAATCCTGATTTAAAAGCCGAAGAATCTGAGTCATGGAACGTTGGTTTTATTTGGGCACCTATGGCTGATCTTGGTTTCAGTATTGATGTATGGAGTATCACTCAAGACAATAAGATTGATGAACAAGCCTTTGGTCCTATTTATGATGCTGAATGTAACAACCAGAATAGTACCATCTGCGTTCGCCTGTCGCCACAAGGTGGACAAAGTCTTGGGGTGATCCAAAAAATTCATAGTACCTTTGAGAATGTCTCTTCGCAGGAAGTGTCTGGTGTTGATTTCTCAGCAAATTATAATCACTCCTTGGATGATCTTGGTTTACTTAAGTTCAACTTAGAATGGTCTTATCAAGACAAGTTTGAAAAAGACGGTCGCGATTATACTGGTGAATATGGTTACCCTGAACACCGCTGGATGTTCTCAACTAATTGGGAGCTTGGTGAATTCAATACTAATGTAAATATCAGCTATGTGGGTGAGTTTGAAGATACGCCTGATATTGATTTTGATGGCACCCTCGATTTTGATAGCAACACATCAAGAATGGTTGATTCACAAGTCTTAGTTGATTTACAAACGGCTTATCGTATTACCGAATCGACCAAGATCTCGATTGGCGTAAATAACTTATTTGATGAAGAGCCACCATTTGCAATTGGTGATGGTGATGGTGATTTATACGGTTATGCTTCCGCGGTTCACAACCCTCGCGGACGTTATATCTACACCAAAGTGTCATTCGCTTTCTAGCGACTACCCTAAATAAAAAACCCGCCAAATTGGCGGGTTTTTCATATTCTAAAACAAAGACCTAAATTATAGGTCGCTTTCGTTTTCAGAAAGGAACTTAGCAACGCCTGCTGGGCTTGCATCCATACCTTTTTTGCCTTCAGTCCAACCAGCTGGACATACTTCACCGTGCTCAGTGTGAAACGCTAGAGCGTCAACCATACGAAGCATTTCGTCGATGTTACGACCTAGTGGTAAGTCATTTACTACTTGATGACGTACATTACCTTCTTCATCAATTAAGAATGAACCACGAAATGCAACGCCGGCTTCTGGATGCTCAACATCGTATGCTTTACAGATTTCGTGCTTAACATCTGCAACTAGTGCGTATTTAACTGCACCGATACCGCCGTCTGCAACAGCAGTGTTACGCCATGCGTTGTGTGAGAATTGTGAATCGATTGAAACACCAATTACTTCTACGCCACGCTTTTGGAATTCTTCATAACGCTTGTCAAAAGCAATTAGTTCAGAAGGACATACGAAAGTAAAATCTAGTGGGTAAAAGAAGATGACTGCTTTTTTACCTTTGATTGTTTCGTGAAGATTGTAGCTATCTACGATCTCGCCGTTACCTAGTACTGCTGCAGCGGTAAAGTCTGGTGCCTGGCGGCCTACTAATACACCCATTTTATTCTCCAAATATTTGAGTTTGCTTTTAATTGCTTACGCAATGCTTGCCTTTAATATGGGATCTAAAAAGTAAATACCAAGGGCTAACATGCATAATTATCAAATTATTTTAGAGACTAAAGACTTAAAAGAACAATCGTATTTTCCGATTCACGTCATCGAAAAATGCGAACGACTGTTTGTCACTCGCTATTTGTTACTAATAACAGCAACAAAAAAACCTGCAGATGCAGGCTTTTTATCGGTATAACTACATATTAAATGCGGTATTAATCCATGATATTTTCAGGCATATCACCGCGAATTTTTTGCCAAATTTCACCTGTTTGATGACCATATTTTCGCATCATTGAAATTGCGCCGTCATGTTCGCGTTTCTCAGCAAGTATGGTTAAATCTTTATAGAATTGACGCGCTAACTGACGCGTGCCTGGATCTGAAAAGTAATGACAGCCAATCTTAGAGTAAAAACCTTTAAAGCCATTGAGAATAAGCACATAAATACGGTTATTACCTGCAACAGCTAACTCATGGTGTACCTTGTAATCATAATCAGCGAAAGCTTGTGCACTATCTTCAAGCTCATCACTTTGCGAGAGGATTTCTATCACGCGATCAGGTGCTAGCTTAATGGCTGCACGAGTGTAAATAGCGCTAATGTTTGTTCGCGCAGAAAGTAGCTGGTCGGTTAACTCGGGCATTTTATCTTCATCAAGACGCGCTAAGGTCTCTAAAATATTAAGTCCTGAAGTTTCCCAAAAGTTATTTACTCGTGTCGGTTTACCGTGCTGGATTGTTAACCAACCATCGCGCGCTAAACGCTGTAATACTTCACGTAAGGTTGTACGAGTGACACCGATTAATTCTGATAACTCTCGCTCAGCCGGAAGAATAGAACCTGGAGGAAAATCACCATTCCAGATTGACTCAACAATGTACTCTTCGGCAAACCCTGCTGGGCTTTTCGCTTTAAAAATTCTCATTCAATTCCCACTTGAGTTACCACATAATATTACTTTTAACGATTAACTGACTGATTGTACCAGATGAAGCCAAACTAACAAGTAAAGTCACCCCATTAATTCACCTTCGATAGCAGGTTAAAGCCTCTATCTAACTAAGTTTTCTAAAATGGATAAAAATTAATTTATTGCTCTTTCATTGTCTAGTTCTTCGATATTAAATTAAGGTATTAACCCTAAAGAGTAATAGACTTTTAACTTCATTGTGCACACTATATACACCCATTTAGCTATTTCAGCTACACTAAATATAGCGCGGAACGCATAACAGATAAAAGGTACTCGATGTTGTTTATAGCTTTTTTGTTTACACCACAGCTAGACTACATTAACTTAACCAACAATAGTTATACTTAAATGCAAAATAATAAGGAACACCTATGCAACAGAGTGTTTTCAATGCAATTTTTAAGAATTTTTTAGGCTCGGCCCCACAGTGGTATAAATACACAATTATTGCTTTTTTAGCTATTAACCCTGTGTTGTTTCATATCAACCCTTACATGGCTGGTTGGGCATTAGTTTTAGAGTTTATCTTTACTCTCGCGATGGCGCTGAAATGTTACCCACTGCAACCCGGCGGTTTACTTGCGATTGAAGCACTATTCATAGGCATGACAACTGCAGGGCAAGTAGAGCATGAAATTGTTCAAAATGTAGATGTAATCTTACTGCTGATCTTTATGGTCGCAGGTATCTACTTTATGAAAGATTTACTGCTCTATATTTTTACACGCCTAGTGGTGTCAGTTCGAAGTAAAACAGTACTTTCCTTGGCGTTTACTATTGCGGCGGCATTTCTTTCTGCATTTTTAGATGCACTTACAGTTATGGCGGTGGTTATAGCTGTCGCCATGGGCTTTTACAGTATTTACCATAAAGTCGCCTCTGGGAAAGATTCCACTAGCGAACATGATATTAACGATGATAATCAAGTACGCCCGGTTAATCGTCAGGAACTTGAAGAGTTTCGAGCTTTTTTGCGTAACTTATTAATGCATGCCTCGATAGGTACAGCCATTGGCGGAGTTTGTACTATGGTAGGTGAACCACAAAACCTCATTATTGCAGAACGAGCAAGCTGGCAATTTGGGGAATTTTTCTTGCGTATGTTGCCTGTTACTATGCCTGTATTCATAGCTGGCATTATCACTACAATATTACTTGAAAAGACAAAAACGTTCGGATACGGCGCCAAATTACCAGAGACGATTCATCAAATACTAGCTGATCATGCAAAAGAGCTCGATAGCAAACGTACCAAACGCGATAAGGTTAATTTGATGTTTCAGTCATTAATTGCTGTATGGTTGATCATTGCATTAGCATTACACCTTGCCACTGTTGGCTTAATCGGCTTATCCGTCATTATTTTTGCAACTGCGTCCGCTGGTATAATTGAAGAGCACCAACTAGGAAAGGCTTTTGAAGAAGCACTGCCGTTTACTGCACTGTTATGTGTATTTTTCTCAATCGTTGCAGTCATTATTGACCAACACTTATTTACTCCTGTAATAACTTGGGTACTGACATTTGAAGGGCAATTACAGTTAGTTATGTTTTTTGTCGCAAATGGCCTACTCTCGATGGTCAGTGACAATGTCTTTGTTGGCACTGTTTATATTAATGAAGTGGCGGCAGCATTAAAAGCAGGGCAAATTAGCCGCGATCAATTTGATTTATTAGCGGTGGCAATTAATACCGGTACAAATTTACCAAGTGTTGCCACACCTAACGGTCAAGCTGCATTTTTATTCTTACTAACATCGACCCTTGCTCCCGTATTGCGATTATCCTACGGTCGTATGGTTTACATGGCACTCCCCTATACCATAGTGCTAACGGTTGTTGGCTTAGCAGGGACATATCTTGGCCTAAGTGAAATGACTGATTTATTCTATCAATGGGGCTGGATTGAGCACCATAGTGCAAGCTTACAAAGTATAGGAAGTTCTGGGCATTAAATAATCCAAACAGTAAATAAAGCTGCTTCGGCAGCTTTTTTATTGTTACAAATCATATTTATCCTTGCGCGTAGTTTAATGACTAAGTCATAATTCATCCACAAATTATAGACTGGATATTTTATGACTTGGTTAGCAAATTTAGCCCAACAACGCAGTGCTTGGTTACTACTCGCTTTTAGCGCTTTTATTTTTGAATTAATCGCATTGTATTTCCAATACCAAATGGGCTTAGAGCCATGCATTATGTGTATTTATCAACGTACTGCCATGCTAGGGTTACTAGCCGCAGGGTTAGTCGGCGCAGTCAGACCAACCAATTTAATTTGCCGTATAACAGCATTTTCAGCATGGGCAGTTGCTAGTATTTGGGGTTACTTAATTGCACGCCAACATATTGATATGCAAACGACAACCGATCCCTTTGCGTTTAGCTGCGAATTCGAGCCTAATTTTCCATTACCATTACATGAGTGGATGCCACATTTTTTTGCTGCGACAGGAGACTGTGGCAACATCGATTGGCAATTTGCAGGGTTAAGTATGCCAGCATGGATGGAGATCATTTTTGCGGTATTTACTCTGATACTGATAAGCGTTGTAGTAAGTCGTTTAATAATTAAAAAGTCGCTGTGATGATTGCATTATTTTCAAGTCAAGTAACGCAATTAAAATCGTTTAAAATACGTCAACGTCAGCAAATAATTGCGATTGCAGTGAGTATGTTAACTCCAATGCAAAAAATCAGTTTGCGTATTATAAAGCTGATTTTATTGATCCCAGTATTTCTATCATTAGCGTATATCGAAGGTTGGCTGTTACTTCCTGTATTACTGGTGGCTGGGTTAAGTTACCCGTTGTTAACCACCCCTGTTGAAATTCAATTCTCTAAACACTATTTGAGCAAGGCTATAAAGCAATTTGAACAGGGCGAATAATTCGCCCTGTAGTTTTTTAAAATGTAACTTTGCCATCCAGTTTAGCGACTAATTTATCGCCAATACCTTTCACCTGCGCTAGATCTGCAACAGACTTAAATTTGCCTTGCTCGGTACGGTAATCAACTATCGCTTGTGCTTTTGATTTACCAATACCTGGCAGCTGGGTAAGCTGCTCGACTGTTGCTTGATTAACATTGACTAACTGAACTTTACCCATACTTTCAGTAGCTTCGGTTTTAGTTACAGCGGCACCACTAGGCAATGATATAGCCAAGCCAAGCACTACGACTATTAAAGTTAAAAACTTCATGTTTCTCCTCCATGATGTCCATACGTGGACTCAATTAATAGTTGACTTTAATGCCTTCACTTTTGGACTACTTCCAAATAAAGTCATACTAAAAAAGTGCGACTATTTAAATAAAGTAAAGTTGTACCTCTTTGTCAAATCCTAATAGTAAAAAATAAAAATGTTCACTTGCAAAAAGACCAATAAACAATTACTGTACATAAAAACAGTAATCAATCAAGGTGAACTTGTTATTCACCAAGCAAATTGGCAGGAGAAATCATGGCTGTTGTTGTTAAATATGTTGTAGAGAGAAACGGAGTCGAGCGTATGACGTTTACTACTAAAAAAGAAGCTGACGCGTATGACAAAATGCTTGATATAGCAGAGTCGCTTGAGGTTATGCTTGAGAAAGTTGATGTACCACTAAGCGAACAACAAATCGAATCGCTCGCACTTGAGATTGCTAAAAGTAAAGACGACTTTATGAATGTACTTAAAGGCGGCAAAGAGGCAATACAGAAAGCACCAACGGCGAAAGTAAAAAAAGAAAATGTAGCGTCTATTAAAGCCAGCACTGATAAAGAAGCAAGCTAAAAAATCATAAGTTAACTAACTAAAAAAGGGCAATTAATTGCCCTTTTTTAGTTATAAAAATTACTACTCGTTATAGCCCTCGTTCAACTTCATCAAATAATTCGGTGATCTCTTTATTTGGTGGCGCTGTTGATAAGCTCACTGTAATGATTGCAATTGTTGCAAGTATAAAGCCCGGTATAATTTCATAAATGATACTGCTGAGACTCTCTCCATTTATGGTGATTGGCGCATATATCCAGATCAACACTGTCCCTGCACCCACAACCATACCACTGATCGCACCTTGTAGATTCATTCGCTTCCAATATAAACTAAGTAATACTAACGGGCCAAACGCAGCCCCAAAACCTGCCCACGCATTACTTACTAAATCTAAAATAGAACTGTCGCGGTCATAAGCCAAATAAATAGCAAATAATGCAACGAGTAGTACACTAATTCGACCAACTAAAACCAGCTCGGTTTGTGATGCATCACGGTTTAAATAAATTTTGTAGAAGTCTTCAGTCAAAGAGCTTGAACAAACCAATAACTGAGATGAAATAGTACTCATAATCGCAGCTAAAATAGCAGCAAGTAAAAAGCCGGCAATAAGTGGATGGAAAACCAATTCAGATAATACTAAAAATATCGTTTCTTTATCGTCAATCAACATTTGATTTTCGATCATGTAAGCAGCACCAAATAGTCCTGTTAACACTGCACCAATTGCTGATAAGGTCATCCACGACATACCAATACGACGCATAGTAGGCATATCTTTAACAGATCGTACTGACATAAAACGCACTATGATATGCGGTTGACCGAAATAACCTAAGCCCCATGCCATTGCAGAAATAATAGCGATGGTTGAACCGCCTGCAAACCAATCTAACATATTAAGAGAGTGGACTTCGCTCTCTTTCGGAGCGCTTAACAGCAAGTCATAACTGGCATTAGTAAGTGTGTCTAACACTGGCTGATCTAGCATCATATAAGTAACAATAGGTACAGCAAGTAGCGAGATGAACATGATGCAACCTTGCACAAAGTCAGTCAAACTCACAGCTAAGAAACCACCAAACAATGTATAAAGTACGACGACCCCGGTTGTCACATAAAGCCCCGTTTCGTAACTCATCTGAAATGAGTTTTCGAATAATTTACCGCCAGCGACAACGCCTGAAGAAGTATAAAGTGTGAAGAAAACGATGATCACGATTGCCGAAATTACACGTAATATATTTTTATTATCAGCAAAACGATTAGCAAAGTAATCAGGAATAGTAATCGAGTCATTCGCTTTCTCAGTATAGACACGCAGGCGTGGCGCTACTAAGAAGTAGTTTGCCCAAGCGCCAAGTACTAAGCCTATTGCAATCCAAACTTTACTTAAGCCAAATAGATACATAGCACCGGGTAAGCCCATAAGTAGCCAACCACTCATATCCGATGCACCGGCAGATAGAGCAGCTACAGCTGGTGATAAACTTCTGCCACCCAACATATAGCCCGACACATCGGCGGTAGACTGCTTATAAGCGTACAAGCCAATACCTAGCATTACGATAAAATACGCAGCTAAAGAAATAATCATTCCAGTTTCCAAACTCGCCTCCAACTCTGAAGTTAAAACCTGGCTTTTAATCCTAATAATGACTCATAAATCAATACTATATAAAGTCATTATTGGTGTAAAAACCAACCTAGAGCTTGACTATATCACGCAAAGGGTGAATAACTCCAATTACTAAGTTAACCTTACAATGATATAGGGTTAAGCGGTTTTACCTAATGGTTAATTATTTGACTATAGAACATGGTAATTAATACTTAATTACCCTAGGATTAGATCGATGATTTTGCAATTAATCAATACTATAGTATTGATATTTTAAATATAGTTAATGCTATTTATGTTGTTTTATCTTATATTGCCCAAGTAATCGCTTAACTGATGTGGACCCGCTGTTTATGTATTTTTATGCTGCACGCCAACCAATTTTAGATCGAAACAAACAACTTGTAGGATATGAGTTACTTTTTCGTGACGGCGTTGATAATGTATTCCCAGATATTGATGGTGACGAGGCAACTAGCCGGCTAATTGAAGGTAGTCAATTCAATTTTGGCTTAGAAGATCTCACCGATAATAAACCAGCGTATATCAACTTTACGCTTGAAACATTACAAAAAGGCTACCCAACTCTGCTTGGTAAAGATCAGATTGTTGTAGAAATACTCGAAACAATTCAACCAGGGAAACGCTTACTCGCGATCGTCAAAGACTTAAAACAAAAAGGTTATACGCTCGCCCTGGATGATTATATTCACCAGCCTGTATGGCGTCATTTTTATCCTTTTATTGATATTATTAAAATAGATTTTCTCAATTGTGAAGTTGACACTATCCACAGCATAATCGAAGAAATTAAACCTTATCCGCATATAAAATTATTAGCAGAAAAGGTAGAAACCTACGAAAAGTATCAATTAGCATTAGATCTTGGCTTTACTTACTTTCAAGGGTTTTTCTTTTCCAAACCAGAAATGGTGCAAAGTAAAACCTTGCCGCCATCAGAGATAGCTCTTGCCGAGCTGCTTTATGAGACATCCACTGTTGAAGTCAATTTAAAGAAAATTACCGACGTATTTGAGCGAGATGTAAACCTCTCTTATAAATTATTACGTTATAGTAATTCAGCGGCATTTAAGCGCAGAGCTGAGATCAGCACCATCAAACAAGCACTAATTGTGCTAGGTGCAGCAGAAATTAAAAAGTTTTTATCCTTGTTGTTTGCAGCTCAAGTTGCTGGTGATAAACCCGCAGAGTTAATACGCTTATCGTTAACTAGAGCACGCTTTACTGAGTTGCTAGCTATAAACCATAGTAAACTCAAAGATACGGGAATGGCTTTTTTAACCGGTATGATGTCACTAATGGATGCCATATTAGATGAAGATATGGAAAGCGTGATGAATAAGCTACCATTATCCAACGACATAAAGTTAGCATTATTAGAGGAGCAAGGTTTACTGGCACAATATCTGCGCTTGGTAAAATTATACGAACAAGCCAATTGGCAAGGTGCAAACGCGATTAAAGATGAGCTTGGTCTTACAGCTGGTAAAGTGCCAGATGCATACCATGACGCAGTTAACTGGGCTAATGAACAAATGAAAGTACTGGCTGGGTAATAAATAACGCCGTAAAAACAATGCCAGCTTAGATGCTGGCATTGTTATTTAACCCGAAAATATAATATATTAAAGGCTTTCTAAAAAGTCTTCATCAAAATCTTCGGGCTCTTTTTCAACAGGTGGATTACCATCATACAGCTCATATAACTGACGTTGAAAGTAAATGTCTTTCATAAAAATATACGGATCGAGTGACTCATTCAATAAGCTTTCTTGCGGTATTAAAGAGGCTCGGGCTTCTACGGCCTTTAATGCAAACACCAATACAGTTTGTGGCGTGGTTAAGGCAATTTTCGGTAACACAAAGCTATCAACAACATCACCCGTCAGGTTACGCGCTGTTGACGGTCCCATTCCCGGTAGCATTAAATAGGCACCGTCACCTATTCCCCACACCCCCAGAGTTTGACCAAAGTCTTCATCAACAATATTCAAACCAAGCGATGTAGCAACATCAAATAAGCCAAAAATACCCACTGTTGAATTAACTAAAAAGCGCGCTAAACTAACCCCTGCGTTACCCGCTTTACCTTGTAACGTGGCATTAATTACATCAGTTGGTGCACTAATGTTACCAGTAAAATTGACGATACTACGGCGCACCGGTGTTGGCGTTACAGCCACATATCCTACCGCAACAGGGCGCAGAACATACGCATCAAGTACATCCATATTAAAATCATACATTGGACGATTAAATGATTGTAGTGGATCTCGCTCATCTATTTTTTCGTCAGGCACTTGTGCGCATCCTGCTAGCACCAATAGTCCAAACAAAACTAAACTCTGTCTTAACATCTTTTATCCTTAAGGTATTAATTCATTGATAAGTAAATCATAAGCCTTGGTTTGGCTTCGTTCTAACACATCTGAACGCCCTTCCAACTCACCCGTTGAAGGCATTACTGATGCATCCTTTGAAATGCGTGCAGTTAAAATAATTTTATCAACGCTCGAAAGCGTTAAACCTGCAACCATAGCATTACTATCACTTAACTGTACTTCAATTGGAAAACTATAATCTGTTAATTTTACCACTGCGAGTGGCATTGGTGGACCATTGGCGGCTTTTGCAAAGACGAATAAGGTTCCTTGCGTTGGAAGCTTGTCAGTAAACTGTGGAGCAAGATTAACAGTGATTTTAATAGCGCTAGTTTGGACTGCGTTATTATCTTCGTCACTGCTCTGTTGAACTTGTTGTTGTGTATTTTCAGCAGAAATATTTTGTTCAATTTCAGTAATCCTCTGAGCAATCATGCCATAACGAGAGTCTTGTTCGTCCATACTATTTAAAAGTACTTCGAATGCTGATTTTGCTTGTAACCAATCGTGACGCTCGTAAGCAATTAATGCTAACAATGAAATAGCATCAAGGTTAGTTGGATCGTCTTTAAGTACTTTAGAGAGCATACCCGCAGCGCGCGTCATATTTGCCTCACTGCCTTCCAGTAATAGCACTTGGCTGTAACTGATAAGCACAGGCATATTGTCAGGATCCAGACGCAACACTTTATCAAATGACTGTTGTGCCATATCGTATTCATTCAATGACATAGCAACACGTCCTAGCAGCATCCAGGCCACTTGATCATCACCACTTTGATCTAGTTTAGTGCGTAGCCCTAACGCAAACGCTTGTAATTCATTTTGGGTTAAAGGCTCGCCTTTTTGCATCACTGCACGTTCACCGTAGGCAGGTAAATTATCCATAGCGCTGTGCCAGTTCTGTAATTGCTGTTGTGAGCCAGTAGCAGTATAAAATATAGCCGTAAAAGCAATTAAAAATGCACTACCGGTTAACGCAAAGATACGGTTATTACCCTTACTCATCAGTGATTTTTCAGGTGATAACTCATTTAGTAAACGACGTTTGAGCTCAATCACAGACTCATCATGGTTAGCTTGATCAATACGTTGATTTGCTAAATCATTCGCCAGCTCACCAAGGCGCTGATGGTAAATGGCAATAAGCTCTGAATTAGCATTGTAAGTGAGACTTTGTATGCGCTCTTTACTCAAAAAAGGCAATGCCACAAACGCCACAGCTAATAAGGTTAATAATGCAAAAGAAACCCACATTAGTATCATTTAAATCTGCTCCTGACGTTCATTTTTCGCAATGAGCTTGGCTAATAACGCCTCATCTTGCTCACTCCATGTTTGCTTAACCGCAGCCTTACGTTGTCGAAAAATAATAAAACCAAAGCCAAATACCACAATCAAAATAGGTAATACCCATAACACTAATGTTGCTGGCGTAACCGGCGGATCGTAGTGAACAAAATAGCCATAGCGGTCAATCATATATTCAATCACATCGTCTTTCGATTTGCCTTCTTTGACTAACGCCAATACTTTTTCGCGTAAATCTTTTGCAACCACAGCATCTGAATCTGCGATATTTTGATTTTGGCATTTAGGGCAACGTAATTCTTTAGTTAACTCAGTAAAGCGTTGCGCTTGTTCGTTGTTATCAAATTGGTACCGATCTTGCTCTGCCATAGCTATGCCACTAGCTAATATCATTAAAGCAATTATAAAATATTTCATGGCTGTAATTCCTGCATCAATGGAGCAAATTTAGCACGCCAAACTCGTGGGTTTATATCGCCAGTATGGTGCAATAAAATGGTGCCTTTGCTATCCACTAAAAATGTTTCAGGTGCACCTGATACACCTAAATCAAGCGAAAGTGTACGATGTAAGTCAAGAATATTAAACTGATACGGATCACCTGCACGACTTAGCATTGACGCCACTTCTTCACGAAGCGCTGACATATCAAATTCACCATCAAAGTCAGCATCGTAACTTTGCACATAGTAAAGCCCGATAATTTTAACGCCTTGCTCTCGCAATTGGGTTAAATAATCTAATTCAGCCAAACAGGTAGGACACCAAGTGCCCCACACATTGAGTAAATATACATCGCCTTTTAATTGGCTATCTTGCCAACGCTTTGAATCCTGCATTAAATCTGGTAAATCAAAAGCTGGCATCGGTTGACCTAACCGACCAGTTTGAATTTCTCTTGGGTTTGAAAACAAACCTTGAAATAAAAACACGCACACTAAAACAAACGCCAACAGAGGTATTAGCGCTAACAACTTGCGGTTCATACTAGCTTCTCCTGTGACTTATCGATGCTTTTCTTACTAGTGCGGTAACGTTTATCACCTAAAATCATAAAACCGGCAAGTGAGATCAATACACCACCAATCCACATCCAACGCACAAATGGCTTATGGTAGATACGCAGTGACCAACCACCGTTATTTAATTGCTCACCAAGAGCAAGGTATAAATCGCGGGTAAAGCCAGCATCAATTGCAGCCTCAGTCATAAATTGCATACCAATATCGTAACGGCGTTTTTCTGCATGCAGTATAGTAACTAGTTTATCATTTTTCAGGACACTCACTTCTCCAGCATGACCACTGTAGTTTGGTCCACGAATAGTGTTAACCCCTTCAAAGCGATACTGATATTGGTTTAACTGCACGATTTCGCTCGGCTTCATCGAAACATCACGTTCAACAGAGTACGCAGAAGTTAAAGTGACTCCTGCGATGACAAAGGCAATACCTACATGCCCTAGTACCATCGCCCAATAACTAAGTCCTAACCTTTTAAGGCCTTGGCTAAAGTTAGTTTGCACAGTAGCTTTAACATATAAATCAACACCGGTGGTGATCACAATCCATATCGCAAGCGTGGTCGCCAATAAAGTTAAAGGCGCTACGATGGCATAACTTGAATATAACCAAGTAGCACCGATTACTATGCTCATTAACGCTGAGACAAGGAGTTTATTTTGTAAAAAAGACCACTTGTTTTGCTTCCAACGTAACAGAGGGCCAATACCCATTAAGATGGCAAACGGCACCAAAATAATGGCAAACATTTTATTAAAGAATGGTTCGCCAATTGAAATACTGCCTAAGCCCATTTCTTTATGAACCATAGGTAATAAAGTACCTAGTAACACAATAAAAGTAGCAACCACTAAAAATATATTATTGAGCCATAATGCCACTTCACGTGATACCAGTTTATAGCGACCTTCGCTGCGTACTTGCGATACCCTAAATGCATATAACGTTAACGCACCGCCGACTACTATCGCTAAAAACGCTAAGATAAATAAACCACGATCGGGGTCGGTAGCAAATGCATGCACGGAGACAATAATGCCAGAGCGAACAATAAAGGTGCCCAGTAAACTTAATGAAAATGCAGCAATCGCAAGTAATACGGTCCATGATTTAAATACACCGCGTTTTTCAGTTACCGTCAATGAATGCAATAGCGCCGTAGCTACTAACCAAGGCATGAGCGATGCGTTTTCAACGGGATCCCAAAACCACCAGCCACCCCAGCCAAGCTCGGAATATGCCCACCAGCTTCCGATAGTGATACCTAATGTTAAAAATCCCCACGCAGTCATTGTCCACGGACGTGACCACTTAGCCCAAGTATTATCAAGTTTACCTGTTAATAATGCAGCAATTGCAAATGAAAAAGAGACCGATAGCCCAACATAACCCATATACAGTAAAGGAGGATGGATGATCATTCCGGGGTCTTGTAATAACGGATTAAGGTCGCGCCCTTCGACAGGAAAATACGGCAGTAATAATTCAAATGGGTTCGACATCCACAGAGTATAAAGCATAAAGCCAACCCCTAAAAAGCCTAACACACCTAATACACGTGCTCTTAATATCCAAGGTAATGAATTAGAGCGCAGTGCAACAACTGCAGTCCAACCAGCTTGCATAACTAACCATAATAAAATAGCGCCTTCATGGCCGCCCCAAGTTGAGGTGATTTTATAATACCAAGGCAAAGTACTACTTGAATGATACGCCACGTACGTGACGGTAAAATCATCAGTTAAACTTGCATAAATAAGGGCTGCGAATGACAACAGTACGAATACAAATTGGCCGATAGCTAATGAAGGAGCAGCACGCATTAACCGTAAATTACCAGTATGTGCGCCCCACAAAGGAAAAATACACAATAAAACACTTAGCACCATAGCCAGTGTTAGAGAAAAATAACCGATTTCTGGGATCATCTTAATTGCCACTTTCTAAGTTATATTTTGGTTTTTCGTGTTTGATCCCCTTCACCGCTTCCGCAACTTCGGCAGGCATATACTCTTCGTCATGCTTAGCCAATACCTCGAACGCTTCTATTACATTAGGTTCAATCAACACACCTTGAGCAACAATCCCTTGCCCCTCACGAAATAAGTCAGGCAAAATACCTTGGTATTTAATCGTTACTAAGGGGCCTGTATCAATCAAGGTAAAGCTTACTTGTAGGCTGGTTTCATCCCGAATCACTGATCCTGGAACTACCATACCGCCAATACGCAACTTTTGACCAATATGCGGCTTTTCTTTATCTGGGCCTTTCCCCTCGATTAACTCACTTGGTGTATAAAATAGATTAATATTTTCTTGCAGAGCATAAAGTACTAAACCAATGGCGGCACCAATACCAAATACAATAGCGACGACGCCAAGCAAACGTTTCTTACGTCTTGGGTTCATGCATGATTCTCCTGCTTAGCGTGTTTAATGCGAGCTTCTCGTTCAGCTTGTTGCTGCACAGAAGCCATAATACGCTTTGTATCATTCAAAGAGCTTACTAAAATACCTAACAAAATCAGTGCACATGAACCAAAAGAAAGCCACACATAAAAGCCGTAGCCGCCCATGGCAATAAAATCAGAAAAAGAATCAAACTGCATAACTAACCCCTATTCAACAACTGGCGCACCCAAGGACGATGCTTTTCACGTTGTAAAATTTCATTTTTAAGACGCATCAAAGTCACCATACCGACAAAGCCGGCAAACGCGACTATATTTACCATTAATGGCCAAAACATACTTGGATCAATAGCTTTCGTATCAAACTTGGTAATACTGGCACCTTGATGCAAGGTGTTCCACCACTCAACAGAAAAATGGATGATTGGTAGGTTAATTACCCCCACAATAGCCAAAATAGATGCAGCTCGACCTGCTGCTTTTTTATCTTCAAAGGCATGATATAAAGACAATACCCCTAAGTATAAAAATAATAGAATGAGCTCAGACGTGAGTCGTGCATCCCATACCCACCAGGCCCCCCACATAGGTTTACCCCAAGCGGCGCCAGTAATAAGTGCAATTGCAGTTACACATGCACCAACAGGTGCAATAGCAATTACTGCTAACTCTGCATTACGAAGTTGCCATACCAAAGCGATCACTGCAGCTATGGCCATTGATGAATAAGCACCCATCGATAAAATAGCTGATGGTACATGAATAAAGATAATGCGATAACTGTCTTTTTGCTGATAGTCGGCAGGCGCATAGGCTAACCCCCAGACCCAACCAATAAGCATACAGACAACCGTTATCACGGTAAAATAGGGCAGTAACGTATTGCATAATTGATATGCACGCTCTGCTTTGGCGTAGGGATGTAACCACTTCCACATATTAACTTACACTCACTTTCAATGCTGACGATATGGCGATTGGTGCGCTGATAATTGCAATGACGAGCATCGCACCAAGGATGGCAAGCTGCCCACTATAATCCAGTGACATTGTACTGGTATCGATAGCAGACGTTGCAAAAATTAATACGGGGATATACAAAGGCAGGACCAATAAACTCATCAAAATACCGCCTTTTTGTAATCCCACAGTAAGCCCAGCGCCAATAGCGCCGATAAAACTAAGTAATGGCGTACCCAAGAGCAAGGTAAGCACCGTTGCAATCAATGCTTGATTGTCTAAATTTAATAACAAGGCGAACAGCGGCGTCATCAACACCAACGGCAAGCCAGTAATGATCCAATGGGCAACAACTTTACCGAGCACCGTTAACGGTAGCGGGTACGATGAAGCAATCAATTGCTCTAAACTACCATCATGATAGTCATCACGAAATAGTTTATCTAAGCCTAACATGGTTGAAAGTAAAGCGGCGACCCAGATAATACCAGGTGCCATACGGCTAAGTAGACCGGGCTCAGGACCAATTGCTAACGGAAATAATGTAATAACAATCAAGAAGAACAAAATGGGGTTTACGATTTCAGCACGCTGGCGAAATGCCAGCTGTAAATCTTTCTTACAAACGGCACTAAATAGCTGCCAATATGAATGCTGGCGTAACATCAGTGTCGGTACTCCAAAGTCACTGTTTGTAACTCATTAAAATGCGTAGTTAAATCTTGATGGGTAGTTAATAAAATCGCCCCACCTTGTTCTAGATGGGCTAAAAACCGTTGTTGTAAAAATGCAACCCCGGATTTGTCTAAGGCTGTAAATGGTTCATCCAGAACCCATAACTTCGCATCATTAAGCCAGAGCCTAATCAGCGCAACACGACGTTGCTGACCGGCTGATAGAGTACGCACAGGTACATCTTCAAGACCAACTAAGCCAATTTTAGCTAATAATGAGTAAAGATCTTGCTCAGTATTGTAACCTTGAATTTGCAACCAAAACCGTAGGTTTTCAATCGCACTAAGTTGACTATTCACCCCGGTTTTATGACCGATAAATAACAACTGTCGGGCAAATTCATCATAGTTTTTAGCAATTGATTCACCTTGCCACATAACTTGTCCTTCATCGGGCGCAGAAAAACCCGCAATTATACGCAACAGTGATGTTTTACCAGCCCCATTTGGGCCTGCTAATTGCATGATTTGACCTGATTTCAAGCTGAAATTAAGATCCGCAAACAAACAACGCTCTTGCTTGATGCAGGTGACGGACTTAATGTGTAACAAGATGATGATTCTCTATACCCAAAATTAGGCGTTAGTCTATCATAATGATAGGGTAATACGAATAATGCTTTGCACCTATTAACGAAAACTTGATTTAAATTAATGAACAAACCTACACAGATAACATTAGCGAATTCGCTTCCTATAAGTCATTCGTCACACAATGGCGTTGCACAGCAATTACCTGTTTTCAGCGAGCAAACACTCAGCGCTAAAAATATCGTATTCGCTAATGGCTCTGTGCAGATGGAAGTCTATATTGATAAGCATTGGCAAACATTGCGCTTAGCTACAACTGGCACTGAAACAAACACTCAAAAAATTGCCAGTGCCGATATTCAACTCAGTAATGATGGTAAACAACTCACTATTTTACCAAAACAAACTGAAATCAGCCTACGCCAAACAAACCAGCTGCAAAGTGTTTTGAATTTTATTAATAGTGGTGATCAGGTCGATAATAAACCATTGTCGTTGCAAATTATTTTACAACCTGCTGCAAAATTACTGTTAAACCAATTACACGCCAGTATTCCTATCAATAAAGAAGTCGCCCAACTACTGCACAGTGAACAAGGCCTAAAAGCAATAATTACTCCGAACCGCAATAATTTTACCTTAAGTGTTATTAATCGCTTTGCTGATACACTTCACCAACAGCCAATCAGTCAAGCAAAACTTGCTCTTTGGCTAAGTAAACAAGTGCCTAACGGGCAGCTACAGCTAGATAAAAACGCCGTAATACTGAGTTTTAATAACTATAATGGCAGTATTAAATTAGTACCTCAGCAGCCGTTACAGAGCCACAGTACACACTCAACTCAGCTTGGCGGAGTAATTCAAAAAGTACAATTAAATGCGCTTAATGAACAATTAATAATAAAAACGCAGCTAGCAAAAATAGCCTTGCAGTTAAAAAATTCATTAGCCCATACTTTTAATTCACTGGTACAAAAAAGCCATGTACCAGGCCAGTTTAATACCCAAACAAGTGCAGCACCTATTAGCCCCTCATTGGTCAGTAGCAGCCCAATAAGCTCGTGGTTACAAGACAGTTTTGCTGACTTAAAAACCCGAATAAGTGACGCAGTACGCTATTTTGAAAGCAAACCATTTAGTCAATTAGCAATGATCAGCAATAAATCAGCTGTAGCACAATCGCTAACACCAACACATCAAACTGCACAAACCTTATTACCCAAATCACTCCGGCAAATAAACCTTGTGGCAATGGCGACAAGCAACACCCAACCATTACTGGCAGATATCAGTCAAGGTACCGCGCTGCCAAAGCATTATCACCAGTCGCCTCCCCTGATACAGTTATTTCAGCGATTAAAAGCCGGTTTAGCAAGTATTACAGAGCCTAATGTGGTTAAAAATAACAGTACTACTGCGGCGCCACTGAGCAACGATACAGATAGCCATCAGCAATTAAATAAACTAGCCGCCGCGATTCAATCCAGCAAGCAAACTGCAGTAGCGCAAAATAAAATACCGCAGGTTACTGCTAATCCAAAACAAACAGCCGCTGATATTCATGCTCAACCGACTCAACCGGCTCAGCTAAATAAAGAACCTATCACTAAAGCGCCGGCACGCAGTTCCGAACAAATTCTACCCAGCAAAATCAATAGTACAACTGTCAATGTCAGTGATAATAGCGCTTCAGCCAAAACAGTTATAGCCGATGCTCAGCAAAAATTAAAAACAACTCCACCGTTTGCTGCTGGGGTAGATACCAAAGTAGCATCTCTAACAGCACAGTTAAACAACGACAATCTAAAATCAAGTACCCACTCACATATCGATGCACCATTAAAAGGGCCGATAACTAGCGCTTTGCCAGCCAGCCAGATTAGCTTGCCACTGGAAGCCAAATTATTGGCACCACTTTTAAAAACGCCTATCGAAAAGCCGCTGCCTAATTTTAAATCAGCAGCAAACTACGATAAACAGCATATCGCTTCACAAATTGATAAACTAGCAACGACCAAAGTGAGTGATAATGTCGATTTAAATCGGCTAGTCAATCAAGCTTTTAGCCGCATGATTGACAGCCAATCGTTGCAACCGTTAACCATTCAACGAGAAATACTCAGTGTTTTACGTCCAGAAAGCTTAACAAATAGTGCCCTGCAAAATAGTTTTAGCCAATCTGTTGAGCATTTGGCCGTGGCTATTTTAGCGGCTCCAAGCTTAGCAAATATCAGCGCATTGAATTTTAATAGTCAAAGCTCACTTGATGCTTTACTCCAAGTATTGGTGCCTAACTTTAAAGCAATTAACCCACAGAAACTGCAAGAACAATTACTACAGCCACAATCACAAGCATTAGCGGCTGAGCTGAGCCAAATAAAAACTGCAATTAGCCAAATTAACACGACCCCCATAAATCAGCAGCCTGATAATAATCCGTTAGTACAATTTTTACTGCCGATGCGACTGCCACCGGAAACCGCACAGACAGAAATTTCATTAGGGCAATATAAAAAACCAAGCCAAAATAAACTCGAAGATAAAAATGTTTGGTTTGTGCGACTTAATTTTGATTACGCAGAGCTAGGCCAATTACAGATCACCGCTGAATTAATGGATAAAGCACTAGATTGTCAATTACTTGCCTCAAGCCAAGATATCACCGCAATGGCTCATCCGCATCTTGAGAGTTTGCGCCATAAATTAACAGCTCATGGCTTACAAGTTGGTGAAATGAAGCTAAGCCAAGGTGCGCCGCAACACCAAGCTTTTTATCAGTCCCATGCCATTATTAATATTAAGGTTTAAACCATGAGTGAGATACCAAAACATAAGTCTGCAATTGGTTTAGTTTACGAAGCCGGTCGCACTCCTACAGTCAGTAGTAAAGGGTTTGGTGAGCTCGCAGAAGAGATCATTAAAGCCGCAGAAGAAAAAGGAATTTTGATCCACAAAGATGAAGCTTTGGCTAAAACGTTATCGCATTTAGAGCTTGGCGAAGAGATCCCAAGAGAACTGTATTATGTGATTGCCGAACTGATTGCTTTTTCATATGTACTGCGGGGTAAATTTCCACCTGGCTGGCAAGACTTTCAAGGCAAGTTAAATATTCAGGCGTAAAAAATAAAAGGCGCTAATTAGCGCCCTTTTGATGATGTAACGACATTAATAGTTCGGCTTCGGCACGCGGAAGTTCACACTCTCGTATGATCTCTTCAATATCGGCACCTAATTCAACCATTTTCACTGCTCGAGAATAAATTTTCGCATCAGGATCGTCATATTTTTGCGCATCTTGTAACTGCGCTAACTCTTGATTTCGCTGCTCTACAGCAACTAAGCGCTTACCAATACTTAGCATACCGGTGCGCATTTCTGCGACTTCACTGCGTAAAATACTGAGCTGTTGTTGAGTTTCTTGCAGTTGCAGTATTTTGCTTTTTAATGCTGCAGCGTACTTATTATTATTAATAAAAATTAGTCCCAGGCATACTAGCACCAGTACAATTGAGACTCCAAGCAACGAGTATAACAACATAGTTTTTCCGTAAGCGTTATAAATCGCTCAACTCATCCCACTCTTCGTCATTTAGTAATTTATTTAAATCAACTAAAATCAATAATTCACCATCACGATTACTAACACCTTGAATAAACTTGGCACTTTCTTCAGTACCAATGTTTGGTGCACTATCAATTTCTGAGCTACGTAAATAAACCACTTCTGCTACACTGTCGGCTAAGATACCAATAACTTGCTCTTCAGCTTCAATAATTAATACTCGTGAATTGTCTGTTGCTTCTGCAGACATCAAACCAAATCGTGCACGCGTATCGATTACTGTTACAACATTGCCACGTAAATTAATAATCCCTAAAACATAGCTTGGAGCACCTGGTACTGGAGCAATCTCTGTGTAACGCAAAATTTCTTGCACTTGCATCACATTCACACCATAGGTTTCTGATTCAAGCTTAAAAGTTACCCACTGCAATACTTCATCATTGCCATCGGTATTTTTACTGCTTGATAATAATCTTTGTTCACTCATGTTATTACTCCAAATATCGTTACTGGTCGCGGCTATCTAAACCTTGCTCTAATAATTGACCTAAGCTTTGCACATCAATTAAGGCACACATTTTTTCTTTAATTACACCTGCAAGCCAAGGCCGCTTGCCACTTTTAGCTCGCCATTTTACATCTTCACTACGTAGTGTAATATTATTAACTAGCTTTTCAGCCAACAATCCCCATTGGCTATTACCTAAAGTAATTAAGTATTGGTAGTTTAATTTGTCTTCTAACTCTTGGGTATACTTTTCTGGCATCACCCAGCGAGCAGTATCGACTACATTAAGATTCTCATCACGATTTAGCATCACTCCTTTAAACCACTTGGGTTTACCAAAAAGCTGATTAACTTCACCTAATTGATGAATACCACCTAATGCTTTTAATGGTACAGCGAGAGTCAGCCCTGCCACTTCAAAGAATAACGCCTGAAACTCGCCGTCAAAATAATCTTCTTGACGCTGTACAGGAGTCTTGTCTTTAGCAATATTTAACTGTTCGCTCACTTTAGCTATATCTTTGATATTAGCTTGGATCTGTGGTTTCTCAAGGAGCGGTGTAATTTGCGCTGGTATTTCTTTCTCAAGGCTCGTCTTTGGCTCATCAAGTGCGTTTGGCTGCACAATCGTTTGCTGCGATGCCTTTAGTGGCATTTTATTGCTACTTTCTGTGGATGGAACTTGTTCGAGTAATTTTGCAACCGGGTGTAAGTCTGTTGACTCATCGTCTTCGCACAGTAAAGCCCCCAAGTACTGGGTCATTACTTTTTCATTAGCAAATAATTGCTTACTCATTCATTAACCTTGTTCAATCAAATAATCGAGTAATGCGCGATAAGCATAAACACCTCTTGAGCGTGGACAATACTGAATCGGTACTTGTTGAGCTAAACTTGCATCACGGAACTTAGTGTCTACGGGTATTACCCCTGGCCATACTTTTTCTTGGTACGTTTGCTGTAATGTCTTATATGCTTCAAGGGATGCATTTGTGCGCTTATCATACATTGTAGGGATAATGGTATATTGATACTGCTTTGATTGCGAGCTTTGCATTAATTCCATGGTCCGCATCATTCGGTCAAGCCCTTTGAGAGCTAAAAACTCAGTTTGTACTGGCACTAAAATGCGCTCACTTGCAGCCAATGCGTTAACCATTAAGACACCTAACACTGGCGGGCAATCTAAAATAGCATAATCATAATGCTCACTAATTTTTGCTAAGGCTTTTTTTAAGATAAGCCCCATTCCGGTCTTATTACCCATACTACGATCGAGTGTCGCTATAGCCATAGTTGCAGGAAGAATATCTAAGTTGTCTATGTTCGATGGACACAAAGCTTGCAATATTTCTTCACTTGCCATGGTGTTACCACGGGCAAATATATCATACACACTAACTTCTAAATCTTCTGAATCAATGCCAAAGTAATACGTTAAAGATGCATGAGGATCGGTATCAATCAGTAATACCCGCTTTCCTTGCAGCGCTAATATACCAGCTAAACTCACAGCCGTGGTCGTTTTCCCTACTCCGCCTTTTTGATTTGCTACCGTCCAAATTTTCACATCACACCTTATTTTTGTTCGTTGCGCGTTGTAATTCGTATACCACCGTGTGGGAGTTGGATCACTTTAATAGTGTTATCATCACTTGGCAACTCAATTGGCTGCTCAGCTTCAGTTTCTATTGCTGATTGCTCGATTGATACAATGGGCTTGGGTGGTAAACCATATTTTGATAATGCAACGACTACTTTACGATTTTCAGCACGCCCTTGCTCTGTATCATTATCAGAAAAAGGAGAATACTGACCGTAACCTTCGATGGCCATTCGCGCAGGGTTGATACCCAATGCATCAAGTTCGACTAAAATAGAAGTCGCTCTTGCAACAGATAGCTCCCAATTAGAACGAAACATTTCATTATGAATAGTTTCATTATCTGTATAACCACGTACTCTGACGTAGTTATCTACAGGAGCAATAATATCGTTCACTAATTTTATTACTGCTTTCGCGCGTTGATGCGCCACAGCACTGCCACTGGAAAATAACATTCCTGAGCTTAACTCAATAATCAACCAGTCTTGGTGTAACTCTAAACTTGCTTCGCCATCGCGTATTTCATCGATCAAAGCTGATTGTAATTTAGTTAATAAACTATCTAGCGGTTTACCTAAGTGTTTTTGTTTTATGTTACTGGTGTCGCTTTGGCCATCAAGTAACTGCGGGCCAACTTCTTGCTTTTGAATACTCTCACCAAACAACAGTTCTTTTTCTGGGCTTACTCTGTCGGTTAATAAACCAGTACCGGTCACACCTTGACCTTCTTGGCTATACTGACGAGCTGACTTGTCAAAAACCTGCTCCAGCGAATCAGATAAAATTTGGAAGCTTTCTTCTTTATTAATCGCAATCGCATACATCACTACAAAGAATGCAAACATAATAGTCATGTAATCGGCGTACGACACTAGCCAACGTTCTGTATGCTGACTTTTGGTCGATGAGTGACGAAGTCGACGGCGCATCATAATAATTATTCTTGTAGCTGACTTGGACGCTCTACACGATACGCTTCAAGTTTCAGCTCAATATTGACAGGGCTATCACCTTGGCTCATTGCAATAATTCCTTCAGCTAATAACTCATGAAACAGCATCTTTTGTTCTACTTGTTGTTTTAGCTTATTAGCCATGGGTAAAAACAGTAAATTTGCTAAACCAACCCCATAGATGGTCGCGATAAAAGCCGTCGCAACCCCCGCACCTAACTTTTCAGGCTCAGTGATAAATGACATTGCTTGGATCAGACCAAGCACTGCACCTAATATACCGATAGTAGGACTGTAACCGCCCAACGCCTCGTACACCCGGCTGGCTTCAAGTAAACGTTCCCTCTCTAACAATAAATCAATTTCTAACGCATCTCTAAGTTTTTGCTCGCTGTTACCATCAATCAATAAACTCAGGCCTTTGGCAACGTACGGGTCTGGATGTGTTAATGCTACTTCTTCAAGCGCTAAATACCCTTCTTGGCGAGCTTTTTGTGACCAACTTTTAACTTGCTCAATTGCTCTGTCGATATCATGACTTGGAGGAAAAAACACCCAATGACTTATTCTTAAGACTTTATTAAACGTATGTGCCGGTGTTTGTAGCATTACAGCACCTAACGTACCACCCAACACAATAATTAATGCTGGGCCATTAAATAAAGCACTTACAACCCCACCCTCTAGTGAGTAACCATAGCCAATCGCCAAAAGTGCAACGAACAGGCCTAAAAACGACAACTTATCCACAACCAATTTCTCGAACTAACCGATTAGCAACCTCTTCAAGTGCGATACTTGCCGACGATAGCCCAGCGTTAGCAACCGCCTGTGGCATACCATATACCACACTGGTTTTTTCATCTTGCGCCCAAATAGTGGCGCCGGCTTGTTTGAGCATTCTTGCACCATCTCGTCCATCAGCGCCCATGCCTGTAAGTACCACAGCTAACACATCACCTTGAAAAGATTTGGCTGTACTAGCAAAAGTAACGTCAACACTGGGCTTATAAGTGATCCGCGCACTGTCGTCCTCAAAAACACGTAACGTGCGATTTCCACCTCGTCCCTCAACCAGCATCTGTTGACCACCTGGCGCTAGATAAGCGACGCCTGGCATTAATCGGTCGCCTTGTTGTGCTTCTTTTACTTTTATTTTACACAAGCCATTTAAACGAGCGGCAAATGCTGGCGTAAACGCAGCTGGCATATGCTGTATTAACAAAATGGGATGTGGGAAGTTGGCCGGCAACTTAGTCAAAATAGTTTGCAGTGCGACAGGCCCCCCTGTGGAAGTGCCTATTGCAACTATTTGATATTTCTTACCCGAAGCACGTGTATTAGCTGCAATGTTCGAAGCGGGCGCTGTGCTGCGGTTAAAACTTCTATCAGGTTGAGTTATCGCAGGTCGACTTGTTGTACCTGCAGAAACGGAAGGTATTGATGTCGGTGTCGGCCTACTGAAGCGTGATAGACGCTTGCGTCCAATTTCTTTTACTTTATTTTGTAATAACTTAATCGCATCTTCATTATTACGAGCAATGTCTTCAAATTTTTTCGGTAAAAAATCTAAAGCACCCGCATCAAGTGCGTCTAAGGTTGCTGTTGCGCCATCACGGGTCAAGGAAGAGAACATCAGAATTGGGGTTGGATTTGCTGCCATGATCTCTTTTACAGCACTAATACCATCAAGCACAGGCATTTCAACATCCATAGTGATTACATCTGGACGCAATTGATTTGTCTTGTCTACCGCTTCTCTGCCATTTACCGCAAAACCAATTACTTCAATATCCTTATCTTGCTCGAGTATTTCGCTCACCCTGCGGCGAAAGAAACTTGAATCATCAACAACTAAAACTTTAACTGCCATTGGCATACTCTATGTAAATTTTATCTGTGAGAGCCATATATAGCTCTCACAATAAGATAAGAATTGGACTAACCTGCGTAATGTTTTAACAGGTTTGGAACATCTAAGATTAGCGCTATACCACCGTCAGACGTGATCGTTGCACCTGCCATACCAGGTGTTCCTTGTAGTAAAGCATCAAGCGGTTTAATAACAACTTCTTCTTGACCAATCAATGAATCCACTACAAAACCAACTTGTTGCGTACCTATTTGTACAATTACAACATGGCCTTGAGCTTTGCGTAATGATCTGTCAGCACCTTTAACTAACCAATGTTCTAAATAAAACAACGGTCGTGCTTTCTTACGAACAATAATGGTTAATTGGCCATCAACTACATTCGTTTTAGTTAAATCTAGGTGGAATATTTCATTAACACCAGCCAGTGGTAATGCAAATGTTTGCTCACCGACAACCACCATCAATGTCGGCAAAATAGCCAACGTTAACGGAACTTTAATTTCTAGGATTGTACCTACACCTAGCTCAGATTGAATACTCACAGAACCATTTAGTTGGGTAATTTTGGTTTTCACCACATCCATACCCACACCACGACCCGAAATATCAGAGATCTGTTCTTTGGTGGAAAAGCCTGGTGCAAAAATAAGGTTATAGGCTTCTGTATCAGATAATCGAGCAGCTTGCTCGTGATCAAGCACCCCTTTATTGATTGCTATTTTTTTCAGCTTTTCGGGATCCATACCAGCACCATCATCTCGGATGGTAAGCAAAATATGATCACCTTCTTGCGATGCTGATAAAGTTACAGTCCCAGTCCTTGCTTTACCTGCCGCTTCACGCACATCAGGCATTTCAATACCGTGGTCTACAGAGTTACGCACCAAGTGGACTAAAGGATCTGCCAGTGCCTCAACTAAGTTTTTATCTAAATCAGTTTCTTCACCCACGAGCAATAAATTGATGTCTTTTTTCAAACTGCGGGCTAAATCACGTACTACGCGAGGGAAACGACCGAACACTTTCTTGATCGGTTGCATCCGCGTTTTCATCACCGCACCTTGCAAGTCCGCAGTTACTACATCAAGGTTTGAAATGGCTTTACCCATCGCTTCACTTTCAGTATTGGTTGCTAAACTGACTAGGCGATTGCGCACTAGCACAAGTTCACCGACCATATTCATTATTTGATCAAGGCGTTTTGTATCAACGCGCACAGTGGTATCAGCTTGTGGTGGAACTGATTTTTTCGCAACAGCTGTCGCTGGAGCTGGCTTTTCAGCCGCTTTCGCAGGCTCAGACACTGCTGGTTTAGGCGCAGGTTTAGCTGCGGCAACAGGTGCTGGGGGAGGGACTGGTTTTTGAGCGGGTGTTGGCTCAGTATCTGCAACTGCTTGTGGTGCACTCCCTTTGCCGTGCAATTCATCTAATAATGCTTCAAACTCATCATCGCTGATCTCGTCTGGACTATTACTTTTAGTTGGCTCTGATGACGCTTGGGGCGGTTTAGGCGCAGTATTTTCGGTGCTTGCAGTATCTTTATTACTGACCAAACCAAAGCTACCAACACCATGTAATTCATCTAATAAATTATCGAATTCGTCATCAGTAATATCACTATTTGATGACTCATTGCTAACTGTTACTGCTGGAGTTACAGGACTTTGTCCTTTTCCATGCAGCTCATCTAGCAAACTTTCAAATTCATCTTCTGATATATCATCGATTTGAACATCTTTTTTATCGCTATCAACTTGACCATCAAATAACAAGTCAAATGCAAATGGATCATCAGAATCATCTAAAATAGCATCAGCATCAACAACAGGAGTATCGTCTGCAGGCTCAGCAGCGCCAGTTAGTTCTTCAGCAGTTGGCGGCAATCCCAATTTATGTAAAACAGCCAGCAACTCTGGATTTGCAGGTTCTGGTTTTTCTCGGCTTTGGATGGTCGCAAACATTTCGTTGATAGTATCGAGCGCTTGCAAGATCACGTCCATCAGCTCAGAATTAACCTTACGAACACCTTGACGCAATAAATCGAAAACGTTTTCTGCACCGTGACAAGCGTCAACTAGCTCAGTCATGCTTAAAAAACCTGCGCCGCCTTTTACCGTATGAAAACCACGGAAAATTGCATTGAGTAATTCGGTATCATCTGGGTTATTTTCAAGCTCCACCAGCTGTTCTGACAAAAGCTCAAGAATTTCTCCAGCCTCTACTAGAAAATCTTGTAAAATATCTTCATCGACTTCAAAGCTCATGCAGTTCTCTCCTCTTAGAAGCCCAAGCTTGATAATAAATCATCAACATCATCTTGTCCTGAGACAACATCATCACGAGATTCTTTATCAATAATTGGCCCTTCAGGGCCTGCAAGTGTATTTTCAGCAGGCGGTTTTTCAATGACTGGTGCTATTGTTTTTGTTTCGCTATCATCTTGGCTACCAAATGCTGTCAACAAGTGGATCAAGCTGTCTTCTACTTCTCTAACAAGCTCTATCACTCGACGGATCACTTGACCTGTTAAATCTTGAAAATCTTGTGCCATCAAGACATTGGTCATGAGTCCTTGCAACTCATCCGTTTTAGTTTGCGAGCTATTCATGAACTTATCTAAGCTGTGGCATAATGTTTTAAACTCACCTAGCTCAATTTCACGATTCATTAAACGATCCCAAGTGGGTTTAATGTCTGAAATATCATCTGCAAGCTGTTGGGCAATTGGTAAACTTGCTTCTACAGCATCCATGGTTTTATTAGCAGCGTTCTCTGTCATTTCCATAACATAGTTTAGACGCTGCTTAGCATCGGGGAGTGCGTCTTTGGTCAAATCAGCTAAACGTGTATCAAGCTCAAAATTTTTCAACGCATCATGAAGCTGACGCGTAAGTTTGCCTACTTCGGCAAATAATTCTGATTGCTCTTTTGACGCCGCATCAATAATTAACTGATCAGCTTTATCTTGTTCACCATTTTCAAGGTAAACCACAAGCTGCCGGGCTTGTTCTAAACTGATCTGAGGCGCAGCTGGTGCTGACATAAGCCTCTCCTATTTATTTAACCTAAACGCTCAAACACTTTTTCCAATTTGGTTTTCAGTGTTGCGGCTGTAAATGGTTTAACGATATAGCCGTTAACACCAGCTTGTGCAGCAGCAACAATTTGTTCTTTTTTAGCTTCTGCTGTTACCATTAAAACAGGGATGTGTTTCAGGCTGTCATCGGCCCTGATAGCGCGCAAGAGGTCAATTCCTTGCATGCCAGGCATGTTCCAATCTGTTACTACAAAATCAAATTCTTGATTCTGCAACATCGGTAAAGCTGTTGAGCCATCATCAGCTTCTTGTACATTTGTAAAACCCAAATCTCTTAACAGATTTTTGATAATACGTCTCATCGTCGAAAAATCATCAACAACAAGAATTTTCATGTTTTTATCCAAAACATCCTCCGGTGAGGTCTGAACCTATATTTACTTACTACTAGTTAATCCAGTCATTGATTTTTGCTTTGAGCTTAATCATCGCCTGACCATGTATCTGACTCACACGCGATTCGCTTACATCGAGTATATGTCCAATCTCTTTTAAATTCATTTCATCATTATAATAAAGCGACAATACTAACCCATCTCGTTCAGGTAAAGATTGTATAGCTGTTAATAATGATTGATTAAAACGTTCATTTTTAACGTTATTAAAGGGCTTGTCTAGTGCTAAATCATGTCCCACTGGTGTGATAACATCTTCATCAATTCCCAAGTCTTCTATACCTAAAACCTTACTTGAATTTACATCACTAAGAATATGATGGTACTCATCTAGCGTAATATCAAGTTTTTCAGCAACTTCACTATCTTTAGGTTCTCGATTCAGGCTGCTTTCTAGCTCACTAATCGCTTCAGCAACTCTGCGGCTATTACGGTGCACTGAGCGAGGAGCCCAATCACCTCGGCGCATTTCATCCAGCATCGCACCACGAATACGAATGCCTGCAAAGGTTTCAAAGCTTGCACCTTTAGTCGCATCAAAGTTTTTTGATGCTTCAATTAACCCTATCATCCCCGATTGAATCAAATCATCGAGTTGCACACTCGCGGGTAAACGAGCGATCAAATGACAAGCCACTTTTTTAACTAAAGAAGCATGTCGCTCAACAATCACATTTAAATTTTGTGTCGATTGATATCCCATCGCTTTATTCACCGATGCCGTCATAGTTAGCCGTTTACTAATTTTTCTATGAAAAATTCTAAATGGCCAGATGGTTGATTAGGTATAGGCCATTTAACTGCTTTTGTCGCTAATGTTTTAAATGCAATTGCCGCTGGAGAATTTGGAAATAAATCAACAATTACTTTTTGACGACGAGTTGCTTTACGCATGTTTTCATCATAAGGGACTGTTGCAACCAATTCCATTGAGACATCCAAAAAGCGATCCGTTACTTTTGAGAGCTTAGCAAATAGTTCGTGGCCTTCACGCATACTGCGCACCATATTAGCAACTATTTTAAACTTATACACACCATGCTCACGACTCAACACTTTGATTAATGCATAAGCGTCGGTTATTGAGGTCGGTTCATCACATACTACTACCATGACATCTTGCGCTGCGCGCGAAAAACTTAATACCATGTCAGAGATACCAGCAGCAGTATCAACAATTAATATATCAAATTCGGTATTCAACTCACTAAAAGCACGAATTAATCCAGCATGTTCTGATGGAGAAAGTTCCACCATACTTTGTGAGCCTGACGTCGCTGGTACTATTTTAATTCCTGCAGGCCCTTCAACTAAAATTTCATCGAGCTCACATTCACCTGATAGTACATGAGATAGATTACGTTCAACCCGAAGCCCTAACATCACATCACAATTTGCTAAACCCAAATCGGCATCCAGAACTAACACTCGGTTTCCGAGCTGACCCAACGCAATCGCAGTGTTAAGTGAGACGTTAGTTTTCCCTACGCCACCTTTACCACCTGTTACAGCGATAACTTTAACGCCGTTATTATTGTTTTGACTCATTTTACGCAGGCCACTTGCTTGATCTAATACTGTGTTAATCATACATCCCTACTGTGCTTGACGCTACTGCTTGGCGTCGTGAATGTTGTGCTTTTGTTCTTTTTAAATACAATTGTTCTGCTTTTTTTACTAATTTCTCTGCATTGGCGACCCGAATGTCCTCTGGAACGCGCTGACCGTTAGTAAGATACCCTATTGGAAGGCGATTTTGAATCGCTATACTAATAATCTCACCTAAACTTAATGATTCGTCTAATTTAGTGAAAATACAGCCACTTAATTGTACCTTCTTAAAATGTCTTACGGTTTCTTGTAAAACATTAATTTGTGCGGTCGCACTGAGCACTAAATAATTGCGAATATCGACACGTTGATTACGCATTAATGTATTTAGCTGCTCAGTTAAACGTAAATCACGTTGGCTCATTCCCGCGGTATCTATTAATACTAGACGCTTATTTCGTAAATGATATAAAACTTCTGCTAATTCATTGGCATCTTTAACTTGTTTTACACCACAACCGATGATCCGGCCATAAGTAGCTAACTGTTCATAAGCGCCAATACGGTAAGTATCAGTGGTAATTAGCGCAACTTTATCTGCACCATATTTTTGTGCGCCAAGGGCTGCAAGTTTTGCCACGGTTGTAGTTTTACCTACCCCAGTAGGACCAACAAGTGCATATACCCCGCCTTGGCGAAGGATTTCGTTATTTGTAGTATGCATTTGGTTTTCAACCATTTGCAATAGTGCTTGCCAGGCTTGCTGACGTGACACATCGTCCGGAATAAAGCAGGCCATTTGCTCTGCAACTTCACTGTCGATACCCATTCCAACTAAACGATCGATCATGCATGCGCGGGTAGGATCGCGACGCGCTAAATCTTGTTGCATCAAACCCGATACCTGATACTCAAGTAATTGACGCATCGCAGCCATTTCATCACGCATAGCGGTGATTTCATCTGTTTTGGCTGCACTTTTTGCTGGCATCGGAGTATCTAAATCATCAAAACCACTTTCTAGATCATCATCAAAACCTAAGCTATGTGCTTGCGTTTGTGGACGCGGCGCAGTATCGCGACGAGCAAAATCACTATGCGCTTGTGGTTCATGGCGAGCTTGCTGTGCTTGATGTTGTTGCTGTGGTTGATACTGAGTAGATGTATCAATCCCTGACTGGCTAAACATAGACGCAAGCTCAGGTGAGCGTGGACGCGGTGATTGGCGCTCTAATAATGCTTGTAAGCTATCAGCTACCGCAGCTTGCGGCTCATGCTGCGCACGTTGTGGCGCAGGTTTAACAAAGTTAGCATTCGTTTGCGGTTGCACCTTAGCAACATGTGGTTGTGCCGGTGCTTTCGGGGCTGCTTTTTCATAATCAACGGCGGCAACAATCTCTACCCCATTGGCTAATTTTTTATTTGACATGATTACAGCATCTACACCGAGTTCATCTTTAACTTCTTTCAGTGCGGTGCGCATATCTTTAGCAAAAAAACGTTTTATTTTCATGGTTCAACCCCTTTAAAATCCGATTATTGGCCTACTGAGCTGACAATCTTGATCTGTCTTTCGTCTGGTACCTCTTGATAAGACATCACTCGCAATCCTGGAATGGTGTACTTAACAAAACGAGATAACACAGTGCGTAACATTCCTGACGTTAGCAATATCGAAGGTTCACCGGCCATTTCTTGGTTTTGATGCGCTTCATTTAATGATTGTTGAAGTCGCTCTGCAAGTCCTGGCTCTATTCCGGCACCTTCGTCGCCTGCATTTTGTAGTGACTGATGCAACATCTGTTCCAACTCAGGCGCCAAGGTTATGACAGGGATTTCTGATGACATTCCAACCGCGTCTTGAACAATTAATCTGCGCAGTGAAATTCGCACTGCTGCGGTTAATACATCAGGATCTTGGCTTCGAGGGCCATACTCAACAAGGGTTTGTACAATTGAACGCATATCGCGAATAGCAACGCCTTCATTTAATAAATTTTGTAATACTTTAACAATTGCTGTTAGTGGTAAAATATCTGGCACTAGCCCTTCAACTAAACGAGGATGACTTTTTGCCAGCATATCTAATAGATTTTGCACTTCCTCGTGGCCGAGTAACAAGGCCGCGCTGTTAGTTAGTAACTGACTAATATGCGTTGCTACCACAGTCGCTGCATCAACCACGGTATAACCGAGTGATTGTGCTTCATCTTTTTGATCTGGTTTGATCCAAATAGCGTCTAGACCAAAGGCAGGATCTTTAGTAGCAATCCCTTTTATTGGACCAAATACTTGGCCAGGATTAATAGCCAACTCATCACCGTGCTTAAGCTCGCCCTCACCACTTGAAACACCCATCATGGTAATTCTGTATGCATTTGGGTCTAACTCTAAGTTATCGCGAATATGCACTGGTGGAATTAAAAAACCAAGTTCTTGAGATAACTTTTTACGTACCCCTTTAATTCGGTTTAATAATTCGCCACCTTGTGATTGATCAACTAATGGAATTAAGCGATAGCCAACTTCGAGGCCAATTACATCAACTTGTTGTACATCATCCCAACCTAGCTCTTTTTGCTCTTGCTTGTTAGCAACACCAGTGCCTGTTGCACCGCCATTGGCAGCTTCTGCTTCCTTAGCAGCCGCTTCTTTGAGCTTACTTTGCTGGGTGTAATACGCTAAATAACCAAGTAAAGCACCAAGGCTTAAAAAGGCAAAATGTGGCATACCCGGGACCAAACCCATCACGATTAAAATACCCGAAGCAATAAATAATGATTTTTCGTTACCGAGTTGTTTCTTAAATTGATCGCCCATATTGAGCGATTCATTTTGACGAGTAACAACAATTGCAGTGCCAATAGATAACAGTAATGATGGTAATTGTGCAACTAGACCATCACCAATGGTCAGTAAGGTATACACTTCCATTGCGTTACCAAAGCTTAAATCATGCTGGATCATACCAACAAACAAGCCGCCAACAATATTGATGATCAGTATCACTATACCAGCAATCGCATCACCTTTTACAAACTTACTCGCACCATCCATAGAGCCATAAAAGTCCGCTTCACGGGTGACTTCTTCACGGCGATCTCGTGCTTGCTCCGCACTAATAAAACCCGCATTCAAGTCGGCATCAATGGCCATTTGTTTGCCTGGCATCGCATCTAAGGTAAAGCGTGCCGATACCTCAGAGATCCTGCCTGCGCCTTTGGTGATTACCACAAAGTTGATGATGATCAAAATCAAAAACACCACTAAACCAACTGCGTAGTTGCCACCAATTACCACTGAACCAAAAGCTTCGATTACTTTACCTGCGGAATCGCCACCGTTATGGCCTTCAAGCAGCACCACCCGGGTACTAGCAACATTTAGTGCCAAACGCATAATAGTTGCAATCAATAGTACTGCGGGAAACATCCCAAATTCAACAGGCTTCATGGTGTAAACTGTCACTAACAACACCACTAATGCTAAAGCTATATTAAACGAGAAAAGAATGTCGAGTAAAAATGGCGGTAACGGTAAAATCACCATGCCCAGCGCAGCGAGCACCAGCAAAGGTGTACCAACACCTTTTAAATACTCTTTTTTATCTTTATTAAGTTGTTGTAATACAGCTTTAAATTCCATAATTCTACAATTTCAAAAAATTGACACTAAACGGAATTTGCAATAACTATTCCAAGTTATTAATTACGAGCTTAAAAGAATACTGATTATTCAAATCAATACTTATAGGCATCTGGAATTGGGAGTGTTTTATTCAATTTTGTAGGGCGTTTACCACGGCCTTTTTGAAAGCGTTTAAGCTGAAATACATAAGCTAAAACTTGTGCGACTGCAGTAAATAGTTGGTCAGGGATTTGTTCTCCTACTTCGGCAGTATGATACAGTGCTCGAGTAAGCATGGGGGACTCTACAATGGGTACCTCGTTACCTATGGCTATTTTTCTAATTTGCATCGCCATCTCATCAACGCCTTTGGCAACTAATATAGGCGCGCCAGCGCGCTCTGTGTCGTACTTTAATGCCACAGAGTAATGAGTAGGGTTGGTAACAACTACATCGGCATCTGGCACATCCTGCATCATGCGTCGCTGCGACATTTGTCTTTGCGTTTGTCTTATACGCGCTTTAATTTGCGGATCACCTTCAGAATTTTTATATTCATCTTTGACTTCTTGTAGAGTCATTTTTAATTCTTTGTGATGTTTATGGCTTTGATATGGCGCATCAATCGCAGCAATAATGGTTAAGGTGCAGGTCAGCCCTAAAAACATCCATGCGAGTATCTCTAAGGCATGAATGATATTGCCCGGCGCACTTTCAATACTCAGATGAAGAATTTCATCAAAGAAGGTGTTGATCAAAAAGATGGCAAAGCCCGCCACGACCACAAACTTTAAAATCGATTTCACCAACTCGACGCCCGCTTGTGGACCTAACATCCGCTTTATACCTTTTGCTGGTGACATTTTACTGGCTTTGGGTGCTGCCGCCTCCCAACTAAAGTTAAAACCACCTAACAAGGTATTACCTATGATACCCGCCAGCACAATAATAAACACGAACATCGCCATCGGAAATACTAGCGCATCGGCCACCGCTCCCCACACAGAAAACATTTTCGTAGTATCGTAGGTTTCATTGCGGTTCAAACTGAGCATGCGACCCATTATATTATACAGTCCCTTGCCAATCTCAGGTCCATACATAAGTAATGAAATCGCTGAAAAAATAAGTACAAACATGGTGCCAAGCTCTTTTGAGCGCGCAACCTGGCCTTTCTTTTTCGCGTCGTCTACTTTTTTCCCCGTGGGTTCTTCGGTTTTTTCTTGACCTGAATCTTCAGCCATCACTCTCTCCTATGGGGAACAACCAACTAAAGTACACATTAACTCAATCATTTTTAGCCATTGAAATTCAAATTGAGTAACAAAGTTACCTAAGGTTGCCCAAATAATGACTAAACCTGCAACCAAGGTAAACGGAAAACCGATTGAAAAAATGTTTAACTGCGGTGCTGCACGGGTCATCACACCAAACGACATATTAATCACCAGCATAGCTGTTAAAGGCGCCAAAGATAACACCAAGGCGGTAGTAAACATCCAGCCGCCCCACGTCACTATGTCCCAATAATGATCAACCGCCCACCAATTACCGTCGATTGGTAGCACCTCAAAGCTATGCACTACCATTTGGATCATCATTAAATGGCCATTAAATACAAAGAATAATAGCGTGGCTAGAATCAAATAAAACTGCCCAACAGCAGGCACACTCATACCATTAGAAGGATCAACAACAGAGGCGAAACCAAGGCCAGTTTGCATTGCTAATATTTGCCCTGCTAACACAAAAGTATTCAACATCAGTACAGAAGCAAAACCTATCGCAACACCGATTAACATTTGTTGAATAACTACCAATATCATCTCAAAAGAGAATAAGTTATTAAATGTCGCAGGCGGAAGTACTGGTACAACTAAAAAAGTAATCATTACCGCTAGACCCATCTTGATCCGCGTAGGCACATTTTTAGCACCCAGCCCCGCCATGATCATAATCATCGAGCTGATCCGTACTAGTGGTAACAAAAAATCACTCAGCCACTGAATAATAACCGAAAATGGGAATTCCATACTAGCCTGCAATTTCAGGAATAATTAACACTATTCGACTAAAAAAATCCATTAACTCTTGCGTTAACCAATGCCCTCCAACAATCAAGGCGCTGATAGTAATTAATAGCCGCGGCAAAAAGCTTAATGTTTGTTCATTGATTGACGTTGCGGCCTGAAATACAGCTACAACTAAACCCACTAATAAACCGGGTACCACAATTGCCGATACTAATTTAATAACTAAAAATAATGCATTACTGAGAATATCGACGAAGATTTCTGGTTCCATGGTGCCCCCCTAGCCTTTGTAGGCAAAGTATTGTATTGCCATATCAAGTGCCTAAGCCAAAACTTTTAGCTAAAGTCCCCATCACTAAACTCCAGCCATCAACAAGTACAAACAACATAATTTTAAACGGCATAGATACAATCATCGGCGAGAGCATCATCATACCCATGGCCATCAAGACTGAAGCCACAACTAAATCGACTATCAAAAATGGAATAAAGAACATAAAACCAATAATAAATGCAGTTTGTAATTCGCTGGTTATAAATGCGGGGATTAATACAATTAATGGCGTTGCTTCAGGAGAATCTAACTTGTCATAACCAGCAATTTTAGCGAAGGTTTCTAAATCTTTTATGCGCACCTGTGAGAGCATGAATTCCTTCATCGGCTCTTTGGCAAGTTCAAGCGCTTGAATCGAGGTCACCTGCTCATTTAAATATGGCTCAATAGCTTGCTGATTCACTTTTTGATAAACCGGCGTCATTATAAAAATACTTAGAAATAGCGACATACCTAACAATATTTGATTTGATGGTGTTTGTTGCAAACCAATTGCTTGGCGTAAAATAGCCAGTACTACGATTATGCGAGTAAATGAGGTCATCATGATCACCGCTGCAGGTATAAAGCTTAGCGCGGTCATAATAGCCAGTACTTGCAAGGTTACAGAGTAATCTTGTGAACCGTCTGGATTAGTCGTAATACTTAACGCTTCAATGCCTTCGGCGTTAACTGTGGGGATAAAAACTAATGCAAAAAGTATAAGCAGCCACTTAGTCATATTATTAATTCTTTTTAATGTGGTTAGTTTGTGGGTTTAAGAGTTTACCAAAACGTTGTGCAAGGGCTGGCAACTCTTTTTCTGTCAATGGAGTCTCTAATTTATGCAGGTAGTTAATACTGTGCGGGGTTACGCCCAGTAAGTGCTGACAATTATCAATTTCGACGACCATTAATCGCTCTCTCGCACTTAACGGTAAACTACGCACCACTTTAAATTCGTCGGTATTTGCTAAATTGGGGTTTAGTTTTTTAACCAAAAATGCCAGTACCACAATCAGTCCTAGCACCATGATTAAAGACATTACCATTGAGAGTAAGTCGCCCATTGGTGTCGCTGCAGGCAGCGCTGAGCTTGCTGCAGTCGATAAAAAAAGCCAACTGCTCATCGCAGCTTCTTGATCCGTTCAACTTGGCTGATCACGTCAGTCAGGCGGATACCAAATTTATCATTAACTACGACCACTTCACCATGCGCTATCAATGTACCATTAACTAATACATCCAATGGCTCACCGGCAACACGATCAAGCTCAACAACTGAACCTTGGTTAAGCTGAAGTAAGTTACGAATATTAATTTTTGAACGCCCGACTTCCATCGAAATAGTCACGGGGATATCTAAAATTGTATCGAGTTTGCGTTTTTCTTCGCCACTCATTTCATGTCTAGCATCACTTAACTCGTCAAGTTCAGTTACTTTGGCACCATCAGAACTATCGGTCCCTTCGGCTTCGGCTAAAGCAGCCGCCCATTCGTCCATTGTATCTTGGTCATCACTCATACTATTAAACCTTTTTATTCTCTTACCAGTCTAAATCTACGCCTTCGGAAAGGTGTAGATCATCTTCTAGTTCTGCTAATTCCGCATCTGAATCAAGCTTTTTGCCACCTTTTGTAAAGACATGCAACTCTGATTTGACTGATTCAGGACGTTTAATTTTTTCACTAATTTGCAGCGCGACATTATCACGAGAGCGACCCATTTTAGCCCTAAAGGTTGGCAGCTCTTCGACAAACACCGTTATGTGCTCTGGCATCTCAACAGGAATAATATCCCCAGCCTTAAGCTCCATAATTTGCGCTAAGGTTAAATCAACTTCAAGCAGTTGTGTTGATATTCCAACTTCAACATCCATAATCTCATCACGTAAGGCTTTGCTCCAACGTAAATCGGTATCTTCAGTATCTGATTGCACACCAGCATCGAGTAATTCACGAATAGGTTCAAGCATTGAATACGGCAATGCGATATGGAAATCCCCGCCACCGCCATCCAGCTCAATATGGAATGAACTGATCACCACCACCTCGGTGGGACTGACGATATTAGCCATTGCCGGATTAACTTCTGAATCAAGATATTCAAAAGACACATCCATTACCGGCGCCCATGCTTCTTTGTAATCTTCAAAGATTATTTTTAATAGCATTTGTACAATACGGCGCTCAGTAGGTGTAAATTCACGACCTTCTATTTTCGCATGATAGCGACCATCGCCGCCAAAGAAGTTATCAACCAGGATGAACACTAACCGTGCTTCCATAGTGATTAACCCAGTACCTTTAAGAGGACGAAAGCGCACCATATTAAGACTGGTAGGAACAAATAAAGTGTGGATATACTCACCAAACTTTATCATTTGTACGCCATTGATAGAAACTTCAGCAGTACGGCGCATCATATTAAATAAGCTAATGCGCATGTGTCGAGCAAATCGTTCGTTCACAATCTCCAGAGTCGGCATGCGACCACGAACAATACGATCTTGTGAAGAAAAATCGTATTGCAACGTATTACCGCTACCATCATCACCGTCCTGTAGATCCTCCTCTTCGACTTCATCGACACCATGCAACAGGGCATCGATTTCATCTTGGGATAATAAATCACTCACGCTGACCCCTTATTGCATTACAAAGCCGGTAAACAACACCCGCTCAATTACTTTACTACCCTCTACATCAGTTAACGCGGCTTGTACTTTATCAAGCGCTGCTACTCGTAGGGTTTCTTTGCCTTCGCTAGTACCAAGCTCATCTGCGGTGGTGGTTGAAAACACACCAAGCAATGTGCCTTCAATAAGTGGAATATGCTTTTTAGCCGTTTCTTCATTCACATCACCGCGCACTAGTAATTGCACTTTTATTTGCACAATGCGATCACGACTGGCACCAGGTACGTTAAAAATAAAAGGTCGAGGCATCGCAACATATAAGGCACTGCCAACCTTTGCACCACTACCACTTACATCTGCAGTTTCAGTTGCTGATGCAACAGATTCATCCGCAAGTGTTTCAGGAGCAGCGTCGGAGCCAGACATCAAGAAAAAGCCAGCTGCACCACCAATTACCAATACCACAGCAATAATAATTATAATCAGCTTTTTTTTACTTTTACTACCGTCTTCAATTTCTAAGTTTGCTTCTTCAGCCATGCTGCTTTCCTTTATGCCTTAATAATAGCGATATTACGAGTGTCACCGCGCACCATCAAGTTATTTATTTTTATAGTCTTATACCTCATATAATAGCAGGTGTTAGGCATAGTAATCTATTGATGATGAAGATTGTTGCCCAGAGCCTCGAATTGGTTGCTGAGTTAATGCACTTTCCTCTTCATTTTGTTGCTGATTTGCCTGTTGACCACGACCATTTTGTTGTCCGTCACCACCAGTATCACTTTGACTATTTCCCTGCTGGATACTGCTTTCACCCAGTTCAATTCCCTGCTGTGCTAACATTTCTCGTAATCTCGGCATTGATTGCTCAAGAGCTTCTTTGGCTTGCTGATTTTGTACCACAAAGTTAATTTGAGCTTGTTCTGCATCGCTACGAATACGAATTTGCATACTACCCATTTCTGGCGGATCAAGACGTATTTCAGCTTCTTTATTATTGATACTTAGTAATGCACTCACTCGTTCTTGTAGTAATTTGGCTGCATCACTTTTCATGATATTCAATGCTTGTAACGCAGTTGGATCAAGATTTATTTGTCTTGTCTGTGATGTAGGGCTCGCTTGCTGGGCATGCATTACTTGCATATCTGCCAAAGCTTGTTGATAGCTTTGCTCACTCCCTTCTACAGCCGAGGCTGTCGTAACCGCAGTGGTTAATCCGGTGAGCTGGCCAAACAATTGATTTACACGTGTCAATGTGTTGTCGCGCACAGGGCTTTGCTCTGCTTTAATATTTTCAGCAAGTTGCTCACTTTTTAGAACATTATCTTGCACTGCCAGTTTCACTTCTTGCTCTTTGCTCGCGGCCTTTATAAGTGCATCTTGTGGCGCAGATACTTTATTTGTATCTGATTTAGCGGTATTGCTATTGGTTGTTGTAGTGCTTACTAAATTATCTGTCATTGACTGAACCGTCAATTGAGCTTTTGACTCAGTCTTTTTTTCAATACTCTCTGGCTGAGCTAATTCTGCAATAGCCGTATTGATCTGAGTTAATAAAGCCCCCTTAGGCTGCTCAGTGCTCACAAAATTTTGTAATTGCTGGCTCAATGCCTGCTTTTGCACAGGACTCAACAGCGAAATATCTTTACTTAGTTGGGTTAGCTCTGCCGTGTTCATTGTCGCAACTGCCGTGGTAGGTTTTGCAACTTCTTTACTATTAAGCTCTACAAATTCAGCCAGCATTTTTTTTAAGTCAGTTACGTTAGCCGGTGATGGATCTTGCTGACGAATGACATCAACTTGATTTTGTAGCTGTTTTTGCTGCTCTGGTGTTAAGCTCGCCAACAATGGGTGTTCATTTTTTTGTACTGTAGTTGGTGAGTTAAGCAATACCTTACTGATTTGCTCTAATACAGCACTGTTACTATGCTTTGCCTGTGTAGCTGCTTTTTCAGCTACATCAGTTTGAGAGCCAATCGTAGTGGTTGATTCCACACCTTTAACTACTGGTTCTGCCTTTGAAGCAACGTCCATTGCTACTGCAGTAGCACTTGTGGTTGCTTGTTTGGCGTTAGCAGTAACGTTAGCTACAGTTGCGTGCGCATCTGCAGTTAACGCTGCACTCTGTTGAGGTTTTTCTTGCTGAGCAATCCTTGTGTCCGAATCTTTAACTAATACTTCACTTTCTTGTGGTTTAACTTGTTGAGCAAGCGTTACGTCCAAACCTTTAGCTAATACTTCACTGTTTTGTGGCTTACCTTTGCTTGTATTTTCAGCAATATTTATTTGAGCTGTTTCATTGCCAACTTCCCCACTCTTTAAGGTAGCTGCAGCTTGTTGGTTTGTTGGCTGCATTGTCATCGCTTTATTTTGCGATATCTCTTTTGCCACTTGAATATCATCAATAATAGGAGTCACAGCATCATCAGGAGGGGTGTTTCCCTTCAGTTGAAGCTGTTTATCAATCGCCTCTGCCAGCACCGTTTTTTCAGTAAGTAGCGTTGGTTTTAGTTGTTTATCGACTAGTTGTGCAATAGGATCATCAGTAGCAGGAGTGTCTGTATCAATAATAGGCGTAACATCATCAATTGGACGAGGTCCAGTGACTTTAATAAGCTTCGGATCTATTTTTTCTTCACTGTATTTACCCAACGTTGAAAGTAATGAGGCATTTGCAACAGTTGGCGTATTATTTACCCGAGTGTCCATATTGTTGGCTGCCGTGATCTGAGCAAGCATTGCATCACCAGACATAGCATCACCTGACATCGTTTTCTCATCACTGCTGTCAGTGGGCGTTTTTTGCGCTTTTTCAGCAGCAACTTCGGCTTCACTTGCAGCTGAAAAAGCGCCAGATGAGTTAACTTTCATGGGTGTTTCTGCAGCATTATTAGCGTTTTGTAACTCACTAAAGAAATCACTATCGGTGCTTTCTTTACCTGTTGCCGCACTGCCTTTGGCACTGTCTTTTTTATTTAACTGAACATCCTGCTCAGTTGAGATAAACACTGAAAGATCACTAATAGCCATAATTCACCTAGATTAAAAGTGGCAATTTGCCGCCGCAGTTTGCCAGAATAAATACTTCATACGTTAAACAAGCAAATAATATGCCTAAGCTAATTTTAAAAATAAATAATGCTGTTTTGGGCGATGACTATAGAGCGCGACGTCTTTGATAAAATTGATTTGCAGAAAATTCATCAAGCATTTTTTGTTCATTTTTTTGTGCGATTACATTCGCTTTAAGCTGCTGTTTTTCTATTAATTTAGCAACCGCTTTAGCCTTAATCTGCTGTTTCAGCCATAAACTTTGTCGTTGTGAAACAACTTGTTTAGCAGTACTGACGGTATTCGCTTGTTGACGAATAGCTTCTTCTATTTTGGCAATAAAAGCATGGTATTGACTAAACCCTGCACTACTTAAACCAGACTTTCCTTTTAAATGTAATTGCTGAGTATACTCCAAACGAAAGTTATTCAAGCCTTGCAATTTTTGTTGATTGCCTTGCAAGTTTTGCTGCGCTTGTAAATAATTTATCCGTAAAGTTTCTTCTTTATCATTTTCTATTTTCAGCAATAGATTGAGCTTATTTGTTGCCATTATGCTTGTCCTAATAATTGCGCAAGCCCTTGTAGGCCATCGTCATAGCTAATCACATCTTTCATGCCTTGTTGTAGAAATGCATTCACTCTTGGCATCATATTAATGGCCTGATCAAGCATTTGGTCGGTGCCTTTTTGATAAGCACCTAAAGTAATCATATCTTTATTTTGCTGGAACATTGAATACACTTGTTTTAACACTCGCGCTTGTTGCATGTGTGCTTCTGAGACAACTTGTGGCATCACCCGTGAAATCGATTTTTCTATATCAATAGCAGGATAATGACCACTGTCAGCGAGCTCTCTGGATAAAACGATATGACCGTCTAAAATGGCTCGCGCCGCATCAGCAATCGGATCTTGCATATCATCCCCTTCACTCAGTACAGTAAAAAACGCTGTGATAGAGCCTTGCCCTTCGCCGCCATTACCAGCACGTTCCACCAGCGCGGGTAGCTTTGCAAATACTGAAGGCGGATAACCTTTAGTCGCCGGTGGTTCACCAACCGCAAGCGCTATTTCGCGCTGAGCCATGGCATAACGCGTTACAGAATCCAGTAGCAATAAAACATTTAAGCCTTGATCGCGAAAGTACTCCGCGATAGTTACCGCACTTTCACAACCTTTTAATCGCATTAATGGCGATGCATCGGCGGGAGCAGCAACTACGACAGAACGCTTACGCCCTTCCACACCGAGTATTTCTTCGATAAATTCTTTTACTTCGCGGCCACGCTCCCCCACTAAACCAACAACTATTACATCAGCTTCTGAGCCTCGGGTCATCATACCCAGTAATACCGACTTACCCACGCCTGAGCCTGCAAATAGCCCCATGCGCTGGCCTTGGCCAACAGTTATCACTGAATTAATAGCGCGTACGCCAACATCCATCGGCTGCGTAATTGGTCGTCGAGATAATGGGTTAATGGAATTTTGTGCAAATTTTAAGTAATGCTCTGCTTTAATAGCTCCAAGCCCATCCAACGGACGCCCTAAGCCATCAACAACACGACCAAGTAAACACATACCAACAGGCAGTCCGGTATCATTTACTTGTGGGATCACTCGCGCTCCAGGTAGTACACCAGAAATATGGTCATTTGGCATCAAGTAAAGCGTCTGATCATTAAAACCAACAATTTCAGCATCAACAAAACCATGCATGGTTTCAATTTTACATTGGCTGCCAACTGGCGCGCGTAATCCTTTCGCCTCTAATGTTAACCCTACAACACGGGTTAAAATTCCCGCAACAGCAGGCGTTGGGCTATGAATATGTTTTTGATACTGTTGTAAACGTTCACTTAATGGGCGTGGTTGAGAACTCATTGCAAACCAAAAATAGCGTTAGATACCACTACTATGCAAAAAACTATCCAACGTTTCTTTGACGCGGGTTTTTATAGTCATATCAATAGATGACTGAGGTGTTTTTACTTGGCAACCGCCGCGATCTAAAGTCGGCTCTGCAACTAACTGCCAATGGTTTTCAGCTAGTGCAGCTTCACCATAACTATTTTTAACCAGTTCAATGTCTTCAGGATGTAAATGAATACGCACAGTTTGCTGCTCATTGGCTAACGCATCGATACACTGCTTTAAACTTTGCAAAATGATTTCAGGGGAGGTTTTAATTTCTTGATAAACTAGCGCTTCGGTTAGCATTACGGTTAACTGTACAAGTTGCTTTTCGGCGTCATCATCGACTTTAGCTAATGGTGCTGACAAACTATCCAACAATGCTTTTAGACCCGTTAGCTGTTCTTCAATCAGTGGTTTTACTTCTTCTTGACCTTGTGTTTTACCAAGCTCAATGCCTTCTTTATAACCGGCTTCTTTTCCCTCACCTACGCCTTTTTCAAAACCATCAATATAACCCTGCTCGTGGCCTTGTTTTAAGCCTTCTTCGTAGGCATCTTGACGAATTCGTTCCAGCTCAGCCATTGTTAACGAGGGCAGCTCAGGCTCTTCGGGCTCTAGTGCTTGTTCACTTTCTTCAAGCTCTTTACGATATAAATCGGCCAGCGGTGTACCAAACGCCGTTGAACGACCATCGAATTTTCGAGTGTCTTGCGTAACATCTGGAATTGGCCAGTTTTCTAATAACTCATCAACTGCTTCACTGGCTCGTAAAGGACGACCTTGATATTGAGTAGGTTTGCTCATGGTTTACAAGAACTCCTCACCACCACCACCACCAAGCATAATTTCACCTGAATCAGCGAGACGACGTGCCGTAGATAAGATCTCTTTTTGCGCGGCTTCAACTTCGCTGATCCGCACAGGTGCCATTGCTTCTAAATCATCAGCAAGCATCTCTGCAGCCCGTTTTGACATATTGCCGAGGATTTTCTCTTTCAATGCATCATCAGTACCTTTGATGGCTTTCATCAGTACATCTTGTTGGACTTCTCGCAAGATAGCTTGAATACCACGATCATCAACATCCATTAAGTTTTCAAATACGAACATTAAATCTTGGATTTGTTGCGACATCTCTTCGTCATGCTCACGGATAGAATCCATCAACTGACCTTCAATATTAGTATCGAGGTAGTTCATGATATCTGCCGCCGCTTTCAAGCCGCCCATTTTTGCAGCTTGCGCACCAGCTTGTCCGGCAAATTGTTTTTCCATTATCTCGTTCAACTCTTGTAAAGCCGCAGGTTGAACTTCTTCAAGGTTGGCGATTCGCATGGTTAAATCTAAGCGCACTTTTTCAGGAAACTGCGCTAAAATTTCGGCCGATTGCTCAGGCTCCAAATACGATAAAACGATAGTTTGTATTTGCGGATGCTCATTGCGAATAATATTGGCAACCTGCTTTGAGTCCATCCATTTCAGTGAATCAAGACCCTTGGCACCAGATCCCATAACAATTTGATCTATCAGGCTTGCCGCTTTATCTTCACCAAGTGCCGCAGTAAGCGCTTTTTTGATAAAATCTTCTGATTGGAAGCCAATCGTACTAAAGCTTTGTATTTGTTCTATAAATAAATTGTGCACGGCACTGATTTTGGCTTGCGATAGATCATCTATCGCCGCCATTGCCATACCCACTTTTTGCACCTGTTTAGGTTCAAGGTGCTTTAATATTTGCGCTGCATCTTCTTCGGATAAGCTTAGCAATAAAATTGCGGCTTTATCTACACCGTCTAATTTATCAACATCAAACGCTGCTGGCAGTTGTTTTTGTTCTTGATCAGTCATCTTCAGTTAACCACGCTTTCACAACTTGTGAGGAGAGTTCTGGCTCATTTGCTACTAAGGCACGAACAGCTTTTAATAAGTCTTCATCGCCATGTAGGTCTGGTAACTGTAGTGTACCATCACTTGAGAAGCCAACCGAAGCAGAATCAAAATCTTTATTTAGCATATCTAGGGTGTTATCACCAATATCTACACCAGAACTAAGCGCATCATCATCATACTCTTCAAGGGTATCATCTGGGTAAATCAAGCGTTTCAGCATAGGTTTAACCACCGCCATGATTAGCACTATAATAACCAATGCGCCAAGCACTAAACGCACAACTTTCATAAACCAGTTTTGTTCCCACAGTGGCACTTCAATAGCTAAGTCCATCGGTTCACGTACAAACGGTACTGTCACTACTTCTAATGCATCACCACGCTGTAAGTCAAAACCCACACCACCTTGCAGTAAACGACGAATATTTGACAGTGCTTCAACTGAGCGAGGCTCCATAGTCGTTTCACCATTTTCACCCACTTTTGCCACATAATCGACTGCCACAGACACACTAATTCGACGAATAACACCACTTTGCTGACGTGTGTGGGAGATAGTAGTATCAAGTTCATAGTTACGTGTCGCTTCTTTGTGAGTGCGACTGGGTGATGAACCAGAGCCTGCACCACCTTGACCGGCAATTTCAGGAATATTTGAATCTGTTGGAGGCTGATTTGTCAGCGCGCCAGGAATACCGATAGCTAACCCGCCGATGTTGTTTTCTTCAAAGGTGGTTTCACTGCGTACCGCCGGTAAATCAGGGTTGTAGCGTTTTTGAGTTTCTTCAATCGCACTAAAGTCCATACTTAAATCGACTTGTGCAGTGTAGTTACCCATACCAATAACTGGCATTAAGATACCATCTATTTTATCTAGATATTCTTGTTCACGTTTACGTTCAATATCGTATTCTTTGCGTGAGCGAGCAGCTAACGCACTTTGCGATCCTGAATTAAGTAATCGGCCATTTTGGTCTGTTACAGTTACTCGTGACGGCTCTAAACCTTGCACTGCTGAACCAATAATATCAACAATGGCGTCCACTTCTTCACTACCGAGCATACGACCACGTTTTAAAGTTAATACCACTGTTGCGGATGGTTTTTTCTCACGACGAGCAAAAACATTTTCTTTCGGTATTGCCAATAATACTTTAGCACGCGTGACATTTTGTAGTTCCTCAATCGTACGCGCTAGTTGTTGTTCACGACCATGCTTTAAACGTTCACGCTCTAAACGCTGACTAACACCAAAACCCATATCTTGCATGATAATATCAGTACCCGAGTTCGGCGCTTGCTCAATACCTTCGCGGGTCATTAACAATTTAATATTTTGATATTCATTTTCAGGAACAGAAACCACATTGCCATCAAGTTGATAGTCAATTTTTTGTGCATCTAAAAAGTCGAGCGTTTGAATTAGCTCTTCCGTTGGCATTTTTCCAAGTGGACGCATATCTGGTTGACGTGCCCAAATAATCACAAAAATAGCAATCGCTAAACAAATCGCTAATGCAATAATTAGAGTAACCTGACGCAATACATCAACGCCGTTTAATGCACTTAAATAGCCTGACTTTTGTTCTTGTTGATCGTCATTATCAGTTTGGTCGATACCGCCGCCGGCCAAAGCAAGATCTGTTGATTGATTAGATTGCGCCACAATAATTCTCCACTACCTAGTTAAACAGGCATGTTCATGATTTCTTTATAGGCTTCTACAAGTTTGTTACGAACTTGCACCGTAGCTTCAAAGGCAACTGACGATTTTTGTGATGCGATCATTGCATCCGCTAATGACACATTTCGATCGCCCATTTCAACCGCTACGACTTTTTGTTTCGCATCAGCTTGAAGGCCATTCACTGTATTGAGTGCATCACTTAACAAATCGCCAAATTGGGCGCTCGAAGTAGGCTGCGCCTGCGTCGGTAATTTGTTTACTTGATTACTACGACCAGCTTCGAGAGCCATAGATTGCATTTCTTGAAATAATGCGCTGTTTTGAATTTTCATAATTGTCTCTGACGATGCAGTTTACTAATAACTTAATAAAGCACAAAGCATGCCAACTAATAAACCAATAAATATCAGAAACTTAAGATTTATTTTAGTTGTCAGAGTTTTGACAAGTTTACGCCCAGCAAGGCTGAGCGTAAATTAAATAGTGAAGGAAAACAAAAATTATAGAGGCTTAAGCAGGTAAGGTGATCCCCAAATCACGCATTTGAGCCAATTTATAACGTAATGTTCGTGGGCTGATCCCTAATGTTTCAGCTACATCTTTACGCTTGCCTTGACAACGATTTAGGGTTTCTAAAATAATTCTATGCTCTTTATCTTTAAGTTCATCTTTGTAACTTCCCGAATCCAAGCTTGGTAATTCTTCACGCAGCTGATTGCGTTGTGCTGTGGCTTTTATTGCTGGCGCTTGCAGATCATAATAAGCATCATTAGTTGGTGAACTTGTAACCGCCGAAGTAGTGCTTTCTGGTGCTGAATTAGCCGGCACTAAACTTGCTGATAAAGCCGCAGTTAGAGGAGTCTGGGTTAAATTTTCAATAAAAATAGCACTTTCGTCAATCATATCACCGTGGCGTAATATCAGCGCACGCTGGATCACATTATCCAGTTCACGCACATTACCTGGCCAAGTATGAGCTAATAATTTTTTCTCTGCCGGTTCGCTAAGTACAGCGATAGGCTCTTTGCTTTTATTGAGATGACGTTCAATTAAATGCTTTGCCAACACGACAATATCGCCTGGACGTTGACAAAGTGGACGCCACATCAACGGAAATACATTTAATCGATAATATAAATCTTCTCTAAACTGGTGCTTAGCCACAGCCTCTTTTAAATCACGGTTACTGGTAGCCAAAATACGCACATCCAGCTTAATAGTTTTGCGACCACCTAAACGTTCAACTTCGCGTTCTTGTAATACGCGTAGTAACTTAGCCTGTAGGCCTAAATCCATCTCAGTGATTTCATCAAGTAAAATTGTGCCACCTTGTGCTTGCTCAAATTTACCCGGACAAGCTTGAATCGCACCAGTAAACGCGCCTTTCTCGTAGCCAAATAATGTAGCTTCGAGCATATTTTCAGGGATCGCAGCACAGTTTATTGCGACGAATGGCTGCTCTGCGCGATCTGATTTATCATGGATAAAGCGTGCGAGTACTTCTTTACCTGAGCCACTAGGACCAAGCACCATCACACTGGCATCCGATTTAGCAACCCGACTTGCAAGTTCTAATAGCTGAATACTACTCGGATCAGCGACAATCGGCCCGTCAGTTTCTTTTTCTGGCTCAGGTAGATAGCGGCTTACCATATTAAGTAGCACTTCGGGCGCAAACGGTTTGGCCATATAGTCAATTGCCCCTAACCGCATAGCCTCAACAGCATCATCAATAGTCGCATACGCTGTCATCATTAAAACCGGTAGATCAGGGTAATTAAGATTAATGCTGCGCAGTAAATCAAGACCACTCATCGCGCCCATTTGCACATCGCTCACGACCAGCGAAAAGCTGTCTTTTTTAAGTAGCACCATAGCTTGCTCGGCACTGTCAGCCGCAACGCAATCTATTCCAGACATTTCAAGCGTATCAATCAAGGCTTCACGAAGCCCTGCATCATCTTCAACCACTAAAATCGTGTTGTTCATATTGCCTCCGCCGATGTTGACTTTGTACAAATAGGTAACAGTAAACTAAAGCAGGCTCCGCCTTGAGCATTGTTCGTTACTTCAACTCGTCCTTGGTGTGCATTTGCGACTGAACTAACCACCGCTAAGCCTAAACCTGTGCCTTGGCTTCGGGTAGTAAAAAATGGTTCAAATAATTTATCAAGTAAGCTTAAATCGACCCCAGGGCCATTATCACTTACAGTAATACACACTAGCTCGGGGTCACTCGCATCCCGCTGCGCACTTAATTGAACGAGTGCATTACTGCCAATGACTTGAATACTATTGTGAATAAGGTTTTGAATGGCACTGGCAAGCGCAGTTTTATTGCCCATTATCTCGATATCAGGCTCAGGTAAACTGACCTGAAGTTCACTATTATTAAGTGCGACCATAGCATCAGCGCCAGTTTTCACTTCAGTTAATAATTGCTGCATGGAAACATGTTCAACAACTTGCTGATCGCCACTTTTTGCGAACAACAACATATCGTTTACTTGGGTTTCGAGATCTTTTAAACGCGACATTAACTTAGTATGAAAATTGCCTCGAGAGCTTTCGGGTAACCGCTTTGAACCTAAATTAGCGGCATACAAAATCGCAGCAGACAGTGGTGTTCGCACTTGATGTGCCAAAGATGCCACCATTTTACCCAATGCACTTAAACGCTGCATATGTGCAACGCGTGTTTGTAGACGACGCGTTTCGGTTAAGTCAGTCATTAAGATTAATTGCCCTGGCTCTGGCGCTAATGCCGTTATTTCTAACTTAATTAAGCGTCCATCTTTTAGCGATACTTCATGGCCATCATCTTGTTGGGGCCGAAACGAGCGCTGGATCACACTGAACCACTTTTCACCTTCGAGTGGTTCCCCTAACATGTCTGTTGCGATTTGATTAGCTTTAGCGATCAAACCGCGACCATCAAGCACCACAACACCCGCAGGCATTGTATCTACTAAATGACTTAACCAACTAGCTTGCTGGCGTAATTCACTTAACTCACCAATGTACTCTTCTTGCAGTAAGCATGGGTTATACTGGGTCGCTGTGATAAATTGTGGTTTTAAGACATTAGCTAAGGCCATAATGCATTCTCGTTTACAGGATCTAACTAGCTAAATGCACAAATTGTACCAACAATTATATTGATTAATTTCATTTACTTAGCGTATAAATAACGCGACAAAAAAATGACAAACTAAAATAAGCAAAGCAAGGAGACACTATGAATTCAACAAATTTATGTCGCTGCCCTTGGCTCGATACCAGTAAAGATGACTATGTTGACTATCACGACAACGAATGGGGTGTGCCTGTTTATGATGACCAAACACTTTTTGAGTTTATTACTCTGGAATCAGCACAAGCAGGATTAAGTTGGTATACGATTTTAAAGAAACGTGATGGCTATCGTCGTGCATTTTTGGATTTTGATGTAGAAAAAGTCGCACAAATGAACGAGCACGATGTTGAACGATTAATGCTTGATGAAACAATTATCCGTAATCGTTTAAAAATTGTAGCAACTATAAATAACGCCAAACGTTTTATTGAAATTCAGCAAGAATTTGGCAGCTTCAGTAACTATCAATGGCAGTTTGTAGGTGGTAAGCCGTTAGTGAATGAGTTAGATAAACTTAGTGACTACCCTGCAATTACAGAGGCCTCAACTGCATTTGCAAAAGATTTAAAAAAACGGGGATTTAAGTTTTTAGGTCCAACCACAGTGTACGCCCATATGCAGGCCTGTGGTATGGTGAATGATCATAGTAATGATTGTTTTAGAAAAGCAGAGATTATTGAAAAATACTAGGTGTTAAGAGCTAGAAAAGTGACTAGGCGCTAGGATCCTAAAATCTAGCTTCTGGGAATTAATGGCTGAAGCCATTTCCTACAAATGCTTAACCCACATATAAGCAGGCTTCAGCCGCGAAAGATTTATATATTTTTATCTGCTCATTTGCTCTCATTCACTTCTCTTTGTGCAAAAGATCTTTAAATGATTGATCCACCACAGAGAACTCCGAGTTCAAAGAGGAAGGGATTAGGGTCCTAGCCCTTCAGCTCCGTGTAGCGCGCAGCGCCTCGGTGGTAAAAATTAAGTAACTATTTGCAAGCACCGAAATGGTAGGTAGTGCTTTAGCGCGTCAATGAACTTATCACCGTAAACGACGACCACACTCTGTGATTACTGATATTGCGAAGTAAAATATTAGCAACTTAGCACGTGTTAATCTCGTGATAGGTTATATTTTTTCATTTTTTCAACTAAGGTTGTGCGGCGTACACCCAAGATCTCCGCAGCACGCGCTACGACATAATCATAACGCTCTAAGGCCTGAGTGATCAGGCTAATTTCCAGCTCAGCTAAATAATCTTTTAGCTCAATCCCTTCGTCGGGTAAAAGGTCTGCTGATGGCTGAATTGCTTCAACTTCTGGCTCATCGTCGTAATCACTAAAACCAGTACTGAAAATATCATTGAAAGCATCACGCTCCATAAGCTCTTCGGGATATTGTGGTTCATAAGCATCAACTTCAATATAACGATATTTTGCTGGTAGGTCTGGAATATCAACCACTTTATCTGGCAGCATGATCACCATACGCTCAACTAAGTTAGCTAACTCGCGAATATTACCCGGCCATGTATGCTCTTTTAAACTATCAATTGCGCGCTCGGTAAATTTAGCGGTAGTACCACTTTGCTCATTAATACGGCGCATTAGCTCTTTTAATAATAATGGAATATCATCAGCACGTTCTGCAAGTGATGGGTTTTCGATAGGAAAAACATTGAGTCGATAATATAAATCTTCGCGGAAACTTCCTTGCTCTATCATTTTTTCAAGATCACGGTGTGTTGCAGCAATCACCCGCACATCCGCTTGAATTGGTTTTGTACCACCAACCCGCTCATAGCTGCGCTCTTGTAACACTCGTAATAACTTTACTTGCATTTGCAGCGGCATATCGCCAATTTCATCTAAAAAAAGCGTCCCACCTTGGGCAAGTTCAAAGCGGCCTTTACGCGCTGAAATAGCACCAGTGAACGCGCCTTTTTCATGACCAAATAACTCACTTTCTAACAGCTCCGCAGGTATCGCCCCACAGTTAACGGGTACAAATGGCCCTGTATTACGTTTTGATAGTAAATGAACATTACGAGCAACTACTTCTTTACCAGTACCTGATTCGCCTAAAATTAATACATTAGCGTCCGTTTTAGCAACTTGTTCAATTAAAAAGCGTACATCTTTAACCGCTTCAGTTTCACCAACTAAGCCATCAAAGGTTTTGTGCGGTTTTGCGTGTTTATGCTCATTTGGTAACATCCGTTGATACTGTTGGCAATCATGCAGTAATTGAGTCGTTACATCATGGTTAAAAGGTTCACAGATAAGGCCAACTACATTGGCAATGCTCAATAGTGATTTAAGGGTTTCACCAATTAATAGAAATGGTATTGTTGGATGGCGCTTGATCACGCTCTCATGATCTAAACTTTGTAATGCGCCGAGGATCACCATACATGACTGCTTTTGGTATTTTTCACATTCTTGTTCAAGGCTTGCATCATCAAGCAGTTGCACTGCCTCACCAATAAAGGTAAGCGCAGCATGTAAACCAATCGCACGATTATTATTATTATCTAAGATCAAGATCATTATTTAGCGAACCACAGTTACTACAAGCTATTAATAATTTAAATTGTAAGCGAGTTTGACAGGGATGCAAGCACTAAGCGGCAGTTTTTTGACAACCATGCCAAAAAATAGACGCTTAGCTAATTGCAAGTAATACTTAAGAATTACCGCAGTATCTTTAATATTAAAGCAAGCCTAAAATAGATTCAGCCGATTGGTTGGCTTGTCCACGCAATGCAACTGACGCTTGTGCTAAAATATCATTTGATACTTGCTGTGAAACCGCCTGAGCATAATCGGTATCTTGAATTCGACTTTGGCTCGCGGCAATATTTTCTTGCTGAGTTCCTAAGCCTTTAATGGTACTTGCCAAAGTATTTTGAAAAGCACCTAACTCAGCTCGTTGCGCATTAATTTCTTCCGCCGCTTGGTCACTAATATCAATTGCTGTTTGAGCACCTGCTTGAGTAGAAATATCAATTGTTGATATTACTGATGCAAAACTACCGTCCGAAGGAGTAACCGTTTGATTTGCATTCGCATCTGGACCAACTTGAAACGACACCGACTGACCATCAAACAAAGGTTTACCTGCAAAATTGGCATTCTCAAACGTCTCTGTAATCTGACTTTGTAATTGCACCACTTCTTCTTGCAAAGCAGCACGGTCATTATCATTTAATGCGCCATTGCCTGCTTGGATGGACAATTCTCGAATACGCGAGACAGCATCATTGACACCCGACAAGTTTGACTCGGTCGCTTGCGAATAAGAAATACCATCATAGGCATTATTCACCGCTTGGCTGTAACCGTCTTGCTGGGAGGTTAATCTATTAATTATTTGTAATGCAGCGGCATCATCTGCCGCAGAGTTGACTTTTTTACCCGTAGCAAGTTGCTCTGCAAGCTTGTTACTGGTTTGCTGTGTTTGGTTTAAAAAACTAGTTGCTGGTGATTGAATTTTCATAACAGGCTCCGACACGCTGATTGGTTAAATTATAGCTTAATTTGCCAAATTTTGCACTTTGTACCATTGTTTAATTAAATTAACTTGGCATCGTGCTTGCTAACCTACTCTGTTAATAGGTAAAGTACTGAGCAGTGTATTAAATTTCACTTTTTGCGTATTTAATTTTTTACTATAACTACGCCAATGATAAATAACTTGGGTAAAACTATGTTCGATAACAAAACAATTTTAATTACCGGTGGTACCGGATCATTCGGTAAAAAATACGTAAAAACGTTACTTGAGCGATACAAGCCAAAAAAAATAATTATTTTCTCTCGTGATGAGTTAAAACAATTTGAAATGCAGCAAGACTTTGATCAACCATGTATGCGTTACTTCATCGGTGATGTACGCGACAAAGACCGCTTACGCCGTGCAATGCGTGGAGTAAATTACGTTATTCATGCTGCAGCTCTTAAACAGGTCCCTGCCGCAGAATATAACCCGATGGAATGCATCAAAACTAACATCAATGGTGCGGAAAATGTCATTGATGCTGCCTTAGATAATAATGTTGAAAAAGTCATTGCGCTTTCTACTGATAAAGCAGCCAACCCAATTAATTTATATGGTGCGACAAAATTAGCATCCGATAAATTGTTTGTTGCCGCTAATAATATTGCCGGTGGTAATCGCACTACATTTTCAGTTGTTCGCTACGGTAATGTAGTCTGCTCGCGCGGTTCAGTAGTGCCTATTTTCCAAAAGTTTATTGACCAAGGCCGCGACCATATCCCTATCACCCATGAAGAAATGACTCGCTTTTGGATAAGCCTACAACAAGGTGTTGATTTTGTTTTAACTAACTTTGAGAGGATGTTAGGGGGAGAAATTTTTGTTCCCAAGATCCCATCAATTCGTATTACAGATTTAGCAACAGCTATGGCACCAAACCTGCCACAAAAAAATATTGGTATTCGCCCGGGTGAAAAATTACATGAGGTGATGTGCCCTTCTGATTTGTGTTTTGATACCTACGAATTTGATGATCATTTTGTGATTGCACCTGGTATTAAATTTAGTAGTCGCAGCAATAGTTTTGATACAAACGCATTAAATGAGCGCGGTAAAAAAGTTGAAGTCGGGTTTGAGTATAGTTCTTTAAGTAACCCCCACTTTTTGACAATAGAAGAAATAGCAGCTTTTAATATTCAGGCACTTTTATGATCCCATATGGAAAGCAATCTATTGACCAAGCAGATATTGATGCGGTACTCAATGTTTTACAATCTGACTGGCTCACGCAAGGTCCTAAAGTACCTGCATTTGAAGCTGGCATTGCTAGTTACTGTAAAGTAAAGCATGGCATTGCAGTAAATAGTGCAACATCGGCGTTACATATCGCATGCCTAGCATTAGGCGTTGGAGAAAACGATATAGTCTGGACATCTCCTATTTCTTTTGTAGCATCAAGTAATTGCGCACTTTATTGTGGTGCTAAGATTGACTTTGTTGATATTGACTTAGATACCGGCAACATGTCGATTAAGGAACTTGAGCAGAAGCTGATCCTAGCAGAAAAAAATAACTGCTTACCTAAAGTTGTCATACCGGTACACTTGGCGGGTCAATCATGCAATATGCAAGCCATTCATCAGCTCGCTACTAAATATGATTTTAAAATTATCGAAGATGCCTCTCACGCCATTGGTGCTAAATATTTAGATAAACCTGTTGGTAATTGTGAGTTTTCAGATATTTGCGTATTCAGCTTTCATCCTGTGAAAATCATCACGTCAGCTGAAGGCGGTATGGCGGTTACAAATGATGATAATTTAGCAAAGCGTTTAAAACGATTAAGAAGCCATGGGATCACATCAGATGAAAGTGAAATGACCGATGCAAGTCATGGACCTTGGTACTATCAGCAAATCGAGCTTGGCTTTAATTATCGTATGACTGATTTACACGCAGCGTTAGGGCTTAGCCAACTAAGTAAAGTTGACGAATTTGTTAAGCAGCGACATCACCTTGCTAAAATATATGATACACATCTTGATTTAAATTTGGTTCGTCCATTACAGCAAATTGATACCTGTTATTCCGCTTATCACTTGTACATAATTCAACTAAATAATAGCAATACAACTCGTCATAAAAACGCTGTAACTCAGCTTCGAGCAGCTGGGATCATTGGCCACGTTCATTATATTCCAATACATTTACAGCCATACTATCAAACTCTAGGCTTTAAGGTTGGTGACTTCCCTAATGCTGAAAAATATTATCAAGGTGCTATCACCCTTCCTCTTCATCCATCGTTGAAAGAGCAAGAAGTGCATTTTGTACTGAACACTCTACAGCAAATCTTAAATTAAAGTTTTCAACCTTTTTGACGATATAAACATATTATTTAATGAACCTTGAGGCAACTATGTTACAAACTCACCCGACTTTCAAACTTGCTTTTATTGGCGGGGGTAACACGTCAGCTGTTGGTTATGTGCACTTTTGCGCAGCTCACATGGATCATAAATTTCAAGTTGTTGCCGGTGCCTTTTGTCGTAATCAAGAAAATAATCAAGCTACAGGTATTCATTGGGGGATCCCAGCAGAACGTGTTTACGCAGATTGGAAAGAAATGGTCGAAGCTGAAAAGGGTCACATTGATGCTTTTGTAGTGCTCACTCCAACACCACATCATTTAGAAGTTTTACAGTATTTATTCGAAAAAAAATTACCCGTAATCTGTGAAAAAGCGATGGTTTGTGGACCACGAGAAATTGCAACTCTTCGCCCTTATTATGATCCAAAGAAACAATTTTTAGCTGTTACTTTTAACTACAGTGGCTATGCAATGGTACGTGAGTTAAAGCATTTAATAAATTCAGGAAAGCTGGGAACAATTCAAAAAATTCACTTAGAAATGCCGCAAGAAGGCTTTCGCCGCCCCCCCGATATCGCGGGAAAAACATCACAACCGCAGGCGTGGCGTCTGCGAGATGCTGAAGTACCAACCATTTGCTTAGATTTAGGTGTTCACCTTCATCACCTAAGTAGCTTTTTATTGGGTGAGGAACCAACTCACACATTAGCTGAATTTAGTAACCACTCTCAATATGCTAATTTAGTCGATGACGTACAAATGCTAGTAAAGTATGCCAGTGGCGTCAAAGGCAGCATGTGGATGTCAAAAACGGCTATTGGTCATCGTAACGGTTTACAGATCAGAGTGTATGGAGATACCGGAAGTGCTAAATGGTTACAGCTCAACCCCGATGAGTTAGAACTAAATTTTAATGATGGTAGGCGAGAGATATTAGACCGAGCGGGTCAGTGCGACTACGCCCACCAATTTAGATATAACCGCATGAAACCAGGCCACCCCACTGGTTTTGTAGAAGCATTTGCAAACTTATACAGCGACATCGCTGAAGATTTACAATGTTTTCAACTAGGGCAAGAAAATAACCAACCATACGTATTTGGTTTAGAACACGCCGCAGATGGCTTAAAGTTATTTGCTGCTGCTAAACGTTCGACACAAACACTTGGCTGGGAAAGCGTGTAATATGCTTAATTACAACTCTCTAGATATGCCTGCTTGATACTCGGTTTATGGATTTTACCCATTTCGGTTTTTGGCAGTCTTTTCATCTCAAACAAAATTCGCGGTTGCTGATAGTCAGTAAGTTCTTTGAATAAATGCATTTGCAACTGCATTTTTGCATTCACTGGCGCAGTATCATTACAAACAAAAGATAATAAAATGACTTCTCCAAATTTATCATCACTTACTCCAAAAGCCGCACACTCAGCAATCCAAGGTAAGTAATTAGTTACCAACTCAATATCGCTCGGGTAAACATTGATCCCGCCCGATTTAATAACTTCTTTTGTTCGACCAACATAATAAAGATAATTATCATCATCCAAATAACCAAGGTCACCAGTAAAAAAATAACCATCACTGTCGTAACTCTGCGCAGTTTGCTCTGGTAAGTTATAATATTGTGCAAACGCAGTTGGTGAGCGACAAGCTATTTCACCGATATTACCATTAGACAAAGTATTACGTTCAGCATCACATATTTTTATTTTCAGATTTGGTAAAGGCTTACCTACACTATTGATCGGTACATTCGGCTCGGTTATATCAAAATCACTGATCACCCCCATTTCTGATGCCCCATAACATTCATGAAAACGGCAATTCAAGGCTAATAACAGTGACTTTTTGTCGTCGCTTTCAAGCGTTGCAGAAGATGATACAACACACTTCAAGCTTGTTAACTGCGCTTTTGCTAACTCTGGGATCAAGGCCTTTAGTTGACTTGAAACAGCAAATAAAAAACTAATTTTATGAGTATTGATTGCATCAAGCCAAGCATTAACTGAGAACTTGGGTAAAATAACTACACTTGCGCCCAACATTAGTGGCATCAGTAAAGAGCGCTGTGCAAGTGAATGATATAAAGGTGTTGAAACCAACACAACATCGCTTTTATCTAATTGGTAATACTGAGCCGTCGCATCAAATGCGCGAACAATTTTAGTCGTTTGAGTAAATACTATTGGCTTAGGTTGACCAGTAGAACCTGAAGTCATGGTAAGAATATAAGGTAAATTGATATTTTCTACTGGAAACTCATCATATTGCGCCGTGGATGCAGACATTACATTGACCAAATCAATCAAGTTATCACTATTGCCACCTATCGTAATTATATTGTCGGTAGCTAAAACATCATTATTAACAAGTTGTTCAGCTACACTTATCCATGCTATAGCATACTCGCAATCAGCTACTTGTAACGCTTTTGATAAAGCCTGTCCTTTGAGAGTTAGTGGTAATGGCGCAAGCGCAATACCCAGTTTAGCCGCAGCTAATAAACAATATGTAAACTCGAGGTTATTTGGACAAAATAACGCAACTTTATGTCCTTGCTTAATTCCTAACTGAGTCAGGCCAGCAGCTAAAGAATCCACCTTATTTATTAGTTGTTGGTAGTTAATTTGGGTCTGTTGATATATACACGCAATTTTCTCAGGTTGAGTAACCGTATGTGATTGAACAAGCTGGTATATATTTTTATTGTGCATTTGGGTCCCACATTACAAAATTAAACTTCTCATCGGCCAAAGGAAATAACTGTTGCGTTACTTTATATTCTTTTGAATGTATTGGTATTGCCACAAATCCCATATAGCGATTTAGCAAATTTACAAATTTGTTGTCTTTGTGGATCACCGCAAGCCAAATAGCATTGGGATGACTCGCTTTACAAAACTCAAGTTGCCATTGTAAGGCGATCATAGCTATGGGCAAGGAAAGATCTTGATTACAAGAAAACCAGCCGCCATATAAATACTTATCTTTATATAAATTATGCCAGATATACAAACTTTGAGATTGCCTACTGCCTTCTCGCTCTGTAATCACAAAGTTAAAACGTGATTGATTAAACCACCATAAATAATGTTCCAATGGCTTAATAGCATTCTGCACAGTCATTCTCACGCTATTGCTAGGTAAGTTTCTAGCCGATAAATAACTATTTATATGGGTATCATCAACTTGGCAAACAACCAAATTATCTGTTAATTCAGTCTTTACTTCGCAGTGCTGCTCAGCAATAGCAAAACAATTTGTTGATATCTTCTCACCGACAAGAGCTTTAGCTATTCGCCGTGCCCCCTCGCCATCAACCGATACTTTTCTTTTGGCTACCAGCAATTGTAATCTTGGTAATTGACTAAGAGCGATATCTATTAACTCTCCTAATCGCAAAAAATCATCAATAGAAACATCATTAATATGGAGGTAGTGACCTAACCATTCCAAGATATCAATATCATTAGTCTGGTTATCCTCAAGAGAAAAAGTAATCGCTGGTGTTTTAGTCGCAGCACATTCATAAAAAGAGGTGCCTAATGCACCCACAAAAAGTGAGGCTCTTTCATAATACTCTTTCAGGCAAGTTACATTCTCTAAAATATTAATATTTGGAAACTCTTGCCCAATAGCATACATAGTATCTTTATTCGTTGCATAGGGACCTACCACTATATCAAAAAGAACATTTGCTTGAATGGCTCTTGGTAATCCATCAAAGATTCTTTTTAGAATAAAAAGATCACCACCGCCACCTAATGAAAATAAAACTCGAACGGGAAGATCTGACTCCGAAGAGTGCTTTTCAACGGTACGATATGTGGGATCTAAAATACAATAATTCGGGCCTAAAAGACGAACGCAATCAGTCGGTACTAGCGATTCATAACGGCTCTTTGTATTCGGTCCTACCCATTTATAATCAATCAAAAAATCGCAAGTATGTTGCCGCTCGTTATCATCAATAACGGTTAAGGTAAAACCGGATTTCTTTATCAACTGCTCGTATTCGTGCGGTAAAGTATAACTATCAACTATTAAATGCGATAAACTATTCTGATGCATATAATTAATTGTTAAAAGTGCGTCCTCTTCATAATTTTGCCAATGAACATCAGCCACTTTAAAATCTGCATACAGCGTTTGGCTAAACTGACATAAATCATCAAGAATTATGTGGACACCTAATTGATGCTGTTTTAATGCAGAAGCCAAATGTTTCATTCGCATTAAATGACCAATGCCATTGTCTTGCTTATTAGTGATACGAATTGCAAACATAATTATTGCTTTGCCATAACCATATCAACAAATCCACTCACATAATTCGTCTTTGGATCAAGCAATTCCTGAGGTTCAATTTTTATACCGAAAGTCAATTCAATCTGCATTACTAATGTCAGAACCTCAAATGAATCCAAAGCTATATCATCCTTGAATGAAAGCTCTAAAATATTATCAATATCAACAGCGCAACCTCTGTCTGTAAAAAACTGATATAAAAAGTTAATAAGTTGATTTTTCATTAATGAGAACCTTTTGGAATACAATACAAAACGGTGCTTAACCCTAAATGTTCATGTACTCGTAAATACATATCGTAATTAGGCTGCAATTGATCGATAAATTGAGGGAGTTCCCATAAATCTTTCGGTTTATGGTAAACACAAATAGCTAGCACAGGCTGTTGGGTTTGAATTAAACTTTTGGCACCTTCAAGAGCAGCTAATTCGGCCCCCTCTATGTCCATTTTTATATAGTTTATATCCATAGCTTGACAAGTTGAGTCTAAATCAACAACAGATACTGAAGAATCATTTATAACTTCACTTTGTATAATATTGCTGGAGCTTGTTTGCCCTTGATTAAAATTAAGTAAATCAACACATTTCCAAACCCCCGAAGGGAATGCTTGAAAAGAAATTTCAGGATTATTTTTCTTTAGCCTGTTTTGTGTATTTGTAAGTGTTTGATAATTATTTGTATCGGGTTCAAATGAGGAAATATGCTCAAGTGTTATAATATTTTTTTTATGAAGTTCTACAAACGCCTCTACTGTATCCCCAGTATAAGCACCACAATCGATAAAACGAATTGGTGATTGAAAATTGAAAGGTATATCATCTGGGAAGTACTCAATTTTTCTATCCGGTTCAGGGTAGTCATCAATAGAAAGGGATGCCCTAAAAGCACACAATTTATCTAATATATTTTTACTTTTATCATCCCCCAAACGCGCTCGTAACCACTTAATACTTGGTAAATTCAACATATCATGATGACTTGTGCGCATCCATAAATGCTCTAGCTGTGCATATTCCTTAAACACTTCTGGGAACTCTCGTGCAGCCTCAAAAAAGCCAAGAACATTATTATAACCGAGCTCTTGTAGGCGCTCTTTGATTTGCCCTCTATTAGAGTTAACTAACGGCGTTACAGCAACAATGACTGTCATATTACGATCAGCTGTATGCTCATCAAAAATAGGTAAATTATACTTCATCTGGCTAACTAAACGTTGATCGATCCACCCATTAACTTGTAGCTTTTGCTTTACTAAAATTCTATAAAAACATTCTCCAAAATGACCCGCTCCGTAAATTAGATAGTTCATTTAATCGCTCCAACGTGATGCCAAGTCAAAGGCATACCTTTTTTAATCGCTTTCGTTGCGAGTCTGCCCGTTATAAATCCTAAATCCTTTGGCATCAGCTCACCTACACCAGGCCTTAGATTGACCACATTCTCTTTGTTCAAAACTTCACCAGCAGCAATATCCCTCACTGCAAATAGGCAACGCCTTGCTTTACTGGGCTCACTAGGGAAATGTACACTGCCAATAGCCAACTCAACTTGCCTAACTCCTTGAACTAAATCTTCCAGTTCATCTGGTGTCATGGAAAAAAAGCTATCAGCCGTTTCATCTTCTTTACTCATCACAAAATGCTTTTCTATAATTGTCGCCCCCATAGCTACAGAGGCGACAGGTATATGGTTACCTAATGTGTGATCCGATAAGCCTATTGGTACTTTAAAAACATCTGCTAAATGAGGGATTGTTTTTAAATTAATGCTTTGCGGGGGAGCTGGGTAGCTACTTGTACATTTCAATATAGCTAAATCTGTTACTCCTGCTTGGTGAGCAACTTTCACAGCTTCGTCAATCTCAGCAAGCGTTGCTCCACCTGTTGACATAATCACCGGCTTTCCAGTCGCAGCAACTTTTCGAATGAGGTCATGATCGATCAACTCTGGCGAAGCTATTTTATATGCAGGTGAATCAAAAGATTCCAATAAATCGACTGCAGAATCATCAAATGGTGAAGAAAAAATAGTGATACCGATTTCATTCGCCAGCTGAATTAAAGGGGCGTGAAAATCCCATGGCATATATGCCCCTTCGTATAAATCATATAAATATTGTCCTTGCCATGGACCTGTTGCTTCAAAATGCGGTAATTTACAATCCATTGTTAAAGTATCTGCGCGGTAAGTTTGTAACTTTATCGCATCAGCTCCGGCCTCTTTTGCGGCTCTAACTAACGCTTTCGCCTGCTCTAAATTTTGACCATGGTTTGCTGACATTTCGGCAATAATATACACAGGATGACCTGGCCCAATTTTTCTACCATCGATGGTAATTTCAGAATTAAACGCCATTTGCGCCCCTTAAATTGCACTGTCAAAAAATCATTAAATCAAAGCAAATTTCATACCTAATTATCTACAATAGCTTACAATTTGATAAACTATATTGATCCAAAAGGATTTTAACTTTTAAGTTATGTGCAAGAGTGTAATGATTTGCTATATTTATCTCAATAATAATTACGATTACCAGTGACCATGTCTGATGTATTAATAATAATTCAAGCACGTATGACATCAACCAGATTGCCTGCCAAAGTGATGTTGCCGCTGTGTGGCAAACCAGTGTTACAAATTATGCTTGAACGCTTACCAAACTGGCACGATCAAATCATTGTCGCAACAACTAATGATGGCACTGAGCAGCCTATCTTGGATTTATGCACACAGCTGAATATTAAAACCTACCAAGGGGATACACAAGACGTACTAAGCCGCTATTATCTGGCTGCTAAACATTATAATGCTCAATCATCTACAACCATAGTTAGGCTAACGAGTGATTGTCCACTGATTGATGAAGAGCTATGTAACAAAGTGATTAATGAAAGAGTGACTCAAACCTATGACATGGTTAATTTAGGTCCTCATAGTGGTTACCCTAGAGGACTTGACTGCTGCGCATTTTCATTTGATTTACTAGAGAATACCCATCTAAAAGCAACATCACCGGACGATCGTGAGCATGTTACGTTAGGCATGGCAAAATTTAAGACTATAACGACTCACACATTCAGTGCGTATGAAGATTATAGCCACTTTCGCCTAACACTTGATGAACCAGACGATTACAAAGCAATTACCGCTGTTTATGAGCATTTTTTGAATAAAGTAGATTTTTCCTATAATGATTTAATAAAAACATTAAAGGAAAACCCTCACATCACCGATATAAATAAACATGTAGAGCAAAAATCTACTTAAGTTAGGCATAATAATTGTATGTCATTGAACATTATATTTATGACTACCAAAGAATTAGAGAATATTAAATGAATCCAAAAACAATATTAGTTACCGGTGCAACTGGCTATAAAGGAACTGTACTGGTTCCAAAACTACTGGCTTTAGGCCATCGCGTAATCGCGTTTGACATCCAATGGTTTGGTAATTTTTTGCCCTCTCATGACAACCTCTCAGTCATTAAAGGTGACGTACGCGACACTGATACGATTAACTTAGACGGTGTGGATTCTATTATTCATCTTGCTTCTATCGCAAACGATCCCTGTGGTGATTTAAACCCTAAATTAACATGGGAAGTGAGTGCGTTAGCAACTATGCGCTTAGCCGATAAAGCAAAGCGCTGTGGAATAAAACAGTTTATTTATGCGTCATCGGGTAGCGTATACGGCGTTAAAGATGAAGAGCAAGTAACTGAGGACTTAACGCTTGAGCCTATTTCTGAATACAACAAAACGAAAATGGTTGCAGAGCGTGTACTTCTTAGTTATGCCGACGACATGGCGGTACAAATTGTACGCCCAGCAACTGTATGCGGTTTATCTAAACGAATGCGCTTAGATGTTTCTGTCAATATGCTGACAATGCAAGCTCTAAAAAATGGAAAAATCACAGTGTTTGGCGGCGATCAAGTCAGACCAAATATTCATATTGACGATATTACTGATCTCTATATTTATATGCTGGATAATCCAGAGAAAGTCTCTGGTGTCTTTAATGCAGGGTTTGAAAATATCTCAATTATGGATATAGCAAAAATGGTACAGGCTAAAATAGCATGTGAGATTGAGGTTACTCCTTCAAATGACCCTCGTTGTTACCGTATTAATTCAGATAAGTTACTATCTACCGGTTTTACACCCAATAAAAATGTCGACACAGCCATTACCGAAATTATTACAGCTTACAAACAAGACTTACTTAAAGATGAAGACCATTTTTACAACCTTAAATGGATGCAAAGAGAAGTTTTATGACTAACAACCAATCTGCAACCACTATAGCCAAGGATTCAGTGAAAAACCTGACAACAAACTATGTGAACACCCTAACGGATGTATTAAAACAGTTAGATAGTGAACAAGTTAAGAGTCTTGTTGATACCTTACTTACTATGAAGGCAAATAACGGCACTTTATATTTATGTGGCAATGGCGGCTCAGCAGCAAATGCAATCCACCTTGCAAATGACTTTACATTTGGTATTAGCCCAGAAGGTAATGCATTAAAAGTTGAAGCATTACCAGCAAACAGCTCTGTTTTAACTTGCCTAGGCAATGACATTGGTTATGAAAATATTTTTGCACATCAGCTAAAAGTTAAAGCAAACAGCAATGATATTTTACTTGTTTTATCTGGTAGCGGTAACTCTGAAAATATAATTAGAGCGACTCAACAAGCACTCGACATTGGCATGAAAACAGTGGGCATTTTAGGATTTTCTGGCGGTAAAGTTAAGCCGATGCTTGACCAAGTTTTCCATTTCGAAGTCCAAGATATGCAGATATCAGAAGATACTCAAGTTATTGTCGGGCATATCTTAATGAAAGCTCTATACAATGCATTACGTGAGGCTAATTAATGACCACCATTGTCTACGGAATTACAGCCTCAACAGAAATGTTTATCCGATCAGAATATAATACTGACAATAATATTTTTGCTTGTACAAATGGTGGCGAATCATACAAAGGCACGCCTGCAAAATCATTAGAAGAATTATCAAAACTAGAAAAAAAACAAACGCTCCAAGTAGTAATTTGTTCTGAATTTGTCTTTGATATCTTACAATCTTTAAATAAAATTGGTATTACCACTAATCAATGTTCTTTTTTTAACCACATGAGCGGTAAGCTCATTCCTTGTATACAAATGCAATTTGATATTGATACTAAATCAACGTTATATGCTTTTTATGATCTCTCTTATAATTTGCCCTGCTTTGATGTAACTACTTTTATCGTTTTAGCTGAAATAGAACGAAAAAAACAAAATAAAAAAAATATTCAATTTGTAATTATCCCTAGCCATAGTGACGATACTCCAGGATTAAATGTATATCACGATAACGTTGATGCTAAATGGCGTATCGAAAAGGTTATTAAACCCATGTTTAATTGTCTTGCCTCATGCATAGGTATTGATCAGCCGATTTCGCAAAGTAGCCTTGTATACTATAAAAGCTTGAACCCTAGCATATATCCAAATAACTACTTTCAAAACCCTAGACAAGCAGCTGGAGATTTTAAATTATTAAAATCTTATGCCGAGCAAAATATTAAATTAAGTAACTTAGCACCTCCACAACAAGCTTATACTATTGTTAATGACTTCATAAGACATAACGTGGGCAAAAAAAAGCTAATAACAATTACATTGAGAGAATATTGGGCAAATTCCGAGCACAGAAATAGCAATACAACGGCATGGCTTGATTTTGCATTATCACTAGACCTCAATGAATACTTTCCGCTAATTATTAGAGATACTTATAAAGTAAGTGAGCCCCTTGAAGAAAAATATCAATCGCTTACAACGTATCCCCTTGCAGCTGTAGATTTAAGTATCAGGCTCGCCTTATACCATGAAGCGTATATAAATATGGGTGTTGACAGTGGTCCTCTTTATCCGATTAGCTATCTTGAAGGGGCTCGCTCAATCATTTTTAGATGGTGTTCGAATGATATTCCAAATCTATCAGACAGAACAAATAGCATGCACGGCTTTGAAGTTGGAAAAAATCATTACTTTAATGATAATGAATTTCAAATAAATGCATGGATGGATGATTCATTTGAAAATATTCAAACTCAATTTTCTCTTCTTGAGAATAAAATAAATAAGGCGGCAATCTAAACTATGAATGACTCATCAATTTTAGTTTTAGGAAGCAATTCATTTTCAGGGGCATCATTTTGTGCGCATATGCTAAAAAATGATCAGCAAATTGTTGCTGTTAGTCGCTCATCAGAACCTAATTCAGCATTACTACCATATAGTTGGCAAAAAAATGCAGATAAATTGCAATTTAGCCAACTGGATATAAATCATCATCTGCAAAAAATTATTGATATTGTTAAACAGAAAAAAATTAAAAAAATTTATAACTTTGCTGCACAAAGCATGGTTGGTCAAAGCTGGCAACATCCTGAACATTGGTTTATGACTAACACTGTTTCAACGATCAAGTTACACAATTCTCTCCGACAATTAGATTTCCTTGAAAAATACATCCATATATCAACTCCCGAAGTTTATGGTAGTTGTAACGGATTAGTACCAGAGCATACTAATTATCAACCCAGTACACCATATGCAGTCTCCCGTGCTGCTGCAGATATGAGTCTACATACATTTGCAGATGTTTATGACTTTCCAGTGGTATTTACACGAGCTGCCAATGTTTATGGTGAAGGCCAACAGCTTTATCGCATAATCCCTCGTACTATTTTATATGCCCTACTAGGCAAAAAATTACAGCTGCATGGCGGAGGGCATTCAACACGATCATTTATACATATTGACGATGTATCTTCAGCGACACAACTTATTGGCGAAAAGGGTAAAAATGGTGATATTTACCATATTTCAACAGAGCAAATGATCTCTATTCGAGTACTCGTTGAAACAATCTGCAATATGCTTAAGCTCCCATTTGAACAAGTGTGCCAATCGACTGAAGATCGATTAGGAAAAGATGCAGCATATTTATTAGACACAAAAAAAATTCGCTCCGAGCTAAATTGGCAAGATTCTATTTCATTAGAAAACGGCTTAGAACGAACAATTTATTGGATGAAGCAAAATTTAGATGTACTCGCCAAGCAAGAACATGACTATATTCACAAACCTTGAGGTAATCATGATAGGACAAGAAATAGATTTACTAAAAAATTACCCTAAGTCTAAGCGTGATCTTTCTGGTAGATTAGAAGCCAAAAGTGAAGCAGTTAGAGCTATAGCGCGCCAATTTGACGAGGAATTCTTTGATGGTGATAGAGAGCACGGCTATGGTGGTTTTAACTATCATTCAAGATTTTGGCAGCCAGTCGTGCCTGACTTTATTACGCACTTTGGCCTGCAAGAAAATAGCAGTTTATTAGACGTAGGCTGTGCAAAAGGATTTATGCTTTATGATATTTTACAACAGCTACCAACAATGACATTAAGTGGAATAGATATATCCCATTACGCATTAGACAATGCCAAACAGGAAGTAAAGCACTTATTACAACAAGGTTGCGCTACTAAATTACCTTTCGAAGACAATAGTTTTGATACTGTAATATCAATTAACACTATTCATAATTTAGATCTTAATAATTGTGCAAAAGCACTGCAAGAAATAGAGCGAGTTTCTAAAGCTAAAGCATTTATTACTGTTGATGCATATAGAAATGAACAAGAAAAAGAACGCATGGAAGCCTGGAATCTAACAGCCAAAACAATGATGCATGTTGATCAGTGGAAAGAGTTTTTCAAAGATACAGGCTACACTGGCGATTTTTATTGGTTTATACCCTAATGAAAAAACTTGATGCATATTTCGAATCATTAAGAATTCGAAAAATAGAAGAAATGATAGCCTTACGCTACCCTGAGCAAGAAATGAGATGCCCAACACATCTGTCAATAGGTCAAGAGCTAGTACCTGTTGTTGTTTCTAATTTTTTATCTAAAGATGATAAGGCTTTCAGTTCACATAGAGCACATGCCCACTATCTAGCCAAAGGCGGATCATTAAAGAAAATGATAGCTGAATTATATGGCAAGGCGACAGGCTGCACAGGTGGCAGAGGTGGCTCTATGCACTTAACAGACTTGGATTGCGGTTTTATAGCTAGCACTGCAATTGTGGGTAATAGTATACCACTGGCGGTTGGCAGTGCGCTAAGTCAAAAACTACAAAATAGCAATTTTTTGACCGTAAGTTATTTTGGTGACGGTGCAACGGAAGAAGGCGCTTTTTACGAGTCGTTAAATTTTGCAGCAGTTAAATCTCTTCCTATATTATTCATATGTGAGAATAACCGCTATTCAGTGTATAGCCCATTAGAAGTTCGCCAGCCGGTTAATAGAAGCATTACGGATTTATCGCAATCAATTGGAGTTGAAAGCTTTCACGCTGATGGAAATCTTCTAATACCACTAACCCATGCCGTTGAGAGTGCTATTGAATATATTAGAAAGAATAATGCCCCAGCACTCTTAGAGCTTGATACATATCGTCACAGAGAGCATTGCGGTCCTAATTTTGATGATGACTTAAACTACAGAGCCGCAGGTGAAGTCAAAACATGGCTTGAAAAAGATCCGTTAAAATTATTATTCGCGGAACTATCAGCAGATCAACATTTCGAGAAAACTCATAACGAAATGATTATCAAAATAAAAAATGAAATAGAAGATGCTTTTCTTTTTGCTGAAAATAGCCCTTTTCCAAATCCACAGTTAAACGAAGAGTTTCTTTATGCAAAATAAAACAACAACATTCGCTGAAGAAATAAACCAAGCACAGCACTGTGCCATGGCTGAAGACGATAGCATGATTTGTATGGGATTAGGTATTAATGATCCAAAAGCTATTTTTGGTACAACTACAGGCTTACAATCAAAGTTTGGCTCAGACCGTGTCTTTGATATGCCAACATCTGAAAATGCAATGACGGGTGTGGGGATTGGCGCAGCTATTACTGGCACACGTGTATTAATGACCCATCAACGAGTCGATTTTTTCTTGCTTGCCATGGACCAACTTGTAAATAATGCCGCTAAGTGGCACTACATGTTTAATGGGCAAATGACTGTACCTTTAACAATACGTTTAATCATAGGTAGGGGTTGGGGTCAAGGACCCACTCATCAACAAAGCTTGCAATCATGGTTTGCACATATCCCTGGACTTAAAGTTGTTACTCCAAGCTTAACTGATAATGTAGGACAGCTACTTTATCAAAGTATAATGGATAATAATCCAACTATTTTCCTTGAACATCGATGGCTGCATAACCAAAACATCGACAAAGAAACGTGCGTCGATTACAACTCAAACATGCAAACAACGAGAGTCATCAAAGAAGGTGAAGATGTCACTATCATCGCTAATAGCTATATGCTCCTAGAAGCCATACACTGCCACAACTTCCTAAAAAAACAAGGTGTTAACTGCGAGGTAATTGAGGTATCTGAACCGACAAATATTGATTGGCAAACTATTTATAACTCGGTCAATAAGACTCAAACCTGCATATGCACTGATATAGGACATAACTCATTTTCTGTCTCTAGTGAAATTTCAGCAAAAATATATGAAGCATGCTTTACTTCCTTAAAAAAACCAATAAAACGAATAGCACTCCCCTCTTACCCTGAACCTACGAGCTTTGGATTAACAAAAAAATACTACAAAACCAGAACTGAGATTACTAAAGCTGTATCTGAACTCCTTGATAGGGAAATATTTATGACCGAAGATGTAGAATTTCCTCACGATGTTCCTGGTAACTGGTTTAAAGGCCCGTTTTAATGAATCGAGTATTAATTACAGGAATAAATAGTGGTATTGGGCAAGCACTTGCTGAGCGCTTAAGCCGAAATACGATTATTCACGGTACTTATCGAGGGCGAAAATCAAACTTAGATTTTGCTGAACTAACAAAAGTTGATTTTAGCTCACAAAAAAACGTTGACGATTGGTGCCATAAAACGAACTTTTCAATATATGATAGTATAATTTTTGTTCATGGCACACTCGAGCCAATCGGTTCTCTATCAGATTGCTCTTATGACGATTGGGAAAATGCATATAGAATTAATTACTTATCTATAGTGCAAGTGTTAAGTTCAGCAGTTCTAAAAATGAAATCAAACTGCAAAATCCTGACCTTTGCTGGCGGAGGCGTCAATAGCGCCCCGACGAAGTTCAACTCTTATATAAATGCGAAAGTAGCATTAATAAAAATGACTGAAGTTTTAGCTGCTGAATATCCCGATTTAATCTTTCTAAATGTTGGTCCTGGCTGGGTAGATACACCTATTCACCAACAAACACTCCACGCAAAAGAAATAGTGCCGGAAGCATATAAGGAAACAGCCAGAAGATATGAGGAAAATGACTTTGTGTCTATGCAACTGGTCATCGACTCCTTAATTTTTCTTCTTGATAATGCAAATAGTAAGTTTAGTGGACGAAACTATAGCATTGCATCCAAAGAAATTTTTCATGAGGATTTTTTGGAGTCTCTTGAAAACCCAAATATCTACAAATTGCGTAGACTCAATAAAGAGCATACATAAATGAAACTAACGGATTATATTGCATCTTACCTTGCTCAATTAGATATCAAGCATGTATTTGTTCTGCAAGGCGGTGCTGCTTTACATTTAATTGACTCAATTGAAAAACACCCTTCGCTTTCAGCTATTGCAATGCAACATGAGCAATCATGTGCGATGGCTGCTGATAGTTATGCAAAAACACACCATGTACTAGGCGTGACTATAGCCACATCAGGCCCAGGCGCTACAAATTTATTAACAGGTATCGCAAGCTCCTACTTTGACTCTGTAGCTACTTTACATATAACTGGAAATGTAGCTTCATTTAGGCAATCGCATAAATTAGGGGTTCGCCAATATGGTTTCCAAGAAACCGATATTGTTTCTATGGCAAAGCCAATAACAAAGTACGCAATACAATTAAAAAGACCTAATGACATTATCACTGTATTACCTGAAGCTATAAAAGCAGCATTAAGTGGCCGGCCAGGGCCTGTGTTAATAGATATTCCTGATGACTTTCAGCGAGAGATATTAGATATAAAAAAAATACCATTTGAAGCTTTTAATCAATCAACTGTAAACCATAAAGTAATTCAAGAAAACATATTTAATAACTTCATAGTGTCATTAAAACAAGCGAAAAAACCTTTATTTATTCTTGGTGCTGGGTGCCATAACTCAGCAGAACGGTTAATTTCACTTGCAACAAAACTAAAAATCCCCTTTCTATCGACTTGGCCGCTCAAAGGGATTGCAAATCATGATGACGAGCTAAATCTAGGGAATTTTGGAACTCATTCTTTACGTGGGAATAATATCGTTTTACAAAATTGTGATTTTATCATTTCTATTGGGTGCAGACTAGATTCAAAAGCCACAGCAAAATTAGATACCTTTGCACGTGAAGCTAAAATCGCAATGGTGGATATTGACCATAATGAAATAGAGAAATTTGCCCAATTAGGCAAAGTAATCAACTATCAATTTCCTGTATCTGTACAAGTTTTTTTAGATGCTTTTTCACTGCATTGTGAAGATTTAATTGAAATATTTAAAAATAACGATGTGTGGCTAAATTATATTACGGATGTCACACAAGAGTTTAACTACATACCTGAATATAATTACGGTGGTGTAAACCCATATTTAGCTGTTGAGTTGTTTAGTGGTGCTTTCTGTGATGACCAAAATATATGTGTGGATACAGGTACTTGCTTACCTTTAACTCTTGTCTACGGTAAAGAGAAAAAAGGCCAGCAGTATATTTCTTCATATAATAATACCCCCATGGGCTATGCTTTACCTGCATCGATTGGTGTTGCCCTAGCAAAAGAAAAAGAAGTATTTTGTATAGTTGGCGATGGTGGTTTGCAAATGAATATCCAAGAACTTTCAACGTTAAATCACTTGAAACTTCCAGTCATTATTATTGTATTTAACAATAGTGGTCATTGTATGATAAAACAAACCCAAGATGATTGGCTAGACTCAAATTATTTTTCTGCTGATTGTAATAATGGCTTGCCTCACATAAATTTTTCTGAAGTTGCTAAAGCTTATGGGATCGACTCTGAAAAAGTTGAAAATAATGAGCAATTAAAATTATTAGTAGAACGTTTACACCTTCGCATGGATCAAGAAGGGCCAAAGCTTATCGAATTAGTAATTAACCCAAACTTTAGATATGAACCGATTATCAAGTATGGCAATCCATTAGAGAATATGAGCCCTGAACTTGCTTACATAAAACAAAAAAAAGCTATGCTTATACCCAGTTTGAAGGAAAATCTATAATGATAAACTTACACCAAGAGCTGGTTATGCTAGCTAGGAATACACAATCACACGTACAATCAAGCAGTGATTACCAGCTTCTTAACAAAAAACTATCAAAAGTAATTGCCAGCGCTTATAACACGACATCAACACCAACATTTTTATTAACGGATAATATTACATTTTCTCTTCCGTATTACGATATGGGCAATATTAATACGACTCATTTGTTTGGTATTGATGAGCTAATCATTTTAAGCTTTTACTTGAAAAATAAAAATAACTATAAGAATGTGTTAGATCTTGGCGCTAATATCGGTCTGCATTCAATAGTGCTGAGCTTATTAGATTATCAAGTTACATGTTTTGAAGCGGACCCTGAAACATTCCGCGTTTTAAAACAAAACCTAGAATTAAATAATTGTAAAAAGATTAAGCCAATAAATGAAGCCGCGGCAAGTTTTGATGGCAAAGCTGAATTTACACGAGTATGTGGAAACTTAACTGGAAGTCATTTGAGCGGCGCAAAAAGTAATCCCTATGGAGAGCTAGATAAATTTGAAGTTAAAGTTAATAACATAGGTAATATAGCTAAAGAATTTGACTTAATTAAAATTGATATTGAAGGTCAAGAAGCAGATGTATTAACTTCAATTTCTTCGGAGGACGCTTTAAAAATTGATTTTATGATGGAAATTAATGGCGAAAAAAATGCAAAAACTATTTTCGACTACAGTTTACAAGTCGGCTTAAATATTTTTCTTCAAAAAAATGATTGGAAAAAAGTGAACTCTCTTGCCGAATTACCCCTAAGTCATAGAGAAGGTAGTGTTTTCCTTTCTAGTAAAAATAAGATGCCTTGGTAAAATATGAATATTCCAACTTATTTTAAAGCAGGTGTATTAATAGATATAGAGCAGCCCCTTCAACTACTCGATTTAAAAATACCGTATTTGAAAGATAATCAAGTTCTGGTGAAAATGCATATGGCTGGCTTGTGTAGAAGCCAGCTGATGGAGAGTAAAGGCCTTAGAGGAGAAGACAAGTATTTGCCCCACTTAATGGGTCATGAAGGTGTAGGTGAAGTAATAGCAGTTGGCAATAGTGTTACCAAGGTTAAACAAGGAAATCGTGTCGTTCTTGGTTGGCTAAAAGGCAGTGGAATCGATTCCGGTGGGACACATCTAATTAGCAAAGAGGGTCAAATTATCAATGCAGGTCCAGTTACGACTTTTTCAGAGTACTCTGTTATATCTGAGAATAGAGTAACCATTTGCCCTGAAGGTATTTCAAATGAGTTAGCTGTTTTACTCGGTTGCGCCCTCCCCACAGGAGCCGGTATGGTTCTTAACCAGATACAACCACACTCTAATAGTAATGTGATATTAATCGGACTAGGTGGTATAGGCATAAGTGCACTATTAATGCTTAAACATTTCAGACCAAAAAAAATCATAGTTGTAGATATTGAACAATCTAAATGTGACTTAGCACTACAACTAGGCGCCGATGAAGCTTATTTATATGAAGAAGCAAGCCTAGCTTTACTCAAAGAGCAACACCCTAACGGCTTTGATTATGCTATTGAGAGTGCTGGACTATGTGAAACCATAGAATTCGCTTTTAATAATATACATAACAGCGGTAAATGCTATTTTGCCTCACATCCAAAAACTGGCGATTTTATAAAGTTAGATCCTCATCAACTAATTTGTGGAAAGCAAATTTTTGGAACTTGGGGAGGTAATTGTAACCCAGACAAAGATTTAAAATCGATTGCAGATATTATTCAAAAACTTGAAATATCTATTAATTCTTTGATAAGCCATCGCTATTCTTTGAATCAAATCAATGAAGCAATATCGGCGCTCGAACGAAGAGAAATTACCAGAGCCATCATTACTTTTGAGAATATTGAAGTATGAATAAGCAAGTCCTTGTTCAAGGAAACTTTGACATTTTACACCCTGGCCACATTCGCTTACTTCGTTTTGCAAAAGAGTGTGGTGATAAACTAATTGTTGCTGTTAACAGCGACAAATCTATGGGGTTAAAGAGTCGGGTAAACGAACAACATCGCCTAGAGATGGTTCAATCCCTCGAATGTGTGAATGAAGCATTTTTATCAGATTTAACTCCAGCAGAAACCGTAAAGAGCCTCAAGCCTCATATTGTCGTGAAAGGTAAAGAGTTTGAAAGTAGGCACAATCCTGAGCATGCTCTTGTTGAAATGTACGGAGGAAAGCTTATTTTTGGCTCTGGTGAGTTCGAATCTAATTCCGAACAATATATTACAAGAACAATAAGCCATGGTCATAACTTTGATTACAAAAAATGCCAAAGTTATGCAACAAGGCATCAGTTTGATTATCAATCAATCAACACGGTATTTTCTCAATTTAGTGAAAACCGTGTTGCTGTAATTGGCGAAATAATCGTCGATGAATATATCCAAGGTACTGCGGTAGGCTTATCTCAGGAGGATCCTACCATAGTGATGACACCAGATAGAACGGATACATTTTTAGGCGGAGCAGCAATTACAGCAGGTCATATAAAAGGGCTAGGAGCTAATCAAGTTACGCTTTTCTCGGTACTTGGCAAAGATGATAAAGCTGATTACGTAAAAAATCATATTAACGCATACAATATTGATACTATACTTTTCGATGATGGCAGTCGCCCTACACCATTAAAATCACGATATAGAGCTGGGAATAAAACACTTCTAAGGGTCAATCAAGTTCGACAGCATAAAATTTCTAAAGAAATTCAAACCGATTTATACTTGCAACTTGAAAGTAGTATTAACAACTTCGATTTACTGGTATTTTCTGATTTTAATTATGGATTATTACCTCAAACTCTGGTCGATAAAGTCATTGCTTTATGCAAAGAAAACAATGTACGTGTTGTCGCAGACAGCCAAACCTCTTCTCAAGTTGGTGACATTGCCCGTTATAAAGATATGATGCTAATAACACCAACAGAAAAAGAAGTCCGTGTTGCTCTGAATAACATTGATGATGGTCTACCTATTTTAGCGCAAAAACTGTGTGAAAAAGCTAATCCGATGTCGTTGGTTATTACCCTTGCGGGAGAAGGTATTTTTATCCATCTACCAGATCAAAATGGCCAATGGGAAAATGATATGCTTCCTGCGATTAACCGTAATGCGGTTGATCCTGCGGGAGCTGGTGATTGCTTCTTAGCTGCCAGTAGCCTTGCTTTGTGCTCAGGTGCAACACCGTGGCAGGCATTTTATATTGCAAGTATTGCAGCCGCTTGCCAAGTAGATACACTAGGAAATCAGCCACTGTCTTTTAACACGCTCCAGCAACGAGTACTGGAGTCATTCAAAAATATATGAAAGCGATATTGCTAGCAGCAGGATTAGGCACTCGGTTAAAACCTTTGACTAATACAATTCCAAAATGTTTAGTGCCAATCTCCGGACGCCCTCTTCTATCTTACTGGTTAGAGAAGCTAGATAATTTAGGTGTATCTGAAATACTAATTAACGTCCATTATCTAGCTGAGCAGGTCGAAAGCTACATCAGCCAATCGCCCTATAGAAATAAAATAACCATTGTTAAAGAAAGTACATTACTTGGTACTGGCGGCACATTAATTAAAAATGCTCACTTTTGGAAAGATGAACAAGTGATTGTGATCCATGCTGATAATTTCTGCCTCAGTGATTTAAAAGGCTTAATTCACGTTCATAACACTAAACCGGGCAATGTAGATGTGTCACTACTACTGTTTACTTCATGTCAACCGAGTCAATGCGGTATTGTAGTTATGGACACCAATAATGTCATCCATGAATTTCATGAGAAAGTAGCTAACCCTCCCGGAAATATCGCAAGCGGAGCACTCTTTGTTTTTTCTAATTCTGTTTATGAGCGGTATTTTAAAGAATTAAAAGAAGATAAATTTTATGATTTAAGCAAAGACATAGTGCCTAACATGATTGGAAAAATGCAAGGGTGGATCGTAGATAATGAATATATGGATATAGGCACGCCCGAGAGTTATCAGCGTGCCCAAAAACTGGTATAAAAGATTACGAGCCTTGGTTCATAATTTTAAGCTGTTCATCATTAAGAAAATCACAGGGCTTTTTGTAGTTATCTTCAAAGTAGTCTCTCATATCAACAATATAATTTTGCCAAAGTAAAAAAAGCTCATCAAATTGTTCTAATGTAAACGTTTCATTTTCATAACTATAAAGCAATGTAATTAGTGGGCAGTGATAATATAATAATGACCCTTTCATCATATGATAAATATGACCTAATGGTGAATTTTTAAATGAATACACATACCGTTGCTGTCTTTTAAGCAAATCTGCAGCTTCTTTGATTGTTGTATAAGGCTCGTTACTAATAACTAACAGATGGTCACACATATCAATAAAGCGCTGTATTTCGTAATCTTCATCGTTTAATTTATCCAAATTCAGGTTTTCAAAATATCGCGTCTTGATTAACTCCAGCAAAGGAGGCTTATCTAAGCTGTTTTCTGGATCAATTAATATATCAGCAGCTAATGAAATAGCGCCTTTAATTTTAGCCCCGTTACCAATATTGAATACATCAACTGCAGGAAATATTTCCAACAGCTTTTCTATTTGGCTATGCGATACTTTGTATAAATCATTAGTGTAAACAAAGCTATCACTTAAATTACCAGGTAAAGTTTTTTCCGTGACAGGTGCACAACTGATTCCTTTTTCATCATCTTTATCTTTTTTATAAAAACTGTGATCACTATGATGTTTACCTGTGGGTAAGCTTCCATTATCAACACCAAATAAATACACATTTTTAAAACCAAAATTTAAAAATAACGAGAGTGCAGTATTAGATACAAGTGGATTACTATATGGAATTAATGGCAGTGTTTTAGAGCGATTTTTTAATGATAAAAAATTAATGAAATCAGTACCACCTTCATTCCCTTTTAATGCTAACCCTGACCACTTATATAGCTCGGTTGTCTTAGGATGGACCATATTAACGGCTAGTAAATTAACTCGTTTATACGCTTCGCTCGGTAAGGAATCAGCGACTATTTTGTAGTTTGCATAAGGTCTCTCTACTAGTACATGAAAGTCCGCCTGGATCCCCAATCGCTCTAAAGAAACAATGGCAGATCCTGCAGCTACAACAATCCCTTTATTCTGATTATTTTTCAAATATTCAACAGCTTCATCTAAAGATGGGCCATTGCCAATTATAAATACAGGTATATCTAATAACGAAGCAGGTAAACTCGCTTTATTTGTAAGAAAAGACTGATTACTTTCAATATGAGCTATCGAGTGTGCAAACCCAGTTATTGCATCATTGAAAAAGCCGTGCCCCATTTGAAAACGAAAATAATCCGCAGCCCAGTTGGCTATTAACTCATTAATTTCACGTCCAGGTGTATGCTGATAACAAAAGCTTCTTACAGCGGAAAATGCTCCTATATCTTCAACTACATTTTCTAAATCTTGAATAAACGTGTTTTTATCTGCTCCCAGATTAAAGAAAAGGCAGTTTCCTTGGTCATCAATTTTTTTAATAACATCAAACCAATCAATACAAAATAAGCTTGCATAAAACTGCTCGATATCTGGCTCAATAATAAATAAATAATCAAACTCAGTATGATTTAATAATTCAGGTATGTGATAGCCTAATCCCACTCCAAAAATAATTCCCGATGGGAAGTGACAAGGTAATTGGGCTATTTTTTTCTCGTCATACTTGCGCAATTTACGCATAAACTGACCAAGCTTAACCATATACTCTGTATGAAGACGTTTATCAGAACTGCTATCTGGGTAGCCTGTATAATCTGTTAAGCTAAAAACAGGATGTTCAATCTGACGCCTAACCTGCTCCTGGCTCTGCTCGAGAGGGTTTTGAGAATAAAGGGGAGCTAATGCATTTTTAGGTATAATATTTCCATGACCACTTTGCGTGACATGAATACAAAAATCATCGCGGAGTTGCAGCTTAGATAAAGCTGCTACAATCTCAGGGTAATAATGAGTGAAACATTGCCAATTCTTTTCAAATCGCTCATTTGCTTCTGTAGCAAAAATAGCCTCTCTTTCTTGATGTTTAATAGTTTTTTCAAGTTTTTCTGAGATGTGCTCAAGCTCGTTATTAATATCTATATTCTTTATCATGTCGGTTACCTACTTGATATTTTTATACACATTTATTTTTTTTTGCGTATTAATATGAACACCAAGTTCTTTTGCAGCCTGCTGTTTTTTGAGGCTTATTTCTAATACCGTAGTATTCAATTTGATTGAAAAATCCGATAAAAATAACACATCGTTTTCGCTGAGGTTCTCAGGTGAGGCAAAGAGTGCTTTCAATGTTCTATCAATTAATAGTAACTTGCTTTGAGCTGACTCTATATCACCTTCAGCTAAATATTGATTAATTACAGACAAATCTGGGGCTAACTGAGACAATAAACTAGCCGACATTAGCATCTATACCATTTTCACTAAGTGTTTTTTCTCGAACGTCGTGAGGAATAGCATCCCAAGCAGACTTTATTTCTTTTAATAAATTAGATACTTCTTCAACAATTGCAGGATCATTTTTTATTGTTGCATCAACTAAGCGATCTATCATATAAGAATAAAGTGCATATAAATTATCAGTCACTTCACCACCAACTTTAAAATCTAAACAGCCCCTTAAGGCTTCAATAATAGCAGTCGCTTTAGATAAATGTTCGGCCTTCGCTTCCATATGTTTTCTTTCAATAGCAACTTTAGACATCACCATTTTTTCAATCGCACCCGCCATTAACATTTGAATTATTTCATAGCGATCAGCACCCGCAACACGGGTCTTGAGTGCTTCTTTCTGATAATTTTTTACTTTGGCGTTATACATATTAAAACCCTTTTAAATCAAAATTAATTTATGATTTGTTTCTTGTAAATCCAGGTAAGCTCGCAAGCTGCGCTCCTAAGTACTGTTGTGTTGATTGCATTTGCGCCAGTAACACATCTAAACCCGCATATTGCTTTCTAAGCCTACTTTCTAATTCGGTCATTCTAAATTCATGCTTTAGTACATCATCTTCTAAATCAGTGACCTGTGTATTTAAATTATCTTCTCTTTGCTTTAAAATGCCTTTTGAACTTACGTAATTATCTAAAAAAGATTCGAACTGTTTAGCAACACCATTTTCACCAGCAAAAGCCTTTCCGATATCATCAAAATTTTCATCCATTGCTGTATTTAAACTGCGGACTAAAGTTGATTTTTCTAGATAACCTTTCTTATCAACACCCAAGCCAATATCGAAAATACTTGTGAAAGGCCCTGCATCCGTTAAATTTGTAGAAAGCATATTGACCATTTGCGAGCTCAAAGTACGAATGGTTGCATCGCTATTTAAAGGTTTACCGACTCTCGATTGCAGACCTAACTGCCCTATAGCATTGTTATAATTAGCAATAAATTCATCAATTAATGTTGTAACGCTCTCACGGTCATAGCTAACAGCTAACTTTGCAGTCTCTCCATCAACGCTTTGTCGTTTAGCGGTGATCGTCATATCTTGTACAGCATCTTTAAAGGTATTGGTGTCATTTGTTATTGTTATGCCATCTACTTTTATAACTGCACTTTTTGCTTCATTTCCAGCTGTTATACCAATACCACCGCTACCAGAAGCTCCACCATTAGCATCTGTAGATACATTGTCTAGCTCAGCATTATCATTGGTAATTACCAAGTCATTACCAGCGCCACTCACACTCGAAGTAAGAACCAACTTTGACTCAGTACCAGTATTTATTATATTTGCTGTTACACCAAAATTATCATCCGAGTCATTAATTGCGTCACGCAAATCAGCTAATGTCGCACCCGCATCAAGAGTTAGGTCAAAGCTTTTGTCTCCAGCAGCAAATGACAAGGTGCCTCCAGAAGCAGTGACCACATCGTCAGTAGATGTAAACAAAGGAGGTACGGCATCGTTTGAAGTTGCACGACTGCCTTGAGCAAGTGCAACAACTTCAATTTTAAAATTACCAGGCGTAATATCTTTTGTTGGGGTAACTGAGACGAGATCACCGTCATCACTTGTTGGTTGAGTGATATTAGCAATACGTTTATTGAAATTATCAGGATCTGCTAGCTTTTTTATTGTGTCTTGTAGCTTGGATAACGCAGACTTGATCTCTCCGATTGAAGATAATTCAACTTCTAACGACTTGTCCTTTTTTGCAAAGGCATTCATTTTTGGAACATTTTCGGCATCAACAGATGCTGTAATGATACTTTCGAGATCCAGCCCAGATCCAATACCTGCGGATGTTATAAGTGGCATACTTCTCTCCTACTATCTGTTCCAAAAAATATCATACGGTTTGATTTAGTAACAAACCTTTATTAGTAAGTTTATCGGCAAATTCATCTAAAGCTTTAGCAACTTCTCTAAACTCTTCAGTTGGAATTTCACGAATAACTTCTTCGCTTGTTTTATCAAACACTTTAATTATTGGTGGATCACCCTGCTCATCAAATTCAAATTTTAAATTTGTAGCCGTCACAGGAATATATTTATTTAATTTCTCTAAGTTTTCTTTCACTTCGTCGATCAGTGCTTTTCTTTCACTTTCAGAATCAAGTTGCTGACTATTATCAACAAGTGCGGGCTCTCTACCAGCAATTTTTGTACCAGCTTTTTCAACGGTTGCTTTTTTACTTGCTTCGTTTAACTCATTTTTATTTGTAAAAGATGAATTAGCGGTGAAGTTTTCACTCGATTTAATTATTCCACCTAAGTCAGCCATAGTAGCTCTCCTTCAAAATACAAACAAAGTATAAGTCATTATCGAGACAATATCTCAATAATGACCTAATTAACCGTCTAGCCTAGTAACGATAATGCTACTTGTGGACGCTGGTTTGCTTGGCTCAAAATAGATTGGCTTGCTTGTTGTAATATTTGAGATTTAGTCAAATTAGCTGTTTCGGCAGCGAAATCAGTATCTTTAATACGTGACTTAGCAGCACTCAAATTTTCTGAAATGTTAGATTGGTTACGAATAGTTGATTGAAAACGATTTTGTACAGCACCGAGTTCGGCACGTTTTTTATCAACTACTGCAATCATTGCATCCATACCTGCCATTACAGCTTGTGCATTTGCCTGAGAAGATACACTGATCCCAGTCGCTGAAAACACTGATGAGAAAGCAGTGTTATCAGCTGAAGCACCAACCTGTGAACTAATTGTTCCGGCTGTAGCACTTAAGCTTGCACCCGTTACAGCACTAGCAACACTGGCAATGCCTGACATAGTAAAGCCGCCGGCAGCTACAACAGAGTTAGCTGTGCCACCAATATCTTTCATACTAAAGCTAATATTCTGTACAGCATCAGCACCAACTTGGAAGTTAGCTGAGAATGTACCATCTAGTAGATTTTGACCACCAAATGTTGTATCTGCAGCAACACGATTTACTTCTTCTGATAATGAACGAATTTCTTCTTGTACTGCTAAACGATCTTCATCTGTATTTGAACCGTTTGAAGCTTGTTGAGCAAGAGTACGAATACGCTGGAACATTGACGTAGTCTCATCAAGTGCGCCTTCAGCAGTCTGCGCAAGTGAGATCCCATCATTAGCATTTCGGTTACCTTGATTCAAACCATTTATTTGACTAGTTAAACGGTTAGATATTTGCATGCCTGCAGCATCATCTTTTGCACTATTAATGCGAAAACCTGATGATAGACGTTGAAAGGATGTATCGAGCTGGTTACCAGATTTCATCAACTGGCGCTGTGCGTTCAATGAACTCACATTAGTATTTACATATAAAGCCATAATAGCCTCCGCTTTATCATTTTAAATAGAATAACAACGGGATACCCCTACCCTGTTATTACTCCAGACTGAGAGTCCTAGATTTTTAGTTCTCTAAGTCAGTTATCGTCAGATAAAACGGAAACTTTAGCTTTATTTATAAATTTTTAACAACGTTATACTATTTTAACCCTGTAACAAGCTTAATGCAGCCTGAGGCCTTTGATTTGCTTGGCCTAATATTGTTTGGCTCGCTTGTTGTAAAATTTGGTTTTTAGTTAAGTTAGCTGTCTCCATTGCAAAATCAGCATCTTTAATTCTTGATTTAGCAGAGGCTAAATTTTCAGAAATATTAGCTTGATTTCGTATTGTCGACTGAAAACGGTTTTGTACCGCACCTAATTCAGCGCGTTTTTTATCAACCACCGCTATTAGAGAATCCATACCCGCAAACACAGCCTGTGCATTTACTTGTGATGACACACTAATACCTGCAGCTGTAAATACAGAAGAAAAATCTAATGTTGTTGATGCCGTTGCGCCATCAACTGAGCTTACATTAGCTGCGAGCGTTGAAAGTGCTTTACCACCCACGGCTGAAGCAACACCGGCAACACCTGATATAGTAAAACCACCATTAGCAGCAAGAGAATTAGCTGTATCGCCAACAGACTGCATACTAAAACCAATAGTCTGTACAGCATCAGCACCAACCTGAAAGCTTGCAGAATAAGAGCCATCCAATAAATTTTGACCACCGAATGTAGTGTCCGTGGCAATTCGGTTAACCTCATCAGATAACTGTCTAATCTCTTCTTGGATAGCGAGCCTATCTTCATCTGTATTAGAGCCATTTGCTGATTGCTGAGCAAGTGTTCGGATACGTTGAAATGTAGAAGTAATTTCATCAAGCGCACCTTCAGCCGTTTGTGCCAGCGAGATACCGTCATTCGCATTACGGTTGCCTTGGTTTAAACCCAAGATTTGCGATTGCAAACGATCCGATATTTGTAAACCAGCAGCATCATCCGCCGCGCTGTTAATACGCAGACCAGATGATAAACGTTTAAAGGAAGTATCTAAGTCGTTTCCAGTTCTTTCAAGCTGTCTTTGCGCATTAAGCGCACTAACATTCGTATTTACAAATAAAGCCATAATAAACTCTCTTCTTATCTGTCAAATTAAAGCCACTCTAAAATGAGTGGAGTTTTGACAAAGTGACTAGTTACAGCAGCCAAGTAAGATTGGCCCGGGGCAATAAACTGCCACTTTGCAGGTTAATTTAAAAACTTAATAAGTATTGAGCAATCTTTAGGCCAACTTTATAGATAGAGTTGCATTGAATTAGAAAAAAAGAGAAAAGGGCCTATAAGGCCCTTTGAAGATAAGTTTGAGAGTAGGTTTTAATTATTGGCATATTTTATGCTTAATAATTTATGTTCTTACAAATGTTAGAACAATACAGGATTTTTAAGCGCCTCCGCTTTATCAATCCGTTTCAGCGCCTTTGTTAATACCCCATTAAACAAAGGCGCTACATTCTTAGTCAATTAATTGACTATTTCCAACCAATTATCCTAGAAGACTTAATGCAGCCTGTGGACGTTGATTAGCCTGGCTAAGAATTGTTTGGCTAGCCTGTTGTAGAATCTGCATTTTTGTTAAGTTTGCAGTTTCTTGAGCAAAGTCAGTATCTTTAATACGTGATTTTGCAGCACTTAGATTCTCTGAGATATTTGATTGGTTACGAATCGTTGACTGAAAACGATTTTGTACCGCACCCAGCTCAGCTCGTTTTTTATCAACAACCGCGATAAGCGAATCCATACCAGCCATTACAGCTTGCGCATTAGCCTGTGAAGATACACTGATACCACCAGCAGTAAATACTGATGAAAATGCTGTTTGGTCTGCTGATGCACCTACTTGCGAGCTGATTGTTCCAGCTGTCGCACTTAAACTAGCGCCGGTTACCGCACTGGCAACACCTGCAATACCTGACATGGTGAAACCACCATTAGCTGCGATAGAGTTAGCAGTACCACCAACCGATGCCATACTAAAGCTGATATTCTGAACGGCATCTGCACCTACTTGAAAGTTAGCCGAGAAAGAACCATCTAATAGGTTTTGACCACCAAACGTTGTATCTGCAGCAACACGATTAACTTCTGATGAAAGAGAGCGAATCTCTTCTTGCACCGCTAAACGGTCTTCATCAGTATTTGAGCCGTTAGCTGCTTGCTGTGATAATGTTCTGATACGTTGGAACATTGATGTTACTTCGTCTAATGCACCCTCAGCTGTTTGTGCTAGTGAAATACCATCGTTCGCGTTACGGTTACCTTGGTTCAAACCGTTAATTTGTGATGTTAAACGGTCAGAAATTTGTAGGCCAGCCGCATCATCTTTCGCACTGTTAATACGAAAACCTGATGATAAACGTTGGAATGATGTATCCAGTGCATTACCAGAATTATTTAATTGTCTTTGTGCGTTTAACGCGCTAACATTTGTATTTACATATAAAGCCATGATATCTCTCCAGAAGTAAACTTATCATTTACTCTCAAACTTACTAGATTAAGCAGTGGTTGTTATTTACAACGCTTTGCTTGGTTAATTAAGTTATCGGTCTAGCAAAAAAATCCTTTAGCTTTTTTTTTATTTTTTTTCCATTATTTTTTAAGCTCATGTAATTTAATGAATTTTATAGTGACTAAATTAATAAAGCTCATTAAAAAACTACAAGGATTACTGTACAGGTCTTTTTCTTCAGGAAATTATTAAGCTGTTAAATAGTAAGGAGATGATCTTAAAAGGCTGGAAAAATACGAGAGTAAGGCAATATATTGCCTTACTCCTTTACTTACTTATAAGTAATCGAACAGTGATAATTTAGCCAAGCGGCCAAAAGTTGCCTGCGAGGCTTGTAGTGCAGTTTCTTGCTTCGTGAGTTCAGTAATGGCCTCAGCCATATCGAGTTCAATTAAATCTGCACGAGAAGATTTGTTATTTACATCAAGGTCACTATTAGATTGCGTGATTTTTTCAGCTGTATTTAACCGCCCACCTAAACCAGCCTGCGTTAAAGAGACCTGATTTTTACTATTGTCGATCTGGATCATGGCCGCTGCCAATACTTGCTCATAATCTTCTTGGCTAATTGTTGGATCAGTCAGTCCTGCGATCAAATTACTTAAGGTGTTTAAAATATTTTCTTTTTGCGGTGCTTCTAAAGTAAAGTCTACCTGCCCATTTGCCACGGGGCTAATGTCGATTTCCAACCCTGCAAATTTAATTTGTGATCCCTCAAAGCTGCCAGAGCTGATCACACTTCCACCTTGTTCAACCTGATAAGTATTAGGTGTACCTGCTGTCGTTATAATATTAAACGTATTTGCTCCGACTGCGGCAGCAGGATCAGCGTTATAATTTGCTTTATGAAAAGAGTCAAACTGAGCTTGTTCACGCACATACACTTTTGCACTAGTGATCCCTCCTGATGCAACACCATCATTCGAGGCGACGTCTAAACGTGCATTGACCTTTTCAAACGTATCAACCCCATTATCACTGGATTTAATTTCAACTCCTTCCGCTACTTTAATTTTATGCTGGCCTTGGTCGCCACCATAAACATATTTGCCAGTTGAAGAATCAAGCGAATAGGTTTGGGTATTATCTTGATAGCCTGAAAATATATACTTCCCATCTTCAGTTTTAGCATTCATTAAATCAAGCACACTACTTTGTATAGATTTAATCTCTTCAGCAATACCTTCACGATCTATATCTGTATAAACACCATTACCAGCTTGAATTGCTAATGTATGTGCTTTTTCAAGCGAGCCTTTAATATTCTCAAGTACACTTTCTTGGGTATTTAAACGACTCGTCAGCATAGTAATATTTTTACTGTATTGCTCATTCGCTTGTATACGATCGGTATACAGTAACGCCCGTGCTGTTGCCGATGGATCATCTGAAGCTGTAAGCACTCGCTTTTGGGTATTAACTTGCTCTTGTGCTTTATTGACATTTTGCTGATTATTCAAAATCGAATTAACACTGTTTTGGTACATCAAATTATTAGATAAACGCATAATTACCTCGCAGCATTAAGTAAAGTATCAAAAATTGTACGGGCTGTTGATAGCACTTGTGCAGACGCCGCATAAGATTGTTGAAAACGTAATAAATTGGCTGCTTCTTCATCAAGGTTTACTCCCGAGAGTGACTCATACCAGGCTTCAGACTGTTGAGCTAATGCCTCAAAAGCAGCGCCATTAGTCTTCGCTTGATTGGTTACAACACCAATATCAGTAACTAACCCTGCATAGGCTTGATTAAATGTTTTATGATTATCTGCAGTTGAAGTTGTGGTCACATTTTGTCGAACTAACTCACCACTTTGTAACCCAGCCAACATTAAGCCATTGCGGTTATCATCAAAACCACCTTCATTAAACTCCAGTGTAAAACTATCGCCTGTTGCTGGTATGCCTTCAATATTAAAGTCAAAGCCATATAATTCGAAACCATTCCCAGCTTGTGAAAGCATATTTTCAGCAGGCGGAGTGACTGTAAAAGTACTTGTATTGACCCCATCTGATATTGTGTATTCATCTGGGTTAGCAGTTTTCACTATCGTGATATCGCCATTAGCAAGATCCGGAGGTGTCGTAGTTGTAAAACCACCTGAAGTCACACTACTTACACTACCTACTGAAATATTGGCATTGCCAGTGTTGTTTATGTTATCAGCCGTACGGATTGGTGAAGCAAGCGCTAACGATTCAGGCCTATCGGTGGCAAGTGTTAAACTCGATGCAGCCTCTGCATTAAGTTTTACAGCAAATTGATCACCAACATTACCGGTTCCTGTAACATTTAATTGTAAACCAAAAGATTCCCCACCGGTCATAGTCGATGAATCAATAACGCCAGCAACTATATTGGCGGTTGAGGGAGAGCCTAATGGTTCACCTTTATTATCGACAGGTTGTATTTCTACCGTTGTACCACTGGTATAAGTAACAATAAAGTCACTAGCAGGAATTTCACTGCCTTTACCAGGCTCTAGGGTAGCCGTCATGCTTGAGTTACCTGTATTAGCTTGATAGGCGTAACCGCCAACCGTTGGAATTGTAAAAATGTCCCCACCAAGTTCACCGTTGCCGTCCATCCCTAAACGGTTTTGTTGGTTAAAAGCATCAGCAATTGCAAGCCCCATTTGGCCAAGCTGGTTTTGTGCTGGCACTAAAATATCATCACGAAATGCTAGTAACCCACCAATCTTACCTTTAAGTTTACTTACATCAACATCAAGCGGCACAGCTTTGCCGCCATTTATATCTAAACGTAATTCTTTAAAATTAGGATCCGGATCACCCGCCATCGAAAACAAATTAAATGCGCCGTCTTGCATTACGAGTGATTCACCGGTCCCCATAAATACCAGCTTTTCACCGTTGGGGCCATCAAGAGTCTCTACATCTATTAATTCCGATAACTTACGAATAGCAAGGTCTCGCTCGTTATACATGGTGCTTGAGTTTGCCTCATTGCGCGTACCATTTACCGTAGCTATTTGCTTATTCAAACTGCTAATATTTTGAATCAATGTATTCGCTTCATCAGAAAAAATTTCTAACTGCTCATTCACGATGTTTTTTTGATCAAATACAATGCCTGACAAACGATCCATTTGATCAATCAAATTTTCTGCATCTGTCATAACCAACGAACGTGCAACTGTTGATGATGGCTGATTTAAGCTTTCCTGCACATTGTTGAATAACGAATTCATACTGCTCGATAAGCTATTGGATTCTTGAGAAAACAAGCTATCAACCCGGCCTGCTTCTGTAACAAATTGATCAAAAAAGGTTTTATTTGAAGTATCGCGATTGAGCTGCTTTTGAGCAAATTCATTCAATAATCGATATGTTTCACCACGACCAACTTGATTGTCGATCATGGTCATATGCTCTGTACGCTCACGTACATAACCAACTGTATTTATATTGGCAATGTTTTTACTGGTCGTTTGTAGCAATTCTGAATTAGCGCGAACGCCTGAATTTGCAATGTCTAATAAATTAAACGACATCTTAATTTACTCCTTGGCGAACCAATGTTGTCGCCAGTGTTTTAAGTTCTGTACGATTAAGTACTTGCTTAATTTTTTCGGCATAATTGGGGTCTGTGGCATAACCGGCTTTTTGTAAAGAGTCTAAAAAAGCGGCCGGTTTTGCGGTATTTTGTAATGCTTCTTGGTAGCGTGGGTTTTCCGTTAAAAACTGCACAAAGTCATTCACGCTGTCTTTAATCGAATCATATGCTCTAAAGCTGGCTTGTCTTTTTACTGGTGTACCTTGCTCAAATTCGAGTGTCATTTTATTGGCTTTCTCACCCTGCCAGCTTCTATCTGATTTGATATTGAATAAGTTAAAGCTGCTGTTGCCATCACTTTTATTAATGATATGTTTCCCCCAGCCAGTCTCAAGAGCTGCTTGTGCAACCATCACAGCGGGGTTCAAACCAATTTTCTCAGCGGCTGTTTTGGCATGTTCCCAAACACTACTGATAAAATCTTCTGCATTTTCAAACTGAGGTTTTTGCGCTGTTGATGAGCTGCTATTGACAGCCTGAGTGTCAGCCGCGTTATCAGCATTCTTGCTGGTTGCACGTTGATCACTGGTAAAATCATCGACGGTGCGCAGCACTGAACTAGGGGTAAATTTTTTCCCGTCAGGAGAGAGTTGTTGCACTATGAGATCGGCTAAGCCCAATGAACCTTTTGAAGATAAATCAACCGATAACTGTTGATCATGCATTTCTTCAAAAAACTTTACTCCACTGGAGTTAAAAGGGCTGTCTTCGTCTTCAAACGCTTCGTTTGCTTTACGCATACTTTTTAAAAGCATTTGCGTAAAAATAGATTCAAATTGTGCCGCTGCTTTTTTTAGCGCTTCTTTTGATGCTTCAGGCGAGGCACCACTTTTTAAGGCATCTTGACGTAATGTATTGAGATTGCCTAAATCAAAGAAGTTTTGTTTATCGAGATGATTAGTATCCATCAGCAATTTGACACAGTGATTAATGATATTATTAACAATGCAATAATTGAGCCAATGCGAGTTTGCGAGTTTGCGAGTTTGCGAGTTTGCGAG
>NZ_JACJEE010000110.1:0-259 GCF_014163915.1 Pseudoalteromonas sp. SR41-8
GTTCGAATCCACTCAGTCGTACCAATTCAAGTAAAAACAAAAATCAGCCTAACCTACTTTATAAATCTTAAGTAAACTACAACTCAGCTGGTTAGAGCACTACCCACTCTTGATCACCCGGTCCAAAGGTCAGCGGTTCGAATCCACTCAGTCGTACCAATTCAAGTAAAAACAAAAATCAGCCTAACCTACTTTATAAATCTTAAGTAAACTACAACTCAGCTGGTTAGAGCACTACCCACTCTTGATCACCCGGTCC
>NZ_JACJEE010000111.1:0-257 GCF_014163915.1 Pseudoalteromonas sp. SR41-8
GTTGGTCACTCAGTTTCAATTGAGACTCTAAATTTTTTGCCTTACTTAGCGAACTAAGCTCGGCTGTTAGAACTCAATCTGTACGAGTGCCCACACAGATGATTGCTTTATATTGTTAAAGAACGTTGCGACATTGTCGCTAGGGATGCGTATAATACATCCTTTATTTTTCGAGTCAACACTTAGTTTTAAACTTTCTTGCGAATATTTAAAACCGAAGTTTTATTTAACTCTCTGAGTTGTTCGTGCCTCGCTAT
>NZ_JACJEE010000112.1:0-257 GCF_014163915.1 Pseudoalteromonas sp. SR41-8
CGCGATTGGTTATTCGAACCATCGCTGATAGTCACACTGACACTGGCATTGGCTTCTGCGCCAGAGCCGGTGATCAATACACTGCCATCTTCTACAGCATTGATCCGGCCATCAACCTCAATCGGGGTGGCAATCGTCAAGGCATTCGGTGCTGCGTTATCTAAAATCACTGAGGTGCTGGTTGCACTGGAGGTGTTACCCGCCGCATCAGATTGTGTGGCGCTGACGGTGAGCGTGCCATTATTAAAGCTGCTGAC
>NZ_JACJEE010000113.1:0-255 GCF_014163915.1 Pseudoalteromonas sp. SR41-8
CTCAAGTGCTTTTTACTAGCTTGACTAGGCTTATCGCAAGTTAATACGTCCTTCATCGCCTCCAACTGCCAAGGCATCCACCGTGTACGCTTAGTCACTTAACCATACAACCCAAACGGGTCTTTATTTTGTGACAGTTTAACTTCGCCAGAAGTTAATATTGAATACTAAAGTAGATACCAATCAACAAACGTAAAACGTTCATTAAATGGCACTGAATGATACTGCTATCATTCTTTTTTACTTTTGAAAACT
>NZ_JACJEE010000114.1:0-254 GCF_014163915.1 Pseudoalteromonas sp. SR41-8
GATTGGTTATTCGAACCATCGCTGATAGTCACACTGACACTGGCATTGGCTTCCGCCCCAGAGCCGGTGATCAATACACTGTCATCTTCTACGGCATTGATCCGGCCATCAACCTCAATCGGGGTGGCGATCGTCAAGGCATTCGGTGCTGCGTTATCTAAAATCACTGAGGTGCTGGTTGCACTGGAGGTGTTACCCGCCGCATCAGATTGTGTGGCGCTGACGGTGAGCGTGCCATTATTAAAGCTGCTGAC
>NZ_JACJEE010000115.1:0-252 GCF_014163915.1 Pseudoalteromonas sp. SR41-8
TCACTCAGTTTCAATTGAGACTCTAAATTTTTTGCCTTGCTTAGCGAACTAAGCTCGGCTGTTAGAACTCAATCTGTACGAGTGCCCACACAGATGATTGCTTTATATTGTTAAAGAACGTTGCGATATTGTCGCTAGGGATGCGTATAATACATCCTTTATTTTTCGAGTCAACACTTAGTTTTAAACTTTCTTGCGAATATTTAAAACCGAAGTTTTATTTAACTCTCTGAGTTGTTCGTGCCTCGCTAT
>NZ_JACJEE010000116.1:0-251 GCF_014163915.1 Pseudoalteromonas sp. SR41-8
CAACCAGTCCCTAACTGGTAATCTCCAAGCGTTAGCGCGGATGCGTGTTTATCAGATCTCCCCGAATAAGGTGCATCGACTTTCTCTGCACAACTGCATCATTTACGGTGGCCGTTAGATCACATGACTTCGCTATCTTGTGCTAGCTCGTCTCCAGCCTACGCCTCATATGATGTTTTTGTTCATCAGCTCACAGATTTGCTAACGGCTTCCTCCAGACTATCTCTCGCGATTTAGCCCTTGCCATTCGC
>NZ_JACJEE010000117.1:0-251 GCF_014163915.1 Pseudoalteromonas sp. SR41-8
TTATTTAATATCTTTCGATATTGAATTGACTGTGCCGAAGCAACTTATAAATAAGTTACTTCTGTTGGTCACTCAGTTTCAATTGAGACTCTAAATTTTTTGCCTTGCTTAGCGAACTAAGCTTGACTGTTAGAACTCAATCTGTACGAGTGCCCACACAGATGATTGCTTTATATTGTTAAAGAACGTTGCGGTTAAAGTTAAACTTTATCTCGCTAGGGCTGCGCATATTACGCTTTCCTATTTTTTTG
>NZ_JACJEE010000118.1:0-251 GCF_014163915.1 Pseudoalteromonas sp. SR41-8
CCATCAACCTCAATCGGGGTGCTTATCGTCAAGGCATTCGGTGCTGCGTTATCTAAAATCACTGAGGTGCTGGCTGCACTGGAGGTGTTACCCGCCGCATCACTTTGTGTGGCGCTGACGGTGAGTGTGCCGTTATTAAAGCTGCTGACATCAAACTCACTACCACTGATAGTCCATGCCCCAGAGCCATCAGCCGTCACAGTACGCGATTGGTTATTCGAACCATCGCTGATAGTCACACTGACACTGGC
>NZ_JACJEE010000119.1:0-251 GCF_014163915.1 Pseudoalteromonas sp. SR41-8
CAACGCTTAGCGAGGCAAGAGTTAATCAGTTAGTCGAGTAAAACTTGAGTTTAGATTTTTAAGAAAGTTTAAAATTAAGTGTTGACAAAAAAATAGGAAAGCGTAATATGCGCAGCCCTAGCGAGGTAAAGTTTAACTTTAACCGCAACGTTCTTTAACAATATAAAGCAATCATCTGTGTGGGCACTCGTACAGATTGAGTTCTAACAGCCGAGCTTAGTTCGCTAAGCAAGGCAAAAAATTTAGAGTCT
>NZ_JACJEE010000011.1:0-157157 GCF_014163915.1 Pseudoalteromonas sp. SR41-8
GTTCATGTTCATGTTCATGTTCATGGCTGGTGTGGTTACCGCTGTGGATAAGTTCAATAGCCGCTAATGGAATATGTAGGGTTTTATCAACTGGCGTGCCTGTCGCATCTAAAATGCCCACCACAGTGAAGGGATTATCATCATGATGATGAAAGCTGGTATTACCCATACCGTGTGAAATAACGATACTATCGCCCAGCGAATAGCCTAGCTTGGCTGCTACCTGCGCGCCCAGTACGACTTCATTTAAATGGGCGAAGGCGCGGCCTTGGCTAAACCTAAGCTGCTGCTTTTTAGCAAATTTATAATGTTGAAAATAATCAGCTGAAGTGCCCAGTACCGCTTGGCCTTTATGGCTGTCCCCTAGTGATAGCGGAATGGTCCAGTTGACGCCGCGTTGCTGTTTTATATATTGGTAGCTTTGCCAGCTAACGCCATTATTAGCATGACCAATGCGAAAAACCGAAGACAATAACAGCTGTATATCTCCGGTACGAGCGCCAACAATTAGATCAGTACCAGAAATGGTATTACTAAAACTACTTTTGGCATCAACCCGTACTCGCTCAATACTCAGCAATAACATGACACTAACAGCAATAGTAAACAGAGTTAAGAATGCACTAGCGCGGCGATTATATAAGCTACTAATAGCAAGTTTTAAGAGGATCATTTATCTTGCTCCTGTAGCGACAGTAAATCAATGCTGCGATTAAAAAGTGGTTGTAAGCTGGTATCATGGCTAACAAAAAGTAAGGTGCTATTCGCTTCGTTTGCTTGTGTAAAAAGTAAGTTGATAAAAGACTGGCGATTGTTTGCATCAAGAGCAGACGTTGGCTCATCGGCAATTATCAATTCGGGGCTGCCAATAAAGGCGCGCGCCGCCGCGACTCGCTGTTGCTGGCCAATACTCAAACTAGCGACATTTTGTTGATGTAATTGCTCGTCTAAGCCCAGTGCATTTAATAGCCTTGAAGCCTCTTGATTAAGGGTTGGACTATTGATTAATGCTTTTTTTTGCCGTGATTTTGAAAATTGGCAACCTAATGTGACATTATCAATCGGTGATAAGTAAGGTAGTAAATTAAAATTTTGAAAGATATACCCAATATGCTCAGCTCGAAACCTATCGCATTTACTTTTACTTAATCGACCCAGTTCACAACCTAAAATACTCAATTGGCCTGATGTAGGACGGTTAATACCTGCAAGTAACGATAATAAAGTGGATTTACCACAGCCGCTAGGGCCATGTAAAAACACATGTTCACCTTTAGCAATGCTAAGTGTTGCAATTGCTAAAGTGGGTTTGACTTGTTGTTTTTGCCATTTAAAACTTAGCTGCTGTAAATTAATCATCACGTAAATTACTACTGGATTTTGATGTTATCTTATAACGTGTATAATAAAATACCAACTAAACTGCGTTAAATCACATAGTGCTTTAATTGTGATTTCCCCCGGTCTCGATTATTATTAGCGGCTTATAACCCCATACCCATACGATCGCCCTTACAGGGCGTGCCATATACTCGGAGATAGCATGACTAGCTATAAAGTTTTAGACGTAAACGATGACTTACCAATACGCACAAAGGGCCCAGTTCACAGTGGCAAAGTACGTTCAGTTTATTGGTTAACAGACGAAGACAGCGCGCGTTTGATCAGTGACAAAGGTTACCAAGTGCCAAAGGGTACAGAACTGGCTATTATGGTTATTTCTGATCGTATCTCTGCATTTGATTGTATATGGCAGGGCGAAAATGGTTTAAATGGCGTGCCAGGTAAAGGGGTCGCATTAAACACAGTTGCTGCTCATTGGTTTAAGTTATTTGATCAGGCAGGCCTTGCAGGGAATCACATTGTTGATATTCCGCATCCGTATGTGTGGATTGTACGTAAAGCCAGTACAGTAAAAGTAGAAGCAATTGCTCGTCAGTACATTACGGGCAGCATGTGGCGTGATTACAGTAAAGGTGTACGTAATTTCTGTGGATTAGAATTACCTGAAGGCTTAACGGCTAATCAAAAGTTAGACGATGTGTTAATTACGCCATCAACAAAAGGTATTATTACTGGCGTTGCAGATATTCCTGCGGTGGATGATGTCAATATTACCCGTGAAAACATAACTAATAACTTGAGTGTGTTTAATTTTAAGTCCGAAGATGATGTTGCTCAATACGAGAAATTACTTGTTGAGGGTTTTGCTTTAATTAGTGCTGAGCTAGGTAAACTAGATCAAATCTTTGTCGATACAAAATTTGAGTTTGGCTATGTAGAAGATATTGATGGTACAGATAAACTAATCTATATCGATGAAGTTGGGACGCCTGATTCATCAAGAATTTGGGATGGTGCTGCGTATCGTGATGGTAAAATTGTTGAGAACTCTAAAGAAGGGTTCCGCCAATTGTTAATTAATAATGTGCCTGATAGTGATGTGTTATTGAATAAAGATCGCATGCTTGAACGTGAGCAACTAGCAAAAGATTACATTTTACCTGAGTCGGTTATGTTAGCTGTTTCTGATACTTATGTAGGTATCGCTAGCAAAATTGTGGGTCGTGATATTTTAATTCCAACAGATCCGCGTAGTGAAGTAATTGCCATTTTAGACGGGCAATATGGTTTAATTTCTAATGCTTAATTACTAGTAATCAACTTGCACCATTTTAAAAGCTTAGAGTTTTGCTATTATTTATAGTTACTGGGCTTTTATTCTTGCATTTAGAGTCAGTCTCTAATTAACTTAACCTAAGATTAATTAGAGATACTCATATGTTAGTGTTCGCACAACAGGGGATGACCAAATGAGACTGCAAGTAATGGCAACAAAAAGCATCATGACAGTTTTCGCTATGGTGCTTGCATGCGATGTTTATGCGCAAGATGTTACGCTCAACATCGTTGATCAATATGGGCAGCCTCTCACCAATGCAGTGATAGAAATTGCTAGCGAAAGCAATAAAACATTATCGCAACAGTTACCTGTACTGATAATGGATCAAGTAGATAAGCAGTTTTCACCAACGCTTTTGATTGCTCACCAAGGGCAGCAAGTGAACTTTCCTAATAGCGATAATATTCGCCACCATGTATATTCTTTCTCGGAAGCTAAACCATTTCAGTTAAAGTTATATTCTGGACAACCAGAAGCTCCGATTACATTTGAAAATCAAGGGGTTGTGGTGCTTGGCTGTAATATCCATGATTCTATGCTAGGGTATATTTATGTTGCGAAAAGCGCTGATGTTTATCAAAGTGATGAGCATGGGAATGTGCAACTAAGTGGCCTAAATTTGCCAGTACAGCTAACTATTTGGCATGCTTTACAAAAGAACGCACTCGAAGCAAAACAGCCTTTAACGTTAGCTGTAAATTCACCTCATAGTTTACAAGTGACACTGCAAACAACTGAGCCTAAGCCACGTAATACTTTTGGTAGTAAGTTTAAGGGTGGGAATGACTAATAGTTTAAAAAATCGCATAACTGTTTTATGTGTAGGCTTAGTGTTATTAACTACTGTTGTGAGCTTATTTAGTTTTTGGTGGTCGACGAGTCAATTTAATGAAAAAAAGGTCACCCAAGATATTAATGTGGCTGAAAATGTCTATAAGCAGTACCTAGCGTCAAAAGAAAGTTTATTGCTCACAGCTGCAAAAGTACTGACTGCTGATTTTGGCTTTAAACAAGCGGTTGCTACCAAAGATGCAAATACCATTAGTAGCGCATTGTATAATCATAGTCAGCGAATCAATGCTGATTTAATGCTGCTTCTAGATCTGTCAGGAAAGTTAATTTCTACTAATAAACAGCAAGATTTTAATAATAACTTACAAGAATTAATGAATGAGTTGCTCAATAATACCGAGCAATCTAGTTTTGTAGTGCTACACGAACAATTGTATCAAGTCATTTTACTACCAGTTAAAGCCCCGCGTACTATCGCCTACAGTTTAGTAGGTTTTAAAATTGATGATGAGGTTGCGGTTGAACTAAAAAACTTAACAGGTATGGATGTAAGCTTTATAGCTAAAAGCGATAATTTGGTTAAAAGCTCTTTGTTAGAGCGTCCAAGCCCATTTATTCCAAACGAGTATTTTCATAATTCCACCACAAAACGTATTTTTGGTGAACAATTGGTATATCGCAATCGCGATGTACATTTGCCTTCACTTGACGATCATCCCGTTAATGTATTGCTTAGTGCTGATCTAACGCAGAGTTACAGTGAATTTGAGAGATTGTTTTACACGTTAGTCATTCTTGCGTCTTTAACGATTTTTATCGGCGTTATTACCAGTAGTTTATTGGCCAAAAACTTAACCATGCCGTTATCACAGTTGGCGAGTTTAGCGCGGCAGTTTGCGCGAGGAAACTACAGTGTTGATGCGATGAGTAAAAACCAAAGCAATGAAATAGCTACATTAATTGATGCTTTTAAGAACATGGGTAATGATATCCAAGAGCGTGAACAACAAATTAGCTTTGCCGCAAAGCATGATTCTTTAACTGGTTTTTATAATCGTTCTGCAATGCTGGAAGTGTTGAGCGAAAATCTTGAACAAAACCAAGAATACACCTTAGTGGCAATCGATATTCGTGGTCTTAGGCATATTAACGATAAGCTAGGAGCTCGTATTGGCGATGACTGCTTAAAAGCTGTGGCTTTACGTATTGCTGAGTTTTCAGATGAGTTTGGTGGTTTACATGCACGTATTGGTGGTGATGAATTTTTAACCGCTTTTCCTAGTAGTGCAGGGCGTAATCTTAAAAGTGGCATAGTCGGGTTAATGGCGCAGTTACAAGCTGGTTATACTATTCAAAAGCTTAAAATCAATTTACGTTTTAGTGCTGGTGTGGTGGAGTATCCTTCGCAAGGGTTACAAGCGGATGATTTAATGCGTCGGGTCTTGATTGCTGTGGATAGTGCCGCAAGTGCTCATGAAAATATTCATTATTACCTGCCTGGAGAGGATGAAGCGCATCTTGATAGGCTCATTATGATCGATGAGCTCAAGCAAGCGATTAATGATGACGATGGTCAATTGTTTATGACCTATCAGCCTAAATTACATATCGCTACACAACAAATCAATAAAGTGGAATCGCTTATTCGTTGGCAACGCAAGGATGGTAGTTGGGTATCGCCGGAGCTATTTATTGACCTAGCTGAACAATCGGGATTAATTGTTGACCTTACCGGTTGGGTGGTAAAAACAGTAATAGCACAGGTCGGACTTTGGCAACAGCAAGGCATTTATATGCAAGCTGCAATTAATGTTTCAGCCCAAGATATCGCTTATCCCGGCTTTCACTCTAATTTAATTCGTACATTAAAACAGTTTTCAGTTGCACCTGCGCTTATCACGATTGAATTAACAGAGCGCGATATGATTGAAAATGAAGAAAAAGGTATTCAAGCGTTGGAAAACTTGAAAGCAATCGGTGTCAAAATTTCTCTTGATGATTATGGGGTTGGGCAAACATCGCTAGGGCGCCTGAAAATGTTACCTATTGACGAGCTGAAGTTAGATAAGTGTTTCATTCTTAAACTAGATGAATCTGAAAAAGATCAGTTTATTGTTGAATCTACGATTACCTTAGGTCATCAGCTTGGCTTCTCTGTTGTAGCCGAAGGGGTTGAAACATTAGAGTCGCTAGAGCTGCTACAAAAAATGCAGTGTGATCATGTGCAAGGGTATTATCTAAGTCGTCCACTCAAAGCAGACGTGTTTGAGCAGTGGTTGGAGCAGTATAATGAAAAAGCTTAAATTATTATGTTTAACTGTTATCGCATTATCTGCATTTAATACTTTTGCCTCAAAAGGCAAGCTGCTAGCAACGCCAGGAGTATCGCAAGTAGAAGGTAGTGGTGGTGGTGGTATCGTGCCTTGGGCGCAGCTTGCGGGTTATGCCAGCGAGGATGAGTTTTCTATTAATGGCTTTTGTAGTCGGGCCGATGTTACCGATTACAGCTTAGATGTATGCGGTGCACAAGTTAACTTATTTAATCGCGTTGAGCTTAGCTATGCACAGCAAAACTTTGCTGTGCCGGCGCTAAATACCGAGATAGAACAAGAAATCAGCGGTGTTAAGATTAGGCTCTATGGTGATATTGTTTATAGTGACTGGCCTCAAGTTACCTTGGGAGTACAACATAAATCACTTGATGATGGCGCAGTCGCTATGTTAGTAGGGGCTAAGGATACCTCCGGTACGGATATTTACCTTGCTGCAAGCAAGCTACATTTAGGGGCCATTGCAGGTTATAACTGGTTTTGGAATGTTACCACGCGTTATAGTGAAGCAAATCAGCTTGGCTTACTCGGATACGGTGGGGCGAATAGCAATGAAAAACTATTATTTGAAGGTAGTACTGCCATTTTTCTTAGTCGAGAAGTTGCTGTTGGAATAGAGTATCGTCAAAAATCAAATAATCTCGGATTGGGTGAGCAAGATTGGCAAGATGTGTTTGTTGCTTGGATACCAAATAAATACGTAAGTGTCACTGCAGCATACCTTGATTTAGGTAGTATTGCTGGGGCAAAAGACCAAACCGGTTGGTACTTATCGGTAACAGGATATTGGTAATGGGAAAAATACTAACAACGATAGTGTTAATAGCCAGCTTAGCAGGTTGTTCATCGGCTTCAAATCTAACGTTGTATCAGCAACTTGGTGGTCAAGCAGGGCTACAAAGACTGGTTGATAGTTTCATTAATCAAATCGGTAATGACGAACAAATTATTCATTACTTTGAGCATGCAAATATTAGCCATTTCCGTGAAGGCTTTATTAATCATTTGTGTGTACTAACTGATGGGCCCTGTGAATATACGCGTGATAGTATGGTTGATATTCATACTGGCATGCACATCACGGAGGGTGACTTTAATCATGTGGTTGATTTGTTAATTAATGCCATGAATGAACAAAATATTAGTCATACAGTGCAAAATAAAATACTCGCGAAAATGGCACCACTGAGAACCGAGATTATTAAGATTTAAGCAAAAATAGTCGTTGTTATGATAGTTTAGGCTGAAATAAAATTATGGTTTCTGTACAATGGCATTTGTTTTTGGTTAAATTAATGTAAATTATGTTCGTGTATTTTGATGTTTTGCATATTTATTATATCCCTCAATACTTACCAGTTATAAAAAAGCTGACCAAAAAAGGGCATAAATGTGTATTGATTTTTTATAAATCGCAGGATGCGAAACTAATTTCTGTTTGCAATAAGTTTATTGCAGACAATCGGCTATCAGCAGTTTGGCTAAATGATACCAGTCAGGCTTTTGCTTTTTACCAAAAAAGTGAAGTTGATTGGATTATATTTGGTAATGCATTTCCACAAAGCGAAAAGTTAAATAAAAAAACAGCACTGATGCAACACGGAATTGGCCCCAAACAGTGCTACTACGATGTATCAAATGCAGGAATGACTGTAAGGTTTGTTGAAGGGGTACATCGGAAAAATCGATTACAAAGCCTTTATCCTAACGGTACTTTTATTGACTCAGGTTATGCGAAGTTAGATCCTCTATTTGACTACAGTGTTGAAAAAATATCACTGGAAAAGCTCGGTCTGGATCCTAATAAAAGAACATTGCTATATGCGCCTACATTTTATCCAAGTTCAATTGAGTGTATGAGCGACCATTTTGCGGATGACTTTGCAGATTATAATATAATTATAAAACCACACTTTTTTACGCTTACAAAACCACGTTATAAAAAACAACGCTTTAAATTAGCTAATTGGAAAAAACACACAAATGTTTATATTGCGGATGAAAATCAATTTGATTTAACACCATTTATTGCGGTTGCCGATATTATGCTTTCAGACGCATCGTCAGCTATTTTTGAATTTGCTGCACTAGATAAACCCGTTATATGGTGTGACTTCTATAAATTACGCTGGAGTTACCGTGGTATTTTTTCATTTCGTTTGAAAGGGCGTTTGGATGATGATATTCATTATTTTAATGAAATTTGTTACCCTGCTAAGCATTATCAAGATCTCGCCAATATGATTAATCAATCTAGTTACGAGAGTGACGTTTTCAAAGAAAATAGGGCGAGGCTTATTAAGTTGCTCGCTGGTAAAATGGATGGCTTATCTGCTGAGCGCATTGCTAACTATTTAGAAGAGAATAAATGAGGCGAATAATAACTTTTGGGACGTTTGATATTTTCCATGTTGGCAATATCAATATATTAGAGCGAGCGAAAGCACTGGCTGATTACTTAATTGCAGGTGTGCTTTCAGGTGCTCTTAATATGTCAAAAAAGGTCGTAATCCAGTTTACAGTGAAGCAGATAGAGTGAGAATAATCAGTTCATTGCGTTGATGAGATGTTTATTGAGCAATAATTAGAGCTTAAAGGTGAGTACATTACTGAACATAATGCTGACTTATTAGTAATGGGGGATGATTGGGCTGGACGTTTTGATGAATTTAAAAGCTTGTGTGATGTTAAATACCTTATTCGAACCCCATCAATTTCAACCACTGAAATTATTGAAGTGGTACGTAATCCATTATCGCAATAAATGTTGTAAGGTGGGGCTTGCCCACCTTCGATTTAATTACTTTAATTTCATATAGTTTAGCGCTTTACGGATTTTGTATCTGCGCAGTAGATTAAGCGGCTTTTGCATAACTCCGGTCTCAATAATCTGTGCAGTTGCTGCTAGTATGCGTTGAGCGCTGTTTCCATCAGTAAAAGGATGTACTTGAGTTATATACTGGTTAATTTTCAGTTGCTGCTCATCGCTGAAAGATAATGCTTGCTCTAGCGCGTTAGTTAATTGCTCTGCAGCTGTGATATTAATTAAAGCATCTTGAGGTTGGCTATTGTTAAAGGTGATAACGGGTTTGCCTAATAATAATGATTCATCGACGGCACTTGATGTATCTGAAATAACCACATCAGCGTGTTGAATTAATGGGATTAAGTTATCGTTTTGGCAAATTTCAAAATGTTCCATTTCAGCCAGAGTCAGATAAAGCTTTTGCCACTGAGGTTTAGTTTTTGGATGAAACTTCAGTTTTATATCGTAATCACCACTACTTGCAAGTGATTTTATTTGCTCAAATAAAATCTCGAGAGAAGATAAATTTGGCGAAAATGTTGGCGCATATAAGATAACGGGCTTCTCATTTTGTCTTTTTTCGTAATTAAAATAAGGATCAAGTTTCGGCCAGCCAGTTTCTATCACTCTAAAATAACGGTGTTTTTCTGCTAAGCGTGTAAATGGTTCCGTTGTAAGAGGACCGTGAGTACAGTACAAATCAAAAAAACCTCGAATCGCAAAATGACCTTTCTTTTTATATTCTAAGCCATGAAAAACTTGCACTTTCACACCGGGGAAAAAATCTGGGACTACATTTCCAGGTACGAACACTGCGCAGGGATTAAAGTTTTTGACATCTTCAATATTTTTAAGTTGTTGCTCTCCTTCTAACAAGCCGTTGGCAATTCCACTTCTTTTTGTAATAAACCAGCAGGCTTTATCTCCATTTGCTCTAATTGCATCTTGAATTGGGCGTAAAATAGCAAAGCTGTAAGGTTGTTCTACATAAAGCAGGTAATGTTTAGGCATAATGGGTCGCTTTTAGACTTTTAATTGGTAATTCAATATGTGGCAGAAGAATTAGATAACGCCATCTTATTTATTAAGTTTTACCGCCTATAATACAATTTTACTACAGTAAAATAAATCTATGTGATCTGCGTCTTTTAAGTAGCTAATAAAGTATTGTAACGCTTCATTCATAAATAAGTCATTATTACGGCTTAGTATTTATATCAAATATTAAAATTGGTATAAGCACCCTATGCACTTTTTATTCGTATCTCGTCGCAATGTACATGCTCGCTACTATAAAAAGTTAATCACTCAACTAAATTTAAGTGCTAGTTTACATATTTTTGGTAAGCCAATACTGCGTGCATTAAAGTACTTACCGGAGGCATTTAAAGCGTCTTTTGACGATATAATAGCTACTCAGATAAAGCGTAAACAAGCAAAGCATGCTATTTGGCATAGTTACTTGTTAATCTTACCTTATTACCTTCTACTCAATTTTGTCGAGCGTTGTCGCTACGCTAAGTATTTGGCGTTACTTACTCGGGAAAAACCAACACATCTGGTTATTTGGAATGGTCATAAACTGCCTAATATCACAGTAGTAAAAGCGGCGAAAAAGCTAGAAATTAACGTTTTTTATTATGAAAATGGCTTGCTGCCAAATACTAGCTGTTTAGATCCTAAAGGTGTTAACTTTGCATCTGCAATTAAGCGTGATCGAAATTTTTACCTTAATTTTGAATCATCATATGCATCTGATTTAAGCGCTTTAGCGTTAATGCCTCGATCAAATCACAAAAAACGTAAAGCATTTTTACAGAGTAAGTTACCGCCAAGGTATATTTTCGTGCCTTTTCAGGTTCCCCATGATACGCAAATCGTTTGTTATTCGCCCTGGATTAATTCAATGGAGATGTTATTTACAGAAGTAATGACAGCGATTGAAAAACTAAATGATCCAGAGTTAAAAGTGGTATTTAAAGAACACCCCTCTTGGCATAAACATTATTCTCATTTATATAAAAAGCACCCTCAGGCAGTATTTGCCAACGGCAATGTGACGGCTGATTTAATAGAAAATGCACAGGCCGTGATCACGATTAATTCTACCGTCGGACTAGAGGCGTTATTGTTAGGGCGCCGTGTTATTACGCTTGGGCAGGCTTGCTATAACATTGATGAATTGGTTTTACATGCGCGCAATAATGAGGAGTTAAGTGAAAAAATATCGCAAATGAACCAAGGTTGGCAATTCAATGCTCAACTTAGAAATCAATTTTTCAATTATTTAAAGCATGTTTACAGTGTCCAAGGAAGGTGGCAAGATTGCTCAAAAGAACATACTGATGCTGTTGAAAAACGTTTGTTAGGATTGGATGTTTTTTCTCAGCAAATTAATGAAGTAAAGGATAACAATGAAAAACATCGTAACTTGCCAGTGGTTGAACGAGCACTTAAACGACCCCAAGCTGATTATTTTTGATGCCGGTATGGTGCGTCCAGGTAAGCTGGGAGAGTATAAACCAGAAGCTAAGTTACCTAATGCGCAGCGTTTTGACTTTAAAAAGCAATTAGCCGATCAAGACAATCCGCTACCGCATACCATGTGCAGTGCGGAGCAATTTACTCAGCAGATGCAGTTAATGGGGGTTGATAAAGATTCCTTAGTTATCATCTACGAAGACCAAGGCTTATTTAGTGCTGCAAGAGGTTGGTGGATGTTTAAAGCCATGGGCTTTGATAATGTCAAAGTACTCGGTGGTGGCCTTGCTAAGTGGCAGTCGTTGGGTTATTTAACTCAAATTGAATATAGCCGCCATTATCATAAAGGTAACTTTGTTGCCAAACCGCGAGTTGGTTACTTTATTGATGCTGCTGCAGTCTTTCAGGGCATAGATGATGAACATACCGTACTACTTGATGCACGAGGTTATCAGCGTTATTTAGGTGAAATGGCAGAGCCGAGAGCTGGGATGCGCAGCGGCCATATTCCAAATAGCCGCGCTTTACCTTTTGTTGAATTATTGGATGATGGCGAAGCAAAACCATTCGCTGATATTAAAGCTGCTTTCGAGGCTGTACTTGGCGATCAAGCAGATCTGCAAACTACCTTGCAATTTAGTTGTGGCTCCGGCGTTACTGCATGCATCTTGGCGTTATTTGCCGATGAGTGCGGATATGAAAATCTGCATGTTTATGACGGCTCATGGAGTGAGTGGGGCGGCCGAGACGAACTACCTATCGAAACGGGTCCTTGTCCTTCGCGTTAAACGCAAATCCGTAGTGCTGCCAGTAATCAATGGCTTTATTATTGAGAGGCTGGCGTACTTGTACTTTGCTTGCTGTTGCCGACGGGCTATGTTGCTTATGAAAATCCAGACACTTAACTTGCCAAGGTAAATCACAAAAATCATAGAGCAGCTGCGTGCTTGTGATTGGCTCTGATACTAATGTTTCGTATTGCATAATCATCACATTATCCGGGTGTTTTGCTGCAAAATGATTTATCAAAGAGCTGTAATCTTGATAAAAACTATCGATGTCTTGCAGGTTATAGCTATAGTGATGAAACGCACTGGCTGGGCTGTACAGTTGGCGGTAATTAGCTATACAGCTAGCTTTTCGGCCTCGTTGCATGCAAATGATTTTAGCCTTCGGGAAAGCCGCTAAAATTAAATCGATATAGTAAAAATTAAATGGCTGTTTGTCGCAGCTGCGTAGCTGTGCTGCTACTAGTTGACTAATACGCTGTTTATACTGACTCAACTTCGCCATTAACGCAGCATTTTTATATGCGTCATTGAGCACCACGCTATTTAATGCCTGAGCATTATTACCTTGGCAAACCTGGGCAATATCATTGAGTTCACCAACACCTTGCACCAAATCTGATTGATTCATTATTTTTTCTAGCAAAGTAGTCCCTGAGCGCGGCATACCAACAATAAATATCGGAGTAAAATCGTTGTCGCTTAAGGACGGCGTATAACTGTGACTTAAGGTTATCAGTTGCTGGCTAAATGCTTTGTGAGCTTGCGCATCATATTTTACATGCTGACAGATCGCTTGCTTACTTGTAGTAAAGTGGGCAAAGGCTTGCTTATAATCAGCGCAGTGCTCGTAATTGAGTGCAATCGCATGGTGCAGAAATTGTTGCTGCATCGGCGTTTTAGCGTATTCGGTTAAAGTTAACAGCTGTTGTAAATGCTGCTTGGCCTGCTTGTTATTGTTAAGTTCAGCTAGCGAGTAGTGAGCTTGAAAATGCTGCGGATACTGTTTAACAAGCATTTGTAGTAGCAGTATTGCATCACTAAATTGCCCCATTATTTTATATGCCACTGCTAAGTTATAACAGATTTGTGGATTTTCAGGAGCATGTTGATAGGCCCGAAATTGCCACTCGAGCGCCAGTGGATAATGGCCTAAACGAGTCAGTACATTAGCAATTAAATCGCATTCAATAACTTCATAATATGGATGTTTTATTGCTTCAGTTATATATTGCTGCGCATCTAACAGCTGCCCGCGCAGTACGGCAAATTTGGCTGAGTGAGCAAAATATAAAGGTAGGGGCGCAATACTAATCGCTTTGCTTAAGAGTTTATGTGCCTTGCTAATATCATTTGCTGCAACATTTACTTGCGCTAGCAAAAAATAGCTAAAGTGATCATCTGGTGTGTTTTTAATATTATTGATCAGTAATAAGTGCGCGTCATTAAGCTTGCTATGATTAATAGCGTGCTCAATTTGTTGTTGTAGGTTTTTTTGTATCGATGTCAACATGGCAATAAGCATAAAAGCCTTGGCGTAAAACACCAAGGCTTTTTTAATTTATAGATAACCGTTATTACAGTTCAAAGTTATACGTAAACTTCATGCCGATAGTGCGCGGCGCTGTAGTGTAGTGACCATACACACGTTGTAGTTCAGGGAGCTCTTTATTTAGCTCTTCATATTTTGCCATACCTGCCCATGATTTATCACGGCGTACCGAAGTAAAGGCATACTTATCGAATAAATTATCAACATAAATAGTGGCGGACCACATATCACCCGTTAGCTTGGCAGATAAATTACTAAGCGCATAACCTGCAAGTGTTTCACCATCGGCTTTTAAACCAACTTTAGTGATCACGTCACTTTGCGCGGTCATACCGTAGTTAATGCTCAGTAGTTTATCGTCTAGTACATCTTGTTCATAACGCAGGCCGAATGAAAGCTGATGCTCAGGTGCGCCTGGTAGGCGGTCTCCATCAGTACCATCGTAGTATGCTTGATACTGTGTATATTTTTTATCTAATGTACCTAATAAACCTGGTGCATCCTCGGTTAGCTCAGCTTTTGCATAGGCGTAAGTTGCGTAGGCCGTCCAGTTATCAGCAATTATAGCGCGAGAAGAAATTTCCACGCCTTTTGAATTGGCAGCACCTGCATTAGAGGTGATCAGCTCTTGACCATTCACAGTTGCAGTACCAACTTGCGCATCTTTCCAATCAACATTAAATAATGCCGCGTTAAAGTGTAGACGATTTTTAAACCAGCTCGATTTAAAACCCAGTTCATAGTTTACTGTTGTATCTGGTTTATAATCTTCTTCATCTGGGTATGCACAAACAATTTGTTGATCTGGCAATACATCTGGGCAAGGTGCAATACCGTTACCACCGCCGATTCTAAAGCCTTCACTTACGGTAAAATAAGCAAGCACTCCTGAATCAAAGGTGTAGCTGGCATTAAATTTAAATAGATTACCGTTGTCGCTAGCGCTTACGTTCTCCATCGCTAAATCGTCAAGAGAGTCAAAGTTAAGCGAAAATAACGGTGTTGCAGAACCCGCCGTGGTTGATACATCATATTCGTAAAAACGCGCACCAAGGGTTACATTGAATTGATCGGTAAACGCATAACCTACTTCACCAAATAGCGCTTTTTCAGTGGTTTCAGAGTCACTGACTAAAATATACTCGAGATCTTGTTGTAGATTAGGAATATCATCGCCCCCAAACTCAGTTAAACCGGGTGTGTATTCGCGATCATCTGAGTGAGTTTCAAGCTTGTTGTAGTAACCACCGACAATCCAGTTAAAAGCGCTATCAGAGTTAGACACTAAACGAATTTCTTGAGTGAAACTATCACGTTTTGATGTATCCAAGGTTTGCGCAACAAACGCTGGAAATTCTGCATAACCAGTCCATATGTCGTAAAGCAAGTCTGTTTGGTCGCGTTGCCCAGATTGCTCATAGCTTGACCAACCAGATGCTGATACAAGTTCAGCAAAGCCTAGATCCGCTTTAATTTCCAAGCTTAATAAGTCGTTTTCTTCTTCACCAGGCTCAAGTATGCGGGCGGCATTTTCGTATTGACCCACCATACCTTGTAAGGCACTGCTGTCACTTAATGAATTATATTGCGATGTAGAATTACCGCCATTTTCTTGTTTTTGATAAAAATAGTTTAGCGTTGCTTCTACTGCTTCGTTGGCTTGCCAACGCAAGGACACACGACCTGTGGTAATTTGCTCATCATTTACATCACTGACACTGCGCAAGTTAGCACTAACATCCTGTGGGTTGGTAAAATCAGGATTTGGGTTTGATACGCCTGGGTTTTGTACTACGAAGTTATAATCGATATAACCTGGGTTGGTGTAGTAATTGACGCTAGCGCGGATTGCCAATACATCGTCAATTAACGGCGTATTAAATACTAAACCAAACTCACCGCCAGTGCCGTCACTTTCGTTTAAGCTAAACACATCACCAGTGACTTGCCCTTCGGTAATATCGAGCTGAGGTTGTTTTAATAAGTAACGAATTGCACCACCTAATGTTCCCGCTCCGTATAATGTACCTTGTGGACCAATAAGCACTTCAACACGGTCTACGTCTGTTAAGCGTAAATCAATATTTAGTGGAATTTCACCCACGTAAGTCGCTACTGTACCACCATCAGAAATACGATCAGAAGTATTGGTATTTAAGCCACGGACAATAATTGGTGAACCTTCACGGCCACCTTGATCAGAAATAGTTAAACCTGGCACCCAGCGTGCCACATCTTCAAGATCACCAATGTTTTGATCTTTGATCACATCACCATCAAGGGCGGTAATATTAAGTGGTGCTTCTTGCACTGAGCCCGCACGACGAGTCGCGGTAATTTGAATTGTTTCAATTGCTTTTTCTGTTGCAACTTGTTGCTCCGCTGCAACAGCATGACCGGCAGTAAAAAATTGGGCGGCTATTGCGCAAGCGACAATATTAGGCTTGAACTGTTTCATTGATTATCCTGTTTTTTGTTTATCTGGTTGTCATTTTCTAATAAGAAAGCATGTTATAAAAAGATAAACAAGATGGCTGAAAGGGTACGGAAATTAATATGCAATTATATAGATAAAATATTCATCAAAAAACGTTTTTTAGTGCTTTAAAGAGTTTTTATTGAATATTAATATTTGTATGAATTTTTTTCTCTTTATGGTTTTTTTGCTATTTTGCATCACTTGTTAATTTTGTGTTTTTGAATGGGCAGTTTTTACAATTGTTTTTACAACATGTACCACGTTTTAAAAAGAACCAGCGTGAGAACACCATATAGTTGTTCTGCATTGTATAATCGAGATTTTCTATTAGGGGATTATGGCTAGAGAAAGAGGCTGCAAAACTAAGCTGATTTTTAAGTGGTTGCTGATAGAGGGCATTTAAAAATAGATTGATTTTAGTCAACGTACAATCTCTGCATAAACAGCTGGTGGTTGTGCTATCAAGCGGTAAAATAGCAGGCAGCTCATTGCACCAACAGGCATTGATATCATCAACATTGCAGTTAAGAGTCGCTTGGCATTGCGAGCAGGCTAAAATAGTCATTAGATATATTTTAATCTTTAATGAAATAGTCAGTTACAGGATAACAGATAATTAAAAATGAACAGAGCACAAGCGTTAGCAGAATTTGTCACTTTTGGTAAATACAAAGACGAGGCAATAAGTATTATTGTTGCATCAACAATAGATAACCAAGGCCCAATTTACATATTGACGCTCGCAACTGTTTTGGATGTGCTCACTCGCTGCCAAGCAGATGAGATTGATTTAGACGATCTGGAGTTGTGGGCGAATGTTATAGAATCTAGAACCGACATCGACTACAGCGGCGTCGAAGGGGTTATCTATGCCCTCAGCAACAGCGAACAAATGGGCGAGCTTGATAAGAGTAAAGTTGCGAAGTTGGTTGAATTATTAGCAAGTTAGTAGGGGCTAGGTGCTAGGGATATTGCGGCTAACTTCGCCTTGATATGGCTGAAAATAAAAAACGCGGCATAAAGCCGCGCCTACGATGTGATTGTTATCTGAGGAAATCACTTTCCTAGAGCCTTTTACCTAGCTCCTCTATCCTAAAGTCTATTACTTATGATATCCCAAGCAGGTTTCTACTTCGTTTTTCGAACCTAAAATCACCGCTACGCGTTGGTGGATAGCGTCGGGTTGAATATCCATAATGCGTTCTGTGCCAGTTGAGGCGATGCCGCCGGCTTGCTCGATCAGCATAGCCATTGGGTTTGCTTCGTAAAGTAGGCGTAGCTTATTTGGTTTGTTTGGATCTTTAGTGTCGGTTGGGTAGGTAAAAATACCACCGCGACATAACACGCGATGAACATCACCGACCATGGCGGCAATCCAGCGCATGTTAAAGTTACGCGCTCGTGGGCCTGTTTCGCCAGCCATTAAGTCATTTATGTAGTTTTGCATCGCAGGCTGCCAATGGCGTTGATTTGACGCATTGATGGCGTATTCGTTGGTCTCTTCTGGTACTTGGGCAAAATCTTGAGTTAATAAGAAGCTGCCGTGTGTTTTATCTAGCGTGAAGAAACGAGTACCTTTGCCAGTCGTTAATGCAAGCACTGTAGATGGGCCATATAATACATATCCCGCAGCGACTTGGCTTTTACCCGGTTGCATAAAGATACTTTGATCTGCAGGATCTGAGCCTTCAGGCGCTTTCATTACTGAGAAAATAGTACCAACCAGTGAATTGATATCGGTATTTGATGAGCCATCAAGTGGGTCAAACGCAACGATATATTCTGCATTCGGGTTACCAGCTACTGTGTAGTCTTCTTCTTCTGAGGCTATCGCTTTTACGTAGCCTGACTCCAGTAAAATATCTTTAAGTAGTTGGTTGGTCAGAACATCGAGTTTCTTTTGTGTTTCGCCTTGAATGTTTTCATCAAGCGTTGAACCTAGTACACCGGACAGGGCACCTTGGCCGACGCGGAATGAAATTTCTTTACAGGCCGCTAAAATCGTTCTGATCAATGAGATTAACTCTCTAGGGCAACCGTCTTCAAGTAATACCGGAGGTAGTCTACGCATTCTATTTTCCTGATAACGTTATGGGCCATGATAATCATAGGGTGAGAGGGATCATCACAGCAAGCGCTGAATTTCGTCTTAAATAACTGTATTTTAGGTGCAACATCCTATACTGGACACACCTTAACCGTATTTAAAACGCGAATAACAAAGATAAGATTATGCAAAAAATACCATTGATACGTTACATACTCTTTACTGTGTTGCTAACTATGATAACCCAAGCGCACGCAGCAATTAAGTCTATTAATGATTTTACTGAACAAATGAATCATTTTCCGGGCTACTTCTCTTTTTATTACGACACTCAAAACGGTAAAATTTATTTAAAAGTTGATAAACTCAAGCAGCAATTTTTATTACAGCAAAGCTTGCCTTATGGTGTCGGCTCTAACGATATTGGCCTTGATCGCGGCCAGTTAGGCAATACGCATCTAGTACAGTTTGAGCGCTTTGGCAATAAAGTGATGTTACGGGCTATTAATACCTACTACCGTGCAAATACCAGCAATAAAGCCGAACAAAAAAGTATTCAAGAAGCCTTTGCATCAAGTATTTTAGCGGGTTTTAAAGTGGTTGCACAAAGCCCGCAAGCTGTCTTGATTGATTATACGCCCTATTTACTGAGCGATGTACATGGTGTGGGTCGAACGCTTGCTGCACGTAAACAAGGCAATTTTAGCCTTGATGAAAGTCGCAGTGCAGTAAATATGGATCGCTCAAAAGCGTTTATGAAAAATACTGAACTTGAAGCTGTACTGACATTTAATGGCACTCAACCGGGTGAGTATATTCGTCAGGTCAGTGCTGACCCTTACGCATTAACCGTGCATATGCATCACTCTTTAATACAGTTACCTGATGATAATTACACGCCACGTGCGTTTCATCCGCAATCAGGTTATTGGAGTATTGAACATAAAGATTATGCCGCGCCATTAAGTGAATCAATGTTGGTACGTTATATTCCGCGTCATCGTCTAGCGAAAAAAGACCCAAGCTTACCTATTAGCGAACCCGTTGAGCCGATTATTTATTATTTAGATCCTGGCGTACCAGAGCCGGTAAAAACAGCGTTACTCGATGGCGCAAAATGGTGGGATGATGCGTTTTCTCAAGCGGGTTATAAAAATGCATTTATTGTTAAAGTGTTACCAGATAACGCCGATCCTATGGATGTGCGTTATAACGTGATCCAGTGGGTGCATCGTGCAACGCGCGGTTGGTCTTATGGCAGCTCGGTGATCGATCCGCGTACAGGTGAGATTTTAAAAGGTCACGTTACATTAGGCTCACTGCGTGTGCGCCAAGATATTTTAATAGCTGAAGCACTTGCAGCGCCTTATTTAGAAGGTAATGAAGTGGCAAAAACGTTACAAGCAATGGCACTTGATCGTATTCGCCAGCTCAGTGCTCACGAAATTGGTCACACACTTGGTATAGCGCATAATTTCTCTGCGTCAGTGGCTGATCGTGCTTCGGTGATGGATTATCCGCACCCACTAGTGGGCTTTAATGACCAAGGTGAACTCGATGTGAGCCGAGGTTATGCACAAGGTATGGGGCAGTGGGATACGCAAGTTATAAAGTACGGTTACAGTGATTTTCGTAACCTTGATGAAGATGCAGAACTAAGTGCAATTTTAGCGGATAACCAAGCTAAAGGGCTGGAGTTTATTTCTGATAGTGATGCACGAGCGCAAGGTGGCGCGCATCCAACAGCACATTTATGGGATAACGGCAGTTCGCCAAGTGAAGAGCTATTAAGAGTGCTTGACGTAAGACAACAAGCACTCGCTAAATTTGGTATTAACAATATCAAAGAAGGAACCTCACTATCTCAGCTAGAAGAGATGCTGGTGCCGCTGTATTTATTCCATCGTTATCAGGTCGAGTCTGCTGTAAAACTGATTGCAGGTGTTGATTATGATTACGAAGTACGTGGTCAAGGTATGGTAAAAGGTGCACAAGTTGTTGCAAAGGCAACTCAACAGCTCGCTTTAAAGGCCATCTTAACTACCCTAAATGCTGACAATTTAGTATTACCAGAATCAGTGTTAGCGCTAATTCCACCCAAGGCCTATGGCGAATCTAAAAGCCGAGAAAGCATTGTTGGCCGCACTGGCTTAACCTTAGATGCAATGGCGCTACCCGAAGTGGCTGCACAACATAGTTTAGCGTTATTGCTAAATAGCCAACGATTAAATCGTTTAGCACAGCAACAAGCGCGCAGTGATGCATTTTTTAGCTTAGATGAACTGCTTGCAAAGGTTTATCAGCAGGTGTTTTTGATTCAGAGTAAAAAAGGCATGGCAGGCAAAATCACTCAGCGGGTGCAGTTATTAACAGCAAAGCAGTTTGCTGATTTAGTCGCCAGTGATAAAGTTGCTCCAGAGGTGCAAGCTCAGTTGCGTTATTACTTAGTAAAACTGAGTAAGGCGTATCAGCAAGAGTCTTTACTTAGCAGTGCTGATGTTGGTGAAAGTGCGTTTAAGCAATACTTAGCCGATCAAATTAAACAGTTTCTGGCTACCGGCAATTGGCCTACAAATTTTACTGCATTACCAATCCCACCAGGATCACCAATTTAAATGTTATCTATAAGGCCCTAGAAGCTAGGGCCTAGTTTCTCTTGCATAAAACTGGTTTTTTGTTAACCTAGCCGCCTTCCATTTTTAGTCTTTTTGAGGTGTTTATGGCGTTTTTATCTCGTTCGATATTGGCGATGTCCATAGCACTATCAAGTCTTAATGTCAGCGCTAAAGCCGTGTGCGAAGTAGAGCTAAGGCATGGTTTGATCATCACTGATGATGTCATTCGTATTGTTGATAAGGGCCAAACCCGCGTACAAATAAATAATGATAATCAACTCTTTATCCGTGGCTATTGGATTGATCTAACGTCAGATGAAACCCTAGTGTTAAAACAGTTTAGCGCGGGTATTCGCGATACGGTGCCTGAGTTGGTAGAGTTGGCAACTGACGGTGTTAATCTTGGCTTAAGTGCGATAGAGCAAGTTGTTGAAGGTATGTCGGACAAAGAGTCGGAAGTGCTAAAAACGCAACTGCAATATGTTGAGCGCGCTTTAATGGATAAATTTAAACGCGGCGATGATTTCTTTTTTATTGCCCCACAATCACTATCCAAAATTGATGATTTTTTTACCGAAGAGATCAGTCAAAAAATTCACTCTGCCGTGCATGGCTCTCTCGGCGCTATTTTAGTTTCTCTAGGTGATGCATTTAAGTCCCGCGAAGGTAATATTGAAGATCGTATCAATGACATGGGACAGCGCATGGATATTATTTCAAAAGAAATCGATAAGTCATTGCAGAAAAAAGCTCAACAGTTAGAGTTAAAAGCCTCAGAATACTGTGAATGTTTAAACTCGCTTGATGTCACCGAATCACGATTACAAATGATAGTACCAAGTATGGCTGATTTTGATTTAGTACAAATTAAATCTTAACTTAATCAATTCAATTAAAAAGCCCGCGTAATTAACGCGGGCTTTTTAGTTTTAGGTAACCAATTACTAGGATCTAAACTTGCCGGTTTCAGCTTCTAAATCGCTAGTCAGCCCTTTTATCAAGTCCGTTGCGGCATGGGCTTGATGCGATAGGTCTGCGGTCTGTGAGGCGGTGTCAGAGATGGTCACAATGCGTCTTGCTGTGTCTTCCCCTGCATCGAGCTGCTCTTTAGCTGCAATGGCTATTTGATGGCTCATTTGTGCTATGGCACTCAAAGATGCAGCAACACGCTGCAACTCTTCACTGGCATCTTTAGATTTCGCTACGGTTTGTTCACTGGTGGCAATACTTAAGTTAACTGAAGTTTTTGCATCTTTAGTGGCGGATTGTAATTTACCGATCATAGTACGAATTTCTTCTGTGCTAGTTTGCGTGCGCTGCGCTAGTTGACGTACTTCATCCGCAACGACCGCAAAGCCTCTTCCTTGTTCACCGGCACGGGCAGCTTCAATGGCTGCATTGAGTGCTAACAGGTTAGTTTGCTCGGCAATACTTTGAATAACAGTAAGCACATTTGCAATATTATTTACTTCATCATCAAGGAGTTGGATGTTATTACCAGCGCTGTCAATTTGTTGCTCTAAAAGAGCTATGGTATTTGCTGCCTCAGCAGTTAAATGACTGGCATTTTGTCCTTGGCTTTCGGCTTCTTGTACTGAAAAGGCGGCTTGCTCGGCATGCTCAACCACTGTTTGCGCAGAGGCTGTTAGCTCAGTGATAGCTGATGCGACCATATGGGTTTCTTCGTTTAGGCTGCGGGTCAGTTTATCAAGCTCAGTTGAGCGGGATTCGTTATCTAAACTCTGATTTTTTAGACTATCAGTAACATCTTTAATACTGCCAACTACACCCCGTAGCCCTTGTTGCATATAGTGCATGGCAGCAATAATGCTTTCAGGTTGGGCGTCAGTACGAATATGCGAATTTAAGTTGCCACGAGAAACTTGCTTAACAATACCAATTACCTCAGTGACTTCACCGCCTAACGCGTTGCTTAAAGAAATACCAAAGCGAGCAATTGCAGCAGTTAAAGCAAGGGCAATAAGTAGTGACAAGCCTAGTAACCACTTAGCGGTATTCCAGTAACGCTCATCAACTTCTTTTTCGCTGATCCCGGTACCAACATACCAACCAAAGTAAGGGGTTTTTTGCACCACAGAGGTTAGGTCAACGGTTTCACCATCACGGACAGAATCCCAATGATAGGTAATAATTTTGTTGGTTTGATTACCGACTAATTGTTCAACCATACGACCAATACTGTTACCGCTGGCATCTTTGAAATCATTAAAACTGGTGTTGTGTAGCTGCGGATCGTGAGGTGTAGCAATAAAGTCGAGTTTATCATTCACTACGTACACATATTCACTGTCGTGGTATTTGTTTTCACGCAACATTTGCGTGGCAAATTCACGCGCCTGTTGCTCGGTTAGTTGCCCATTTTTAGCAAGTAACTCAAATTGCTCGACAATATTTGTCGTGCTTTTCATGAGTTGATTGATACGGGCAATATTATCGCTTTCACTTGCGTGGCGAAGAGATTGTAAGCCCAGTAATGCAATAGCATTGAGTGCTACAAACATCGCTCCAGCGAACAAAATTATTTTAGTTCTTAATGCTAAACCTGACAGCACATCGCGCCCCTTATTATTTTTATGACCATGATTTTCTACCATGTTTGTCGGCCAGATGTTAGCTTTAATTAACAATAATATGGGAATTAGACGTGACTTTTACTCAAGTTTCCATTACGGGTAAATTAAAGCGTGATTTCTGCTGCGCTTAAGAGTCGATATTCTCCGCTAGCAAGAGCCTCATCAAGCTCGATATTTGCTACTTTTTCTCTATGTAATTCAACGACCTTATTGCCTACTGCAGCGAGCATGCGTTTAACCTGATGATATTTACCTTCGCAGATCGACAGACGCATACGATATGTGGCAAGTTGCTCTGCAATTGCGGGTCTGGTTAGTTCTTTTTCGTTGTGTAATTGCACTCCTTGGCGAAGTTTTTCCAGCGTATCATCCGTTAGAGGTTCTTGTGTTTCAATCAGGTAAGTCTTAAATTTGTTATGTTTTGGGGAGGTGATTTTATGTGACCAATCGCCATCATTGGTAATGATCACAAGCCCAGTTGTATCGAGATCAAGCCGACCTGCAACATGAAAATCACTCATGTTAGGTTCATCGAGTAAATCAAATACCGTTGGGTGTAACTCGTCACTGTTGGCGCATACATAACCGACCGGTTTATTCAGCATATAATAGCGTTTACCTAGAAAAACTAGCGGCTTACCTTGCCATAATACGTTATCTGTCGCTGTGATTGGATGATCATAAGCGCTGATCACCTCGCCATTTACGCTGGCATCTTTACGCTTTATTCCTGCTCTCGCTTTGGTGCGTGGCGTTTCTGCTAGATGGCTAATAAATTTATCTAGGCGGCAAGGGAATTTCATTGGGTTCACACTTCTAGTCGACTACAATGGCGGCGAGTATAACGGATCGTGATAACGCATGACAGTACACAGTGGACAAATATTAGCATATTATCAACAGCAAATAGCCACCGGTAAATTGCAATTTGATGATGCCCAATTAGCAGCGGTGAATGCACTAGACAATCTCGCAATTGCCATTGATAAACCGCATCATTGGTGGCAAAAATCGGTATCTTTGCAAGGCATTTATTTGTATGGACCTGTTGGACGGGGTAAATCGATGCTAATGGATGTGTTTTTTGAGACTGTAGCAATTAAACAAAAAACACGTTTACACTTCCATCATTTTATTGCTCAAGTACATACTCGTCTAGGACAGTTGCAAGGGGTTAAAAACCCGCTGGATAAAATAGCAAATGAGTGGTCAGAAACGCTTAAATTAATTTGTTTTGATGAGTTTTTTGTCTCTGATATTGGCGATGCTATGATCATGGCCGGCCTATTTAAAGCCTTGTTTGCCAAAGGCATCATTTTGGTTGCTACGTCAAATTGTCAACCTGAGCAGCTTTATTATAACGGCTTGCAGCGAGCGCGCTTTTTACCCACCATAGCGTTAATTAAAGCGCATTGTCATATTATTAATGTCACAGGCTCTGTTGACCACCGATTTCGTTTTGGTAAGCACGCAACTCATTATTTTAACAGCTCGGCTAACTCTGAACTGGATGCTGATTTTTTGGCTTTTGCAGATAACTTACAAACAGCAACTGATATTTCTATTTACGGGCGTAAACTGGCGTGTTTAAGGCTCAGCAATAATGCCATTATGTTTGATTTTATGGCGTTGTGCTCAGGCCCGCGTAGTACCGCTGATTATATTCATTTAGCAAAGTACTATCAGCGTGTGTATATCTGTAATGTGCCAGTAATGGGCGCTGCGGCAACAGGTAAGCAAATAGTGCATGGTATTGAAGATAGCTATCAGCGTGAAAAACAAGATTTACAAGAACATACACTAGACGATGAAGCGCGACGCTTTATTGCTTTAGTGGATGAATTTTACGACCGTGGCAAGTTATTGATACTGAGTAGCGAGGTTGGCATTGCTGATTTATATCAAGGTAAAAAGCTGGCATTTGAATACGCACGCACCGAGTCAAGATTAATAGAAATGCAAAACTGGTTCTAGGTTTAAATAAAAAAGGTACGTTCTTGCGATACGTACCTTTGACAACAACCTAGTAGTTATAAAACTAACGAATCATTAACACTTCGTTAGCAATAAATTTTAGACGCTATCATTTAAAAACTATATTGCGCACCTAAGTACATATAACGACCAGTACCACCGCCATATCCACTGTAATAATTACCGTTGCCACTTGGGTAGAATGCGCCTTTATTATCAAATATATTATTAATTCCACCAAACACGCGTAAGTCGCTGTTTGAAGTTAAGGCCATAGTGTAAGAAGCTGATAAACTATGCTTTATATATGAGCCGTAGTCTTGATAAGCAAGAGGCTCTGGGTTGGAAATACAGTCTGCACTTGCAGCGGCACAGTTTTCATTGTTTTCTAACACGGCCGTTAGGTAATCTTTTTCATCTTGTTGATCGGCTTTAAAAGAGCCCAAGAAGTTGGTACGCCAACGAATACGCAAGTCATCCAAACTCCATGCAATTGACATCGCGGCTTTGTCTTTACTGCGACCATATCCAGCATAATGAGTAACTACGTTATTGCCATCTAAACCTTCATAGGTTTGTGAGTTTTCAATAACGTGATTGTAGTCAAGCTTTAAAGATACTTCGCCATAACTACCAATATCAAAATCATAAGTCGCGACTACATCATAACCACGGGCTGTCAGCTCATCTAAATTATATTCACGCTGTAGAATTTTGATAATGTTACCTTCGTTATTTCGGGTGATATCATTACAGAACTCATTATTGCTACCCCAAGCTGCTTCAGAATCGTAACATTCATTCATAATATTTTCGTTACTGATCTCATCAATCGCATCAATAATGGCAATATCGTAGTAATCGATGGCGAGATTAAAACCACGGAAAAACTCCGGTGATAGTGTTACACCAAAGGTATAGGTATCGGCCGTTTCTTCTTTAAGGTTAGGGTTACCTGTACCTGGAGAATAATTGTTATCTTCGCTGTCGAATTTAAAGTTAGGATCCTCAGCTAGCTGTTTAGCAAGAGTTGGCTCTAAACGACAATTATCATGACCTGGCTTAGTTGAGGTCGCCGTTAAGCCATCACAAATATCATCATATGAGTCGAAATCGCCACGCGGTGGAGACATCAATTCGGTAATCGTTGGAGCGCGCTGTGCGCGAGCATAATTTGCGCGTACCATGTAGCCATCAACTGGCTGCCATAGTAAACCTAGTTTATAGCTGGCTACAGTATTGACGTTTTCCATGCTGTAATTAGCTAAGCGTAACGAGGTTTCAGCGGATAAGCTTTTTGCAAGAGGGGCATCTTTTAGTAGTGGAATCGCCAATTCTGCAAAGGCTTCATAGACTTCAACTTCACCATAAAACGAAGGAACAACGTTAAACGTAATACCGCCAACTTTCATGTCCTCACTGGTATCTAAGCTTTGGCTATCTTTACGATATTCGCCACCAAATACCGCAGAAACACTCCCTGCTGGTAATTCAAATAAATCACCTGTGATGTAACCCATCACTGTATATTGCTGAATCTTTGTATCAATAATCGGGTTGCTACGGATCCAGTCGGCCATATCTGGAGTAATTGAACCTTCACCAAATAGGTTGATTGGTACACAGCCTGCTGCACGGGCTGCTTCATCTATACATTGAATAGAGCCATCAGCAAGTTTCTCCGCTTGTAATGCTTGATTTAAATTTATTACATTCAGTTCATTATTACGGATTTGATGCTGTTTAAATTGCCCATATCCGGCTGATACATCCCAATCCCATTGGTGATTAAACATAGTACCTTGTAGGCCTGCCCATGTCCGGATAGTGGTACGGTCATTATCAGTACTGATATTACCGACTTCGCCAAAGCGACGATCCCAATAAATGCGGTCTTTGTATGGATTTGCGTCTAAGATTTGTTGTGGCACATACGGGTTATTAATTGGAATGTAGCCCGGTGCGATATCTGCGATTGGATCGCCTGTTACAGCATCATAACGCGGTACGAATGCACCCTCATATTCATCTTCAGGTGACTTACTGTTGAACGAGCCACTTTTACTATATTGCAGTTGGAAGTAACTCATGATGTCGTCGCTGATATCAAAATCGATTTTTACAGCTGTTGACAGGTTATCACTTGGTACATCCAGCATTACGTACTGATTTGAGTTAATACCGTATATTTCTTCATTGCCTTTCCAGTCATCACGCAGTGTTTGACCGTCATACCAAAATTGCGTTTCGTTGTTATTGTTTTCTAGAAAAACGCCGCCTAAGGTGCCATCACTTTTACTTACCCAATCAGCTTGAGTAATGTCACGCATACATTTAGAGCCACTTTCGGTCATCATTTGATTGCACATAAGAGTGTTATTATAGCTATGTGCGGCTTCTATTTTTGCACGATCGCGATCATAGTAACTAATGCCAAAATCGCGGTCCCAGTTAGCACTAAAAAACACATACCCTTTATTATTAGCAAATGAATCGCCGTAGTTTAAATCAAGAGTAAACTCTTTGCCGCCACCTTCATTGGTTTGGCCACCACGAGCCTGAAAATCAAAGCCTTCTTTTTTTGATTGGGTAATTATATTGACGACCCCAGCGACTGCATCGGCTCCATAAGTTGCAGATGCGCCACCACTGATTATTTCAACACGTTCAACCATGCCACTTGGAATGGTATTTAAGCTTACATAGTTACCGCCGTAGCTATTTGACACTACACGGCGACCATCAATAAGAGTAAGGGTACGATTAGCGCCTAAGTCACGTAATTGAACGGTTGAAAGGCCAGTGCCAGAAATACTCGATTGACTTGTATTGTTGCCTATACTTTGGCTAAGTGCAGGCATGTTATCAACAAGAACATCAGATAAGTTACCTAAACCAGTGTCTTGAATCGCCGCGCGATCCATAGTCACTAGTGGTGTGGCAACAGAAAAACTATCACGCTTTAAGCGAGAGCCAGTCACCACTATTTTTTCAGGGGCTTCTTGTTTCTCTTCTTTTATCGTTGTTTTATTTGGCGTTAATTGATGTTCAATTTGTTTATCATTTGCAATTAATTGGCCTGAAAAGCTTGCTGTGATCGCCAGTGCTAATGCGCATTTTTTTGTTAATATACTGCTCACAGATTTCCCTTACATATTGAATCTTGATAAAACTAATGTATTAGTAATCTTTGAAGGGCAGTTCAAAGTACAGCAACTAATGCATTAGCGAATGGGTTTATACCCAAACCAGCTCAGATGTGAGTTTCAGTTAGAATTAAAAGCGATTTAGGCAAGGCATTGATTGGCTCTATTGTTAAAATCAATAACGAAGTATAAATCCGCTTTTAAACCAACCCTTTGGGCGTTTCACAGACACTTACTCTCTTGTTAAAAGGGACTGTCATTGTTGCAAAGTAACGCCTTGATATTAAGCTCCTGTAAAACGCTGAATTCTGCATCTTGAGGTGATTTGGGTATATTCGTGAGTTGTTTTAAATAATCGTGAACAAAAACACAATGAAAGGTATCTCGTTTATATCCCTATTTTACATCTATTTTATATCTATTCCTTTATTATCATATGGTTGAGTTTATTCAATCGAATGGTTGGTAAATTGTAATTATGCTGTCTATCGCGTTATTTTGCTTTTTGTGCCAATAAAAGGTTAACCTTCTAGACTTCTAAATATAAGGTGTAAATACGTTATTTATGAAAACTAACCAGTCATTTTCCTTAGGGCAGTGCGAAGTTAATACAATTGAAAATAAGCTGTTATGTGGTGAGAGTGAATGTGTATTGCAACCTAAATTTGTCGAGTTGCTGTGTTTTCTTGTTATGCGTTATCCAGAACTTGTTACTCGTGAAGATCTAATCGATGGTGTCTGGGATGGTAATCAATTTGTCGGTGAAAAAGCGCTGACCAATGCAATCTGGCATTTGCGTAAAACCTTTAAAGAACTAGACCCTGCTCATGCTTATATTGCTACAGTTCGCAAAACAGGCTATCGCTTGGCACAGCAACCAGTATTTTTAGATACTCAAAAGCTAAAATCAGAAGTAAAGCCGCAGTTAACGCAAATAAAAAAGAGTAAACAAGTACTTTTTAGTAGTGTTAAAATTGCAGTCATGGTGGCTACCGTTATGGTATGTCTTGCGTTTTTTTATTTTAAGCGGCAAATTCCGAGTCTTGAGCCGTTAAAGTTCACATCTTTATCTGAACATGTTGAAACCATTACCACGAGCCCAGGTCGGGAGTTATTTCCGGCAATTTCAAACGACAGCCATTTTATTGTTTATTCTTGGCGTCGCCCTGGACAGCAAGCAAACCTTTATCTTCGAGATTTATTTTCACCTGAACAAGCGGCTATAGCCTTAACTGAGAGCTCATTTCTTGAGGGACGTGCTGTATTTAGTCATGATTTAAATAATATATTTTATTATCGGCGAGATGAGCAAAGGCAGTGTGAAATAGTTAAACAAAATTTAACGACAGCAGTAACAAGGGTGTTGGCAACATGCGGTCAAGGCCGAAGCACCGATCTTGATATTAACGCCGCAGGTAATCAGCTGGTATTTATCAGTGATGATAAAAATGATCACGCACAAACACAGCTAAATATTGTTGATCTTCAATCAAATGAGTTAGCAATAACACGAGTGCCTTGCTCTGGGAACTGTGATTTTAACGATGAATCAGTGGTATTTTCGCCGGATGGTAAACAGCTCGTGGTATCGCGAAATTTAGCCTCCGGCTACGAAGAGCTATTTTTAGTTGAAATTGCTACTGGCAATGCTAAGCAATTGACCTCGGGATTTGTTGATATTCGTGGTGTGGATTGGCACCCGAGTAAAGATTTGTTGGTTTTTTCTGGGGTTGATCAAGGTAAGCGGCATGGTTATTTTTATGAATTAGCAACTGGGCGCTTAGTTGATGCGCACATTGACGGATTAAGTTATCCAGAATATAGCCAAGACGGCAGTTTGTATTTTCACCAATGGGATATCGACTCTACGCTGATGCGAGTTGAAACAAATAATGTGGTGGCGAGCTCTCCATTTCCTGTTTTATCTACACATTTTAATACGCGTTTTCCTGATTACAGTGCTACTAAAAATAAATTGGTATTTGTGTCAAATGAATCAGGCACGACAGAGTTGTGGATTGCCAATAAGGATGGCACGCAACGCAAGAAACTAACTCAGTTAAATGCCACTATTTATAGTCCTGTTTGGTCACCTGATGGACGTTATATAGCATTTGTCGTATCTAAAAATGAAGTGAATAGCCTTCGAATTTATGATTTTAATTCACAAAGTAGCAGCCAAATAAATACAGGCCTTAATTATCATGGCAAACCAAGCTGGGCGCCGGATAGTAAGAGTATATTGACCTCAAATAATAATGAGTTATACCGGTTTAATCTCAAAGGCGATAATTTAGGTAAAGCGATTGAGCAATCAACAATGTATGCGTATGAGGATAAGCATGGAGCGTTAATTTTTGCAGATATTGCAGCCAAACAATTATGGATAAAACAGCCTGATAGTGGCCATGCGCAATTACTTGTTGAATCTATTAATTTGTCTAATCATTCATCTTGGTACTATGTTGAGGGAGCAACTCAGGCGTTATCAAGAGTATATTACTTCAATGTAGAACGGGACGATTACCGTTTGAGTTATTATGATTTTTCTACGCAAAGTCAGCATGATTTGATGCGTTTACCTGAGCGTGCATTTAGCCGCAGCTCAGGTTTGACCTATATCGAAAATATAGGCTGGTTAGTGTATACCTCGTATAAATCACCACAAATTGATATTAAGCGTATTAAAGCTGAATATTTACCCTAGAGGCTGTTTAACACTTTCGGTAAATTTCGTGTTCCATATCGTGAACGTTAACACTTAAGCTGTCTGATTCTCGGCAGTATATTTTTAAACAGTCTAACAACTGCTCGCTGAGTTGTTGCTTTTGTTTAATTGTACGCCCTTGCATAATGTGTGCGCCAATATGGATAAAACCTTCCTTACCATCGCCCAATTGATAATGTGTATAGGCTATAGCGCGAGTTTTGATCGTTGCTAATTCAAACAAGCCACTGTTAAACGTTGCTTGATGAATTTTTTCAACCAATACCTGCGGTAATACCGGTAAATCTTCAGAATGTTCAATGATGATATGTGGCATGTTATCTATTTGCTCCCCTAAAAACGATATGTGAAACCTAAGCTGGTTTGAAACTGATTGAGTACATCACCATCAAAATGCCACAAGCATTGCTTGTTTTCGTCTGTTGGTAATGCACATGAAACGTTACTGGCATTATTGACGATCGTTGCAAGCCAGCGAGTTTCAAATAAGATGCGAGCTTGATCGCTAAATAAGTATTCTAAACCGCCATACAGGCCGCTGGCAAAGAAAGTATCAGAGCTGGCGAAGTTAGGACTTATGTAATTTGCACCAATTTGTGCGCCGACATAACTATTAATGTGGTTGCTTAAAGGGACTTCAACAGCACTTTGAAACATAAAATACTGCATTTCAACGTTTTTATCAGGGGAGGATTGAAAGTCACTTTCGGTGTTTGAAAAGTAAAAACCATAACGAGCTGAGTCAATTGTTCTATCAATACTAAAAGCAAGATGGTTACTATCTTTGAGCTCTATTGCTAAACCGTTTTTAGTTTCTAATGATTGATTAAAGCTTTTACCAGTATAAAGACTCAGTGAGTAACCAGCTAACGCACTCTGACTTACTAACAGTAAGCACAGTAAAACAAATACTTTTTTCATGGTGTCGTGCTCGTTGTTGTGATTAATTTAAGTTAGTATTGAAACATAGCTGAATATTAAATGTAAGCCACGAATCGTTTACCCCTACATGGAGCAAGTAATATATGAAACCTATAATGATAGGCGTATTGACAGGTTTATTGATCACCTTAGCGGGCTGCTCTGATGATGTTGCATCAGTTAGTTTGGGATTATTTACCACTAAAGATATTAAAGTTAACTCGCAGCAAGACCCGTTAGTAAAAGGCGTAACCTGTCATATTAGCCATATCGAAGCGAACTTAGATTTTGCTGATCCTTCTGATATGTCTATTTCGTGTCGCCAAACAGGACCAATTACTGCCGACCAATTACAAGCGATTGACCGTAGTAAGTCGGGTGAGGTGGTATTTAAATCATCAAAAAGTATTTTATTTAAATCATTAAAAGTGCGTCGAATTTATGATGCGCAAACGCGAACTCTGTTATATCTGTCGTATTCAACTAAAGAGTCAACCGGCAGTCATCATCATGCGTTATCCACTGTGCCATTGTATAACACCCAAGCATGGGCATGGGCACAAGAGCAAGAATAAGCAAAAGAGCAAACTATGTTAGCGTTATTTAAAAGCAAACCTTTATTAGATGAACAAGAGCAGCAATGGCTGATTGATACTTTTGTGTGGGCGGTGGAAAATTTTGACAGCGATTATTTCATTAATAACTCGCAATTAGTTTTGCCAAACCACCAATGCTTTCCCGATGCGGTTTCAAGCATTGAAGAAATGGCCAGTAAAGTGTTTGAGCGAGTGGTTGGCTATGCGGGGCTGCAAGCTTGGCCAATTACGTTGGTGGCTCCACAGCAATTGCAGCCGCAAGTATTTCCTCATTTTGCTTTTAGTAATCAGTTACGTGGTGATAATAGCCAATTAATTGTGCCGCCAAGCCATACGGTTAATGTGTCATTTAATCCAAATCAAATTAATCAGCCACAAGATTTAGTGGCCAGCTTTGCCGGTACTTTAGCGACAATTATGATCCACCATGTGGGCGTGTTACCACCAGGCGGTAAAGAGTTTTTACCACAAGCCGCCGATGCCGTGGCATGTTTTTTAGGTTTTGGGGTAATGATGAGCAATACGGTGTATCAGTTTAAAGGGGGCTGTGGCTCGTGTTACAACCCCTATGCGAACAGGCAAGCTGCACTTAGTGAACCGCAAACCTTATTTATGCATGCCCTTATTTGCCACTTTAAAGGCTATAAAGATTCTAAAAAGCATTTAAAGCCGCACTTACGCAGCCAATTCAAAAAGGCGCAAAAAGAAATAAAAGCCTTAGTTAATAGTACTGCTAATCCGTTGCTGTTAGCGCTTGATGATAAAAAAGCGGGGTAATCGTGGCTTATTTAGATGAGTTTTTATTGATTGCACTGGCGCACTTTTTTGCTGTAGCAAGCCCCGGCCCAGATTTTGCCATTGTGCTTAAACAAAGTGTTCAGCAGGGGCGTCGTAATGCATTGTGGACCAGCTTTGGGGTAGGCCTGGCTATTTTATTACATGTTAGTTATTGCTTACTCGGGGTTGCGGTTTTATTAACGCAATCGCCAAATGTATTTATGGCATTAAAATATTTAGCGGGTGCATACTTGGCCTACATTGGTGTGCAAGCGCTTAGAAGTGCTAGACCGGCGCCAGCGCAGCAAGAAACTGTTATTCAATCTCAAGGTGTTGAATCCAGTTGGATTGCATTTCGTCGCGGCTTTTTAACCAATGCGTTAAACCCAAAAGCCACGTTATTTTTTATGTCGTTGTTTACTTTAGTGATCAGTCAATCAACGCCATTAATTGTGCAAGCAGGTTATGGGCTGTATATGGCATTGGCAACGTGGGCGTGGTTTTCGTTTTTATCCTTGGTGCTATCAAAGCCTAGTGTTCGCGGTTTTTTTCAAAAAAGTGGCTATTGGTTTGACCGTGGTATTGGCGTGATTTTGATCGCTCTAGCAATAAGAATTGTAGTGTAAGTATTGTTTTAACAGAAATCTGTAGTAGGTGAATATGGCTGTATATAATTTTTCGTTTGGTTCAAATATGTCGTCGAGTCGTTTGTTGGCGCGTTTACCAAACGCTACTCGTATTGGTACGGCAATACTAGCCGGTTACGAGTTAACCTTTGATATGGTAAGTACTGATGGCTCAGGAAAAGGCAATGTACGCCCATCAAATGATAAGAACGCGCAAGTATATGGCGTGGTATATCAACTCAATGACGCAGAAAAAACGATTTTAGACGCCATCGAAGGGCCTCGTTATGACTGCGTGGATATTCAAGTAACATTACTTGATGGGCAAAAAGTAGCGGCGCATTGTTATATTGCCAACACCACTGATGCGCAGATACTGCCTTACGATTGGTATATGCAGCACGTTCATCGTGGTGCGCTTGAAGCTGGTGTGCCAAATGCGTACAGTGATGCCATAAAGTCTCGGCCAACCTGCCAAGATAGTGACAGTGCGCGTGCAGCCATTGAGTTTGCTGTACATCAAAAATAAAAACTAAAATGATAACTCCAAGGATTGTTATGAAATTAACTAAACTAGCGATTGCGGCCACCTTATTAGCAGGCTGTGCATTTAATAGCTACGCCGATATTGATACCAAGCACATTAATCAAGTGATTGAAAATTCAATGGCGCGCTTTGATGTGCCGGGTATGGCCGTGGCGATTGTTGAAAACGATAAGGTTATTTTTGCTAAAGGCTTTGGTGTTAGTAACTTAGATACTGGTAGCAAGGTGAATAAAGACACCTTATTTGGTATTGCATCAAATACTAAAGCATTTACAGTTGCAGCATTGGCAAAATTAGTTGATGAAGAAAAGCTCAGTTGGGATGACAAGGTAATTGATCACCTTCCTGAATTTCGTTTATACGACCCTTATGTAACCCGCGAAATGACGATCCGTGATTTATTAAGTCACCGTAGTGGTTTAGGGCTAGGCCAAGGTGATTTAATGATTTGGCCTGACACCGATAAATCAATCGAAGAAATTCTCGCAGGCCTTAAATATTTAAAACCAGCTAGTAGCTTTCGCAGCACATACGCTTATAACAACTTGATGTTTGTGACCGCTGGCGAGGTGGTCGCGCGGGTCTCAGGTATGAGCTGGAATGATTATATTGAAAAGAATATTCTCCAGCCTTTGCACATGGATAACTCTCGCGCTGGTTTTTCGCGTATTCCAAAAAGTAATAAGAACTGGGCAACGGGTCATATTCCTATGGATGGTCAATTACATCCATTTTTCGTTAATTACTTAGAGGATTTTCGTGGTGCCGGCGCGATTGCATCCAGTGTTAATGATATGAGCCAATGGCTACGTACACAATTAGCCCATGGTAAAATGCCAAATGGCGAGCAGTTGTTTAGTGAAAAACAACAAGAGCAAATGTGGCATCCACATATTACATCTCTGGCGTCAAAAAGCGCTTATGAGGCTTATCATCAGCAATTTAGAGGTTATGGTTTAGGTTGGAGCATTGAAGACTACCACGGTATTAAAAAATTAGGCCATGGTGGTGGTATTTTAGGAATGGTATCGCAGGTGACGTTATTGCCTGAGAAAAACCTCGGGATTGTTATTTTATCTAATCAGCAAGCATTCGGTGCGCTCTCTGCTATTACTCATGAAGTGCTTGAAGACGCCCTTGAACTTGAAGATAAAGATTGGGTAGCAGAGTTGGCTAAAAAGCATTTTGAAGGTAAGCAAAAAGCGTATGCTAATGCTAAGCCGGACGCTCCTGCAGACTATCAACCACAGTTACCAAATATTAGCTACACCGGCACTTTGCATGATGATTGGTATGGTGATGTTATTATTGAAGAGCTGGACGGTAAGCTACGTATTGATTTCACGCATACCAAACGTTTAAAAGGGCAGCTTGAGCATTACACGGGCAACACATTTATCGTCAAGTGGGATGAAAAGTTACTCGAAGCTGATGCGTATATTAGCTTTGATATGAGCACTAACAATCGTGTTAATGAAGCGACAATGCGTGCAGTATCAACAGCGGTGACTGATTTCAGTTTTGATTTTAGAAATCTTCATTTGCAAGCTAAATAGTAAACCAAAGTCGCAAAGCCACCAAAGGGTGGCTTTGTTATAGTTACAGTCGTTAACTCATTTGGAGCATTTATGCGTACTGCGATTATTTCTCATCCTTTTTGCCGTAAACACAAAATGATCGCGGATCATCCAGAGTGTCCTGAGCGCTTAGATGCAATTACCGATCGTCTCTTGGCCAGTGGCTTGGATATTGCTGTGCAGCAAAAGCAAGCGCCTAAAGCATTACGTGAACATTACTTATTAGCCCATGATGAGGCCCTTGTATCGCTGGTGGAAAACACCCTCCCTGAACAAGGTTTAGTATCACTTGATGGCGACACTTGGTTATGCCCAGAGTCATTTTTGGCAATTGAGCGGGCGGTAGGGGCAGGGTTATTAGCCGTTGATGAAATACTGGCTGATAATTTAGATGCCGCATTTTGCTCCGTACGGCCACCAGGTCATCATGCAAACCGTAGAACCTCTGCCGGCTTTTGTGTGTTTAATAACTTAGCAATTTCGGTGAAGTACGCGCAAAGTAAAGGGATTAAGCGCATTGCGATTGTCGATTTTGATGTTCACCACGGTAATGGCACGCAAGACATTTTTATCGATGATGACAATGTGTTGCTTTGCTCATTATTTCAGCATCCTTTTTACCCTAATACCGCCGTTGAAAATAACGATACATTGGTTAATTCACCGTTGCCCATAGCCAGCGATGGCAATGATTTAAAAACGTTGTATAACCAACAGTGGTTACCTAAATTAACAGAGTTTAAGCCAGAGTTATTGTTTATCAGCGCAGGGTTTGATGCGCATTTTGAAGATGATATGGCAAGCCTCAAATTTGTTGAGGCTGATTATGCCTGGTTGACACAACAGCTGTGTGACATGGTAAAAAGTACTGGCTGTAAAGGGATTATCTCTTTTTTAGAAGGAGGATATAATTTATCTGCGCTAGGGCGAAGCGCTGTAGAACATATTAGAGTGTTTGCAGAAGCAGAAGAGTAGCTTTATTTTCATTCTACAATTAAGTAAAAATATTGGTTGTTGTATGATACCAATACCACTAATTAAACAAGGAAGATAATGTCTCTAGTAATTAATATCTTAGTCACGTTGGCACTGTGCTTTTGGGGAAGCATGATGATGATGTCGCCGATGATGTTCGGTGCCCCTGGCGCGACGAATAACAAGCAAGCGGTATTAACAGCCTTATTATTTTTAAGCTATCCGGTACCGTTATTTTTGTTGATTGGTTTATTTGGTGGTAGTTATTTTGGCATTAACAGTTACAAGATGGCGCTGATAAGTGCCGTTGTTATCGGATTTTTATTTACGATATTTGGCTATACCAGTATGGTTAAGAATCTGCTTCAAGGTATTGCCAATGGTGGCTACTGTGTGGTCGAACAGCGTGTTTACTATAATGCTAAGTTAATGGAACACGCTGATGCTGAAAGCTTTATCAGTTACAGTCAAGCTGATTTAAATACCTATGATGCTCAACTGTACGCTAAAGATAAACAGCATCTTTACTACAGCGGTCAAGCTGTGAGTGGTGTTAACCTTGAAAACTTGCACGCTAAGATAATTGGCAGTGATCTTTATTGGCTTAACGATACTCAGGTGATTAAAGGCGAGCGTATTGTTGAGGGCGCAGATCCTAGCACTTATTCAGCATATGATTATTATAGTTTTTGGAATATCTCAGGGCATGAGGGAAATCAGGTCATTTACCATCACGATGAACCCATGCATAACATAGATGCGCAGTCATTTGTCCCTATTGATGATAGTTATGGGAAAGACGGGCAACATATCTTTTATCAAGGTCTCGCTATTTTAGCGGATGTTGATATTGATACCGCCAGGTTTTCACGATTAGATGAAAATTTTGCCAGCGATAATCAGCATATTTTTTACTTAAATGGGGAAGATAGCCATATATTGATAGGCGCTGAACCTGTTAATTTTGAGGTGTTTGAGCGCAACTACTACAGAAGTGGTGAGATTGTTTATTACGTTACACAATATGAGTCAGCAAAGCCGATGCCACAGATACATGCAGCCAGCTTTACGGTCACTCAATATGATGAACAAACGAATTCGGATGCTTACGATAAAAATAATTACTATCTTCGTGGTGAGGTTGTTGTAACGCGCTAAGGCGTTGCGATAAACGAGGTAATTTGCTGTTGAAAATGATTAAACAGAAGGAAGTTTATTCATACTCTCGGGTAACTTGCCTACGTTGGTTTGCGTTGCATCAACTTGGTTTATATCGATAAAGTCAAGTTGCCCATTTGCTATGATCTGCTTACCATTACTCAGTTTTAATGGTGTACTTCCTTGATTCTGCAAAGTTGTGGTGATTATTGACTCTTTTTATCGGTTATCTATGAGCAATATTTGTAAAAACACAGCAAACATTACTTATCCTCACTCTATAAAACAAGACAAATTATGATTTACGAGATCAAGTTTTGTTTTTTAATTTTTGCGCATGTAACACGTTAAGATATTTACGTAGGTTTAAACTAAGCCAATATAGGGTTAGCGTGTTCTAAAATGTTACATGCCCTAAAAATTACCACGGTTATTCTTTTAACCACTGTGCAACTTGTTTTGTATAATAACTCACTATTAAATCAGCGCCTGCACGTTTGAAGCCGGTCAGTGTTTCAAATACCACTTTCTTTTCATCAAGGGCACCTGCTAATGCTGCAAATTTAATAGCGGCATACTCACCACCAACTTGGTAGGCAGCTAAAGGTAAGTTTGTTTTCTCTCTCAAGCTGCTAAGGACATCAAGATAGGGCGTGCCTGGTTTCACCATTAGAATATCAGCGCCTTCTTGTTCATCAAGAAGGGCTTCTTGAAGCGCTTGACGAATATTTGCGTAATCCATTTGATAGCCTTTGCGATCACCACTTAATTCACAATCAACAGCAGCTCTAAATGGACCATAGAAAGATGAAGCAAATTTAATGGCGTGAGCTAAAATGGCAACATGTTCAAACCCTGCATTGTCAAGGCCTGCTCGAATAGCTTTAACTTGACCATCCATCATCGCAGATGGGGCTAGCATATCGGCACCTGCTTTTGCTGCGCATACACTCTGCTTTACAAGGTTAGCAACAGTTTGGTCGTTACAAACTTGATTATCTTCAACAACGCCACAGTGTCCATGATCTGTATATTCACAAAAACAAATGTCGGGTATTACCATCATCTCGGGGCATGTTTGTTTGATTGTTTTAATCATACGTGCCAGTAAACCATCATCGTGCCATGTATCACTGCCAACACTGTCTTTATGATGCGATATGCCAAAAGGCATAACATACTGAATTCCTAATCTATGCAGTTCAGTAATCTCTTGGGCTAATGCATGTTCAGGAATGCGCTGTATACCAGGCATAGTGGATATTTCTAGACTTTCAGTTAACGACTCTTCGATAAAAATAGGATGGATAAGATCGCCAATATTAAAATCAAATTCGCGTACTAGCTGTCGCATTGCATCACTGTGGCGAAGCCTGCGCATGCGTCTTGATAAATTAGGTGTACTCATTGCTATCTGCCTTACTGAGCTGAGTATAACGAGATGTTTATAATATCATTTTTATCACTGTAAACGATATGCGTTAAATCAATATTAAAGGCGTGTTCATGGTAGTAACCTTTTTCTTTATTTGTAATAAATAAACTGTAAATACTAGGTTACCGGTGTAGAAGTCGCTAGTGGGGTTTGCTGTTCTTTATTGTTATCGCTGCCACCACACGCGACTAAACTCATGGATAAAACGGCTGATGCAACTAAACGTGCTATTTTATTCCTAATAGATCAAATGCTTGTGGAGCTGTTAGGCTCGTTATTTTAGTTAAGCAGCAGTGTCCTTCTTGTGCTAAGTGCTGCGTTACTCTGCGAGCTAACTCTATGTTAGTCAGCGGTGTTGCAAGGTTAAATGCTAAATCAAAATATTCGCCTTGTTTATTCAATATCACACAGTGTTGCTGTTGTTCAGCGGTTAAACTGTGTAGATAGTCATTTAAATCTCGTTGTTCATTAATAATTTCTAGCTCGTTGTCACTACATATCAAGTAAGGGAAGTAAGTATGCATGCATTTATTGTCCTGTATCAAATAGCGCGAGCAATATAATAATATAATTATAGTTCGTATTATACTAAGGACGAATATTATGAAACAAACTCGCCACCCTCAACAGGTATCAGATATTTTTTCTAGGAAATTAGTATGTTGTTCCACCGATACCTCTTTAGTTGATGCTGTACGGTTGATGCAGGTTCATAATATAAGCGCAATTTTTGTAAAACGACAGCAAGCAATCGTTGGTATTTGGACAGAAGCCGATTGCATTAAACTAGACTTTACTGACAGCAACCTTAAACATATTGAAATTCAAAGCGTAATGAGCAGTCCGGTATTGAAAATCTCCTGTCAGCAATTATTGTGTGATGCCGCGCTTATTTTTTATCAACACAATGTTCGCCATTTATTAGTTATTGATAACAATGATCTACCATGCGGCGTTATTAGTATCAGTGATATTGTACGTAATCAAGGGCTTGATCACTATTTACAATTTAGACCAATCAAAGAGCAATATCATAAAAATGTGTTAGTGGTACCTAGTTATTTGATGCTCAGTGAAGGCGTTGAAATGATGCGCGAGCGAACCGCCCAAGTTATTTTAGTGTATAACCAGCAGCAAGACGAACATGGCATTATCACCCAGCGAGATTTACTGCATTTGATCGTCGAACCCGATAGTAATGCGTCATGTTGGAGTTTTGCAAGTTGGCCCTTGTATCGGGTAAGCTCAAAAAGCAGTTTATTCGATGCGTATCGATTAATGTCTACCAACAATGTGCGTCATTTAGTGGTCACTGATGATTTGGAGATTAAGGGAGTGCTCGCCATTGAGCATCTTGTTAATGAAATAGAAAGCGCCTATTACAGTGAGCTTGAAAAAGTACTTGAACAACGTGATATAGACCTTCAGCATTCACAGCGTAATTTGTATCTCGCGAATAAAATAATCGATGCCTCGCTAGATGGTATTATGATCACCCAACAAAATGGTGTGATCATGCAGGTTAATCCTGCTTTTACCGCGCTTACCGGCTATCAAGAATATGAAGTGGTCGGCAAACACCCTAGAATTCTAAGCTCCGGAAAGCACGGTAAAAATTTCTACATAAAAATGTGGCAATCAATTACCCAAACTGGTGTGTGGCAAGGGGAAATATGCAATCGTAAAAAAAATGGTGATTTGTATGTTGAATGGCTAACTATTATTGCTATCCGCGAGCCAAATGATGATGAGCTAGTGTATGCGGCGATTTTTAGCGATATCACTGAACGTAAAACTGCAGAAGACAAAATTGTTCAGTTAGCTTATTTTGATGAGCTAACAGGCTTACCTAATAGACGCTTATTTAATGACAGATTAACCATGGCATTAGCTGCTGCACATCGAAATAACGACATGTTAGCAGTGATGTTTATTGACCTAGATCGGTTTAAAGAAATCAATGATAGCTTAGGGCATAGTGCGGGGGATGAGTTATTAAAAATGGTGGCAATACGGCTGCAAAACGTATTGTGTGAAGGTGATACTTTAGCGCGATTAGGTGGCGACGAATTTGTGGTGCTATGCGAGATTGATGATATTAGCGCAGTGATTAGTTTAGCCGATCAAATTTTAAATAACTTAAACACTCCTTTTCAGCTCGAAGGGCTTGAGGTAGGCGCGACGGCATCAATCGGTGCTGCGGTCTATCCTGATGATGGTCTCGATAGTGAAACTTTACTAAAACACGCTGATATTGCCATGTATCGCTCTAAAGAAGTGGGTAGAAACTCATTTCAGTTATTTAAGCCATCGATGAATGCACGCTCTTTAGAGCGCTTTGCGATGATGAGCCGGTTTCAATATGCGCTCGAAAATGATGAGTTTGAACTGTATTTTCAGCCTAAACAGTGTTTAAGAAGTAAAGCTATCAAAGGTGTTGAAGCACTCTTACGTTGGCAAGATCCCGCGCTTGGCATAATATCGCCTGCACAGTTTATCCCATTGGCGGAAGAACTAGGTCTAATTGTAAAGCTGGATCTCTGGGTGCTCAATAACGCTGGCATGCAATTGGCGTTATGGCAACAACAAGGAATAACGGCTGGTCGGTTGGCAATTAATATCTCAGCTTGCCATCTTAGTCAGGGGAGTTTATCAAGTAGCGTTGAGAAAATGCTCCAGCGCTATAATTTATCGGGAAATTGTCTTGAAATAGAGTTAACAGAAAGTAGTTTTATTAGCTCATTTAGTCAGGCGAAAAGAGAATTGTGGCAACTTAAAAAAATGGGCGTACAGATTGCGCTAGATGATTTTGGTACCGGCTATTCGGCACTGAGTTACCTTACAAAATTACCCATAGATACACTAAAAATAGATGCCAGCTTTATTGCTAAAGTACCCGATGAATACGGTAATAGTGAGATTGTTGCCGCGATAGTGGCAATGGCGAATAGTCTTAATTTAAAAGTTATCGCTGAAGGGGTTGAAAAGCTTGCTCAGTATAGTTACTTATTGGAGCTAGGCTGCGATGTGATCCAAGGCTATTACTATTGCCGCCCGTTAACGCAGCGGCAATGGTTAGAGTTTTATCAGCTGCAAAATCAACCTACGGTGATATCGTAAGAGGTAAATTTACGAATGTTGATAACGCCAGTATCAAAGATCAAGTACTGGCCTTTAATACCGTTTAAAATACCACTCACAACTGGCTCTTTATCAAAATTAAAAGAGCTAATTTTAGTTGGGTAGGCGGTAACAGGGAACTCTAAATCAACCACTTCTTCATCAAGTTGTTCTATCGCAGTAGCACCAAAGAGCTCTGCAAGCTCATTTAGTTTATCGGCAATTTGTGGAATAAGTTCTGCCGCAGCAGCTTTTAAATCAAGGACATCGCTTTGTCCTTTGAGCATATTACGCCAATTGGTTTTATCGGCAATAAATTGTGCTAAGGCAACTTCAACTAATCCAGATTGTAAGCGCGTTTGTACTTTGAATATTGGCAGTGCTTGCGTTGCACCTTGGTCAATCCAGCGGGTTGGAATTTGTGTATGACGGGTGATCCCCACTTTCAGCCCTGACGTGTTCGCAAGATAGACATAATGAGGGATCATACAGTTTTCTTCGCCCCACTGTGGTTCACGGCAAGTACCTTGGTCAAAGTGACATGTTTCAGGTTTCATAATACACATATCGCAGCTAGCAAGCTTACGCATACATACAAAACAATGACCTTGCGAGTAACTTTTTTTGGTTTTTTTACCGCAGCTAGAACATACAATAGCGCCATTAAAAGTCAGTGTAAGCTGCTTGCCAATATAGGCATTAAGATCGACCAACTCATCACCCACAGGCAAATGATACTGAATCGGTTGTGTTAGCGATGATTTTAATTTTTTGATAGTGCCTTGCATCTTTACGCCCCTAAAGATGTGAAAAAGAGGATTCTATCAGTAATCCTTAAACATGTGGCAATTTTACTTAATTCGCTTGTTTATTTTCAGCTAACCACAACAAATAGTCATCCACAGCTATGGCTTTGGAGTAATAGTACCCTTGCCCGTAGTCTGCCTCCATGGCCTTTAAAAGTTGTTGTGTTGTTACATCTTCAACTCCCTCGGCAGTGACTTTTAAACCTAGGCTATGAGCCATTTCTATCGCAGCCTTAACAATTACTCTATTAGCACTGTGAGTAGGGAGACCTATAATAAATGATTTATCTATTTTTAAGGTTGAAAAGTTGTAGCTAACAAAACAATTTAGTGACGAATAGCCAGTACCAAAATCATCTAAAATCACTTCAATACCAAGGCGGGTTAATTGTTCAACTAAGTGAATCATTTGCTGTTGGTTTGCAATTAAAGCTGACTCAGTAAGTTCAAACTTAAGTTGTTTGGCAGGAACATTGTGTTTGAGTAAGGTGTTTTCAATTTTTTCAATTAAATTATGGATCATTAAGTTTTTAGCACTTAAATTAACGCTTACTTTATGCTTAAAAAAACCTGCGTGATTAAACTTAGCGATATCTTGGCAGGCTTGCTCTAGCACCCACAGTGTGAGTTTATTGATAAGACCAGTACGTTCGGCTAATAGGATTAAAGCCTCTATATTGATTTGCTCATAAGGTGCATTAGGCCAGCGCAATAAGGCTTCACTGCCAATCGTTTGGCCGGTGCGTAAATCTATTTGCGGCTGATGATAAATAGTTAACTGGTTCGTTTTTAAGGCATTTTGAAATGCAGCCGCTAAGCTAATGTTCATAGTGACAGGTATTAATTTTGACTGATTATTTGGATAGCTTGTTTGTGGCGCTTCGGTTAGTGAAAAATAGCCATTTTGCAACCATGTATCAAAGCCACTTTCACCGTCGAGAATACAATATCCCATTGCGTAGCTTAATTGTAAATCAAACCCTTGCACCGGATGATGTTTAGGTAAGCTTTTACGAATTTTGGTTAACTTATCATGCAGTGATTGTGCACTTTGAGTTTTAATTGAAATGAATGCCAGCACACCGTTGCTCAAATCGGCTATCCGCGGACAGGTATCTAGATTGCTCTCTAAATTGATAAACTCACGCTCTTTACTCAGTTGCAGCTCAAGAGATTTAGCAATAGCAACAACAAGTTGACTACTTTGAGTTTGATTTAAAATATGACTGAGTGAATGAAAATCAGTAATTCTAATTAAGCATAAGCTTGCTCTGCGCTGCTTGAGTTGTAAACTCATATAGGCTTGTTTTAGCATGGCACTATTTAATAGTTTGGTTTGCTCTGTATGAGTGGCGTGATACAGCGCCTTTTCTCGTTGATAGCGCACTCTATCCGCAAGTGCCATAGCCATTAATACCACCTCACATAGTATTGCAACTAAAAATGCGTGGCGTATAGCAAAGCTATAAGGTAATACGCCAGTTAATTCAAGCGGTTGAATGGCTGCACCAATAATAAGAGGTATCCATGAAACAACATAGAACTTAGCCCATCGGAAGCCACTACGTAATTTTCTGTAAATCATAATAATACAGACGATGTACAACAATACCAACACAGCAAAAAATATCGGTGCAGCAATATTTTCAGCTATGAAAAAACAACTTATACCTAGACAAAACATTAAAAGCATTAAATATATACTGAGTTTATAACGCCAGCATTGCTCTTTATGGTAACGCAAAAACATAGTGCAGAATGCTAAGGTAAATAAAGCAATTGCATAGTTGCTAACAACAATATATTTTTGAAAAAATAGCTGCCAACTTAGTGGCCAAAGATAAAAACCAAAACCAAGTACACCCCCCATTAAAATGATGGCACTAATAATGTAACCAATATAGATTAAGTACACGCGATCTTTAATACCAAAAAACAGCACTAAGTTATAAAGTGCCGCCATAATAAGTACACCCACAAATATTCCCCAAATAGCGGTTTGTGAGCGGGTTAAATCCTGAAACTCTGCTTCGCCATATAAATTGACAGGGGTTTTACTTATGCCGGTTGTATCAACTTTCAGTAGTAGCTTTTGTTTACTCTGCGCAGTAATTGTTAGCCGAATATGCGGCACGCTGTATTGAAAAAGAGAGAGTTCAGATTCCAAATCACCAAGTCGAGTGGTCGTTATAATATTATTGTGACTATCTAGGTGATAGACAGTTAAATGATCAACCATTGGATTATCAAAATGAGCGACAATTTTTTCATTTTGTTGGCTACGATTATCTAGATCTACTAGTAACCAGTAATTACGTGGCGTGAAGTTCCAATCGATATGCTCAAAAGGTTTTGCTGTAAAGCTATTTAGGTTGTCTAAAATCTGCTGAGTATGCAGATTTTTTGTATCATCAATGAGATAACTTTGGGATAAATATATGGGAGTTGTTTTGTCGATTGTATATCTAGTGGGCGTGACTAAATGACTTGCGAAATTAGCAATTACATAGAACAAGAAAAGTAGTATTAAAACGGCAATAAAGCGATAGCGAAGATGGTTATTTTTCAATTGTCAGCGTTCTTTTTTTAGTCCTTGAAATTAGTGTAGCACTAAAAAGCGCAGATAAACTGCGCTTTTATTAAATAGTAACTGGTTATACCAATGCGCTATTTTTCCCGAGCGATAGCGCGATAAGCAATATCTGTACGGTATTCCATACCTTGCCAGCTAATTTCATCAACTAGTTGGTAGGCACGTTGCTGCGCTTCGGTCACTGTGTTACCTAGTGCCGTTGCACATAATACTCGGCCACCGGCAGTCACTACGTTATCGCCGTCTTGCTTAGTACCCGCATGGAAGACTTTTTCGCCTTCTGGGTAGGTTACTTTTAGACCACTGATTGCATCACCTTTTGGGTAGTTATCAGGGTAGCCTTGAGCTGCAAGTACCACACCCACTGCTGCGCGTGAGTCAAACTCAATCGTCGTTTTATCAAGTTCAACACGATTAGCTGCTTCAATCAGTTCAACTAAGTCAGACTGTAAACGAAGCATCATAGGTTGTGTTTCAGGATCACCAAAACGACAGTTGTATTCGATTACTTTAGGGGTCCCAGAGTCATCGATCATCAAACCAGCATAGAGGAAGCCAGTGTAAGGATGGCCTTCGCTTGCCATACCTTCTACTGTTGGGTAGATCACTTCGTTCATAATACGCAGGTGGATTTCATCAGTTACCACCGGCGCTGGTGAGTATGCACCCATACCGCCAGTGTTCGGACCTTGATCGCCATTATAAGCGCGTTTGTGATCTTGGCTGGTAGCAAAAGGTAATACGTTTTTACCATCAACCATCACGATAAATGATGCTTCTTCACCTTCTAAGAACTCTTCGATTACCACGCGGCTGCCAGCGTCACCAAAAGCGTTACCGGCTAGCATATCGCGAATAGCATCTTCAGCCTCAACTTCGGTCATGGCAACAATAACGCCTTTACCTGCGGCAAGACCATCAGCTTTGATTACAATCGGCGCGCCTTTTTCTTTTAAATAAGCAAGCGCAGGGTCGATTTGTTCAAACGTTTGATAATCCGCAGTTGGGATAGCATGACGAGCTAAAAAGTCTTTAGTGAATGACTTAGAGCCTTCTAGTTGCGCAGCGCCTGCTGTTGGGCCAAAGATAGCTAAACCGTGCTCACGGAATTTATCTACCACGCCAAGTACTAATGGTACTTCAGGTCCAACAATGGTTAGCTCAACATTATTGTTTTGTGCAAAGCTAAGTAGGCCATCGAGATCTTCAACGTTAATGGCAACATTCTCAAGCTTGGGTTCAAGCGCTGTACCGGCATTACCTGGTGCAACATAAACAGTGTTTACTTTTGTATTTTGAGCGGCTTTGAACGCAAGTGCGTGTTCGCGGCCGCCGCTGCCAATGACTAATACATTCATGGCGAATATCCTATTTAAAGCGGTTTTTTAAATTTCAGCGTCATGCGGTCGCTTTCACCAATTGCTTTATATTTAGCGGCATCTTGCTCGCCAAGTCTAAGGCTTGGTGGAAGGGTCCATACCCCTTTAGGGTGATCGGCTGTATCAAGAGAGTTTGCATTTATGTCACTGCTTGCTGCCAGTTCAAAGCCTGCTTGTTTAGCAAGTTCGATTACCACGCTTTGTTTCATATAACCTGATGACTTTTGCATTTCATCAGCTTGCGCTTCAGGTAGGCGATGTTCAACCACACCTAAAGTACCACCTGGTTTAAGTGCTTTGTAAAAAGACTTAAAGGCATTAGCTGCGGCATCTTTATCTTTGCTCATATACCAATTATGTACGTTGCGGAAGGTTAACACCATGTCTGCGCTGCTCGCCGGGGCAATGTCTAAATGTGTTGAAGGAGCGAATTCAGTCAGCTTTACTTTATTGAATCGCTCATCTTCAGCAATTTTCTTTTTAAAGCCAGCTAGAGCTCGTTGGTAATAACCCACCGATGAGTCAGCAGGGAAATGCGCGGCATAATAAGTGCCTTGCTCTTTCAGTGCTGGCGCTAAAATTTCACTGTACCAGCCGCCGCCAGGCGCAATCTCAACAACAGTCATAGTTGGTTTAAAACCAAAAAACTCTAATGTTTCGACAGGGTGGCGGTATTGATCGCGATCACTGCTGCGCTCGCTTGATTTAACTGCATTATTTAATGCTGAATCATGGCCATGCTCATGGCTAATAGCCATAGTTGATGTCATCGCAAGGGTGGCAACAAGTAGAGATTTTAGTGCAAATTTCATCGTCTGTTCCTTCACATTATATTTTTAGAATAGGTTATAGAATAAGCAGAATACGTGAATTTGGTGCAAACAAAAAGAGCTAACTGATGCAGTTAGCTCTTTGTGTGATTAATGGCGGAAGTGACGCATGCCAGTAAACACCATTGCCATACCAGCTTCGTCAGCGGCAGCGATAACTTCTTCATCGCGCATTGAACCACCTGGTTGGATCACAGCTGTAATACCAGCCTCTGCAGCTGCATCAATACCATCACGGAATGGGAAGAACGCATCAGATGCCATTACTGAACCTTTAACTTCAAGGTTTTCATCAGCGGCTTTAATTCCGGCAATTTTAGCTGAGTAAACGCGGCTCATTTGGCCTGCACCTACACCAATGGTCATACCGTCACGGGCATAAACAATGGCGTTTGATTTAACAAATTTAGCCACTTTCCAGCAGAATAATAAGTCTTTAAGTTCTTGCTCAGTAGGCTGGCGCTTAGACACAACCGTTAAGTCGCCTTGCGTTACCATACCTAAATCACGGTCTTGGATGAGTACACCGCCATTAACGCGTTTGATGTCATGACCTGTCGCTTTGCCTGACCATTGGCCACACTCTAGTAAGCGTACATTTTGCTTAGCCGAAATAATTTGTGCCGCAGCTTCTGATACTTTAGGCGCAATGATCACTTCAACGAATTGACGAGACACAATTGCTTCAGCGGTATCAGCATCAAGCTCTTGGTTAAAGGCAATGATGCCACCAAATGCTGACGTAGGATCGGTTTTGAATGCGCGATCATAGGCTTCAAGGATGTTGTCACCGATTGAAACGCCACAAGGGTTAGCATGTTTAACAATAACACAGGCTGGTACATCAAATTCTTTCACACATTCAAGAGCTGCATCTGTATCAGCAATATTATTGAAAGAAAGTGCTTTACCTTGCAGTTGTATGGCAGTTGCAACAGATGCTTCTTGAACGTCGTTTTCAACATAAAAAGCCGCATCTTGGTGTGAATTTTCACCGTAGCGCATGTCTTGTTTTTTAGTAAACTGCATATTGATAGTGCGTGGGAATTTAGTTTCCTCAGCTGCTTCATCAGTGTAATCAGCAACCATCTTACCGAAGTAGTTAGCAATCATGCCATCGTACTGCGCGGTGTGCTCGTAAGCTGCAATGGCAAGATCAAAACGTGTTTTGTATGTAGTTGAACCATTGTTGCTTTGCATTTCGCTGATCACGCGGTCGTAATCTTTGGCGTTTACTACAATAGTCACGTCTTTGTGGTTTTTGGCCGCAGCACGCACCATCGTTGGGCCGCCGATATCAATGTTCTCAATGGCATCTTCAAGGCTGCAGTTTTCTTGAGCGACTGTATTCGCAAAGGGGTATAAGTTAACTACAACGATATCGATAGCTGAGATGTTATGAGCGTCCATTACATCTTCATCTTGACCACGACGCGCTAAAATGCCGCCATGAATTTTTGGGTGAAGAGTTTTTACGCGACCATCCATGATCTCAGGGTGACCTGTGTGGTCAGATACTTCAGTGACTTTAATGCCGTTATCAGCAAGTAATTTACAAGTACCGCCAGTTGATAAGATGTCTACGCCTTGTGATTCAAGAGCGCGAGCAAATTCAACAATACCGGTTTTATCTGACACACTTAGTAGTGCGCGACGAATTGGACGATGTGTATCCATTGTAGTTTGATTACCTCAGTGTTTGAGCTAGCTTAGAAAGGCGCTATTTTAACTGAATATCGCTTAAAAAACGATATTTATACACAAGTCATTTGGGTATACAGAGTGAGGATTTTGCAATTAGACGCTTTTTTGAGGATTTTTAAAGATATAAAAAAAGCACCCGAAGGTGCTTTTTCAAACGAATGTTGTGATAAATCACAACTCGGTATTAGTTCATGCCGTATTTCTTTAGTTTCTTACGTAAAGTACCGCGGTTGATACCTAGTAAGATTGCCGCACGTGTTTGGTTGCCACGTGTGTAAGTCATTACTTCTTCAAGTAATGGTGCTTCTAGCTCTGAAAGAACAAGGTCGTAAACGTCTTGCACATCTTGACCGTTAAGCTGTTTTAAATAGTGATGAACAGCTTTCTTCACTGCATCGCGTAATGGCTGCGGTTTCTCGTGTGACTGAACATGAGGGTTAGTGATAAATGGAGAAGTCACGTTTTGTTCGAACATTGTTTATATCTCTTTCTTTCTTAGTTAGCTGCTAGTGTTTTAAAGTATTGCTCTAATGTCTCGATTTGTGCCTGTGGATTATCGAGAGCATTAAATACTCGCCTAAACTGACCGTCACTGTCATGGGTTTGCAAATACCAAGATACATGTTTGCGAGCGATGCGCGCTCCCATTGGTTCGCCGTAAAACGCATGAAGGTTCACTAAGTGTTCCATCAAAATACCACGTACTTCCGTAATTGGAGGCACAGGTAAATGTTCACCGGTTCGCAAATAGTGGTCTATCTCCCTAAATATCCAAGGGCGACCTTGGGCGGCTCGACCAATCATAATGGCATCTGCACCCGTATAGTCCAAAACCTGTTTTGCTTTTTCAGGAGATGTAATATCACCATTAGCAACCACAGGTATCGACACTGAACGTTTTATATCCCTAATTGTGGCGTATTCAGCTTCACCTTTGTACATACATGCGCGTGTACGCCCATGTACGGCCAATGAAGCTATGCCATAACGTTCAGCTATTCTCGCAATCTCAACACCGTTACGGTTATCCTGATCCCATCCTGTGCGGATTTTCAGTGTTACAGGTACATCAACAGCGCTAACCACCGCATCTATAATCTCTTCCACTAAACCAGGAAACTGCAAAAGGGCGGAGCCTGCGAGTTTCTTGTTCACTTTCTTAGCTGGGCACCCCATATTAATATCTATGATCTGTGCACCATTACTTACATTGAATTGTGCAGCCTGCGCCATAAGCTCAGGATCAGCTCCTGCGATTTGCACCGCGCGTATTCCCGATTCACCACTGTGATCCATACGGTTCATCGATTTCTCGGTTTTCCATACCAAAGGATTTGACGATAGCATTTCAGACACAGCTAGCCCCGCACCTAAGCGGCGACAAAGTTGTCTAAATGGTCTATCTGTAATTCCCGCCATTGGCGCCACAATTACATTGTTTTCTAATTGATATGTTCCGATACGCACTGTATTCAATAGGCCTCTTTTCAAGGGGCGCTAAGTTTACGGTTTTTTTGTCAAAAATCAAAGGCTATAAATTGAACAAAAGTGACTTTTTTTTGACTTTTGCATATTGACATTTGATAACAGTTTGACGAACGGCTCTATTTGTGTGAATTTTATACAGAACTAATTTGTGATAAGAAATCATTCAGTTTTTTGGCGTGTAAATAATAGGTAAAGCCTGTTAATTACAGGCTTTACATGAAGGTTTTGCGTTAATACTCTAAATTGCCGAACCCAGCAAGTTAAGCTTTTTTCATACCACTTACACGTGTCCATTCACCTTCAACAGCGATATCATCAAGCGCTAAAAAAGGGGCATAAACATCTGCTACCGACTGCGCTTGTTCTTCTAAAATTCCCGACATAGCAATTTTACCACCTGGTTTTAACAAGCCTAAAATCACGCTGTGTAATTCACGCAGTGGCGCAGCTAAAATATTGGCCACCACGATATCGGCGCTAAACTCAGGCTGATTTTCTGGCAAGTATACTTCGAGTTTATCTGCAACGCCGTTTCGCTGTGCATTATCAAGGCTGGCTTCAAGCGCTTGAGGGTCTATATCGATGCCGATCATGCGCTCAGCGCCAAGTTTGATAGCTGCGATACCTAGAATTCCAGAGCCACAACCAAAGTCGACCACAGTTTTACCGGTCAAATCTTGGCTTTCTAGCCATTTTAAGCACAAAGCGGTGGTGGCATGGGTGCCAGTGCCAAAAGCAAGGCCAGGGTCAAGCAGTACATTGACGGCATCAGGATCGGGAATATCACGCCAGCTTGGGCAGATCCATAGTTTTTCACCAAACTGAATTGGGTGGAAGTTATCCATCCATTCGCGTTCCCAGTCTTTGTCTTCAAGTTGCTCTATTTTGTACACTAAGGTGTCTTTTAACTCGTCGTGGCGCTGTAATAGAGCTATCACCGCATTCATATCGTGGTTAGCTTCGAATAAACCAATCACAGTCGTTTCAGCCCAAAACACCACAGTGCCGATTTTTGGTTCGTAAATAGGGGTGTCTTTAGCATCAATAAAGGTAACAGACGCACTGCCTGCTGCCATTAATAGATCACTTACTGCATCTGCGGTTGCAGCATTAGCATTAATACGGATTTGGATCCAAGCCATAATTATTTCCTGTAAATAGAAAAAAGGCCGCTACAGCGGCCTTTTAAATTTAAATCTGTATTTGCTAATTACTTAGCATCTAAGAAGCTTTTCAATAAGTCAGAGCGTGAAGGGTGGCGTAATTTACGTAGTGCCTTCGCTTCGATTTGACGAATACGCTCACGCGTTACATCAAACTGTTTACCTACTTCTTCTAAGGTATGGTCGGTATTCATATCGATACCAAAACGCATACGCAATACTTTTGCTTCTCTGGCTGTTAGGCCTGCAAGCACATCGTTGGTAGCACCGCGAAGAGATTCCATTGTTGCCGAGTCGATTGGCGAATCAATAGTAGTGTCTTCGATAAAGTCGCCTAAGTGCGAATCTTCATCATCACCGATTGGCGTTTCCATAGAAATTGGCTCTTTAGCAATCTTAAGTACCTTACGGATTTTATCCTCAGGCATCATCATGCGTTCTGCTAATTCTTCTGGATTTGGCTCACGACCCATTTCTTGCAGCATTTGACGAGAAATACGATTAAGTTTATTAATCGTTTCAATCATATGCACCGGAATACGGATTGTACGCGCTTGGTCGGCGATAGAGCGTGTGATTGCTTGACGGATCCACCACGTAGCATAAGTTGAGAACTTATAACCACGGCGATATTCAAACTTATCAACAGCTTTCATCAAACCAATGTTACCTTCTTGGATTAAATCCAAGAATTGTAAACCACGGTTGGTATATTTTTTAGCAATTGAGATTACAAGACGTAAGTTCGCTTCAACCATCTCTTTCTTCGCACGGCGCGCTTTTGCTTCACCAATGCTCATACGACGGTTGATGTCTTTAATACGCTCAATGCTTAAACCTGTGCTTTCTTCGATTACACATAGTTTATTAATACAGCGGATGATTTCTGGTTTGATTTCTTCTAATTTTGCAGAATGTTTTTCATTCGCAGCAATCTCAAGATCAATCCATGCAGCATCAGTTTCATTATTAGCAAAGTGCTTAACAAAAGTTTTCTTCGGTAGCTTAGCGATTTGTACAGCTTGTTTCATGACGATACGTTCTTGAACACGAACTCTGTCCATCATTTCACGCATGTTGTTAACCATACGATCAAACTGTTTCGGCACTAGTTTAAAGGTTTTAAACAGCTCACCAATCTCAAAAATCGCAGCTTGCGATTCTGGATGTGAACGGCCTTTACTATCAAACGTGTCGCGTGCTTTATTGTAAAGATTACGAAGGTTTTCAAAGTGTACACGAGCCTCTTCAGGATCTGGGCCAGTATCTACTTCTTCTTCGTCTTCATCATCGCTATCAGTATCATCGTCATCTTCATCATCAAGTTCTTTTTCGCTTAATTCAGAACCGATATGGGTAGCAGAGATTGGCGCAGCATCTTCATTAGGATCGAAAAAACCAGAGATAATGTCGCTTAAGCGCATTTCTTCTGCTTCAAACTTATCCCATTGCTCAAGCAGGTATGTAATTGCTTCAGGGTATTCTGCAACCGAGATTTGTACTTGGTTGATCCCTTCTTCAATACGCTTAGCGATAACGATTTCGCCTTCACGGGTAAGCAGTTCAACAGTACCCATTTCACGCATGTACATACGAACCGGATCCGTTGTACGGCCGATTTCTTTATCTACAGTAGCAAGCGCAGCGGCTGCAGCTTCTGCTGCGTCTTCATCTGTTGTTGTTTCTTGCATCATCAATTCATCGGCATCAGGCGCGTTTTCGCTAACCTTGATACCCATATCATTGATCATACTAATGATATCTTCTACTTGATCTGAATCGATAATATCTTGTGGAAGGTGATCATTAACTTCTGCAAAAGTTAAATAACCTTGCTCTTTACCTTTTTGAATCAGAAGTTTTAATTGTGACTGAGGAGTTGGATCCATAGAGATTGTTTCTTCCACTCTGATAAGTTGATACAACAGGCGCCAGCTCGCTTATTTATTAAGCCAAGCTAAGTATTATTTGACGCAGTGAATAGCACAGTATAACAGCATAATTCATTTTTGACTAGCTGTTAGTGTCTTTTCGACCCTTTTAACGCTTGAGTAAGGGCTAAACATTCTAGCCTTTCTTCACTCGTAAGCCCTTGGGTCTTGTCTTTTATTAATAAGGTCTCGAGTCGATAATTTAAACACTGATCTTCAATAAATCTGAAAGTATTTTTAAATTCGTCCTCTAAACGGTCGTCATTGATCTCATGACGCCAAGTAGCGAGCTTAATGAGCGCTTCATACTCGGGTGTTTCTCGAAATGATTCAATTAATTGCGCTGTAGTAATGTCACTATTTTGTAAGGCGCAATGTTGTAGCTTAATAAGTAAGGCGATACCAGCAATATTCATTTGTGCTAAATCAGCTAAATAGGGCACTGTATTGGCTAACTTAGGATGCTGAATTAGTAACCCAATTGCGCGACGCATTGGCGTAATTTTAAATTTTCGCTCAATCGCATGCTGCTGTTTAGGTGTTTTTAAGCGATTGTTTAACTGCTCTTTAGTGCGGCCTATTAATCGACCTAAGTGCTCTAATAAGTTTTCTTGATAAAACTGACTAGGGATTTTTTCAATCAACGGAAGCACAGCACTAAGAAGCTTAGCTTTACCTGCATCGTTAGTTAAATCAATCTCTTGGCTGAGTTTATTAAACAGCACTTTGGTAAAATCATCGGCTTGAGATAAACGTAGTTCAAACGCTTCTTTGCCTTCTTTTTGTACTAATGAATCGGGATCTTCACCGTCTGGTAAAAATACAAACAGTAGCGCTTTGCCATCATTTAAATAGGGCAGGGCATTTTCGAGTGCACGCCAAGCGGCATCTCGGCCAGCGCGGTCACCATCATAACAACAAATTACTCGGTCTGTGGTTCTAAACAATGTATGCATGTGCTCAGCGGTGGTGGCGGTACCAAGCGCAGCTACTGCATATTCAATACCTTGCTCGCTCAGTGCTACTACATCCATATAGCCTTCAACTATGAGCACATGTTCAAGTTTTTTATGCGCTTGTTTTGCTTCATATAATCCATATAGTTCAAAGCCTTTATGGAAGATACGGGTTTCTGGCGAGTTTAAATATTTAGGCCCTTGATCCGCTTGCATCACACGGCCACCAAAGGCAATAACACGACCACGTTTATCGCGAATAGGGAACATTAAGCGATCACGAAAGAAGTCAAATTGGCGGCCAGGGGTTTTCTCTGAGGCCAGCTTTAGCTCAACTAATTGCTCTTTTTGTTCTTTATTGCGGCCAAGTTGTTGGCAAAGGCCTTCCCATTCACTGGGGGCATAACCAATCATAAACTTTTTAACTGTTTCGCCACTTAGGCCTCGGCCTTTTACATAGTCTATTACGGTTGCTGAATTAGCATGATGTTTTAACTGGTGTTGATAAAAACGCGCACTATGGAGCATTAAATCGTAATCTGAGCGTTTTTGTTCTGCGGTACGCTCTGGACCATTACTGGTGCCTTGCTCTCGGGGAACATCGAGATTTAGGATGCTTGCAAGTTCTTCAATGGCATCAACAAATTCAAGCTTGTCGTATTCCATAACAAATGAAATAGCGTTGCCGTTCGCACCACAACCAAAGCAATGATAAAACTGTTTGTCTTGAGATACAGTAAATGATGGGGATTTTTCGTTATGAAAAGGGCAACAGGCTTGGTAATCTTTGCCCGCTTTTTTTAAGCCAACTTTGGAGTCAATTAGCTCAACAATATCGGTTCTGGCAAGTAAATCATCTATAAAATTACGTGGGATCTTTCCAGCCATTAGTAAAGTGTAGTCCTGAGATAAATAGAAAATAAGGTGAACGAAATATCAGATAATTTAGTTCTACAATTTAGATTTGAACACAAATGCTATTTTTATTAAAGCGAAAAACGAAGAAACCGAGCACATGGCTCGGTTTGCTTAAATCATACATCTGTATGTGGGAGTATTAGGCAGTTAATCGTTGCTTAATTAAACCAGAGATCTTACCTAAATCGGCGCGACCTTCAGCTTTGCTTTTGATTATACCCATTACTTTACCCATATCTTGCATACCTGCTGCGTTAGTATCAGCAATAGCCGCATCAATAAGAGCTATGATTTCTTCTTCACTCAATTGTTGAGGTAAGAATTCTTCAAGAGCTGTAATCTCATTGGCTTCAATTTCGGCTAAATCTTCACGGCCAGCATCAGTATACTGAGTGTAAGAATCACGGCGTTGTTTAACAAGCTTCACTAATACTGCGGTAATACCGTCATCATCAAGTGTTATTTGCTCGTCAATTTCACGCTGCTTGATTGCAGCAAGCACCATACGAATTGGGTTAAGACGAGATTTGTCTTTCGCTCGCATCGCATCTTTTTGCGCATCTTTTAGCTTTATTAAAAGGCTCATTTATACAAGACCAATACTGATCAATATAATTTAACGCGACGTGCGTTATCGCGAGAAAGCTTCTTCATGTGACGCTTAACCGCTGCAGCTTTTTTACGCTTACGCTCAGCTGTTGGCTTTTCATAGTGCTCGCGACGACGAACTTCTGAAAGGATACCTGCTTTTTCACATGAACGCTTGAAGCGACGAAGTGCTACGTCAAACGGTTCGTTCTCTCTTACTTTAATTACTGGCATTAAAAATTCACCTACCTAAATAATGAGCGTTGCTCAAGTTGATCAAACAATGATCAAGTGGTTCAAAAATGGTGCAGTATTGTAATCCGAAGCCGCACCACATGTAAAGGATAAATATTGTCTGCTCCAAGTGGAAACAAAAAATATTTCTATGTTACTAATTTTACTGTAGTTCATAGAGGCGGCAAAATACTTGTCCCGCCGCTTTTTCTTTCAATAACAGCCAATTGCTGGGTGTTTGTAACGCACTCATCTCGCTTTCAACTTCAACATAAATGAGGGCGTTTTTACTTAACCAGTCATTTTCAGTGAGTAAATCACAGCATTTTTGGGCTAAACCTTGGCGAAAAGGTGGATCAATAAACACTAAGTTAAACTGTTGTTGCTGAGTATTGTTACTTAAATAAAGCAAACTGTCGGTGCAAATTACTTCAGCATTAGTGAGTTTTAACGTGTCAATATTAGTTTGTAATTGGTTGGCTGCTAGTTTATCCATCTCTAAAAAGCGTGCACTGAGAGCAAAACGAGAGAGTGCTTCAAAACCTAATCCACCGGAACCTGCAAAACAATCGAGTACTCTAGTATCGCGAGTATCTTGCATTAACCAGTTAAATACCGTTTCTTTGATACGATCTGTGGTTGGACGAAGACCTTGTACATCTTTTACTGGTAATTTACGGCCACGAAATTGCCCGCTGATGATCCTAATAGCACCATCGCTGGCTTTATTACTCACTTGTTTTTGTGGTGATTTATTTCTCATTTAGCTCACTAAAAAATGGTATCTAGAATCCAGCTCAGATAATATTGCAATCATATAGTAGCGTGTCATTTTTCAACTGCGCTAAAAGTGTTACTATGAGCATCTTAGACAATATGTTGTGGTTATTAGCGGCTTTGTTTTAAAGCAATGCAGCGAATACACAAAGTATTACCGTTAGTTTATCAGATTTTTATAAGTGGTTATTAGCAAGTATGGCAAAAAAAAATAAATTCCTGTCTTGGTTTGGTTTTGGTAAGTCAGATAAAAACCAACAAGTAGAGCAGACCGCCCAAGAGGCCGATAACCAACAAGCGGAAGTTGAGCGCTTAGAACAACAGCGTATTGCCGCAGAGCAAGCTGAAGCTGAGCGTTTAGAGCAACAACGAATTGCTGCAGAAGAGGCGGAAGCTGAGCGCGCAGAGCAACAGCGCATTGCTGCAGAGCAAGCTGAAGCTGAGCGTTTAGAACAACAGCGCATTGCTGCAGAGCAGGCAGAAGCAGAGCGCTTAGAACAACAGCGCATTGTTGCAGAGCAAGCTGAAGCAGAGCGCTTAGAACAACTGCGCATTGCTGCAGAGCAAGCTGAAACTGAGCGCTTAGAGCAACAGCGCATTGCTGCAGAGCAAGCTGAAACTGAGCGCTTAGAGCAACAGCGCATTGCTGCAGAGCAAGCTGAAGCAGAGCGCTTAGAACAACAGCGTATTGCTGTAGAGCAAGCTGAGGCACGTGATGCTGAACGCCAAGCTATCACAGATGCTGAATTAGCAGCAACAGAACAAGCAGAACAACAACGCCGCGATGAAGCCGCTCGTTTAGTACAGCAAGAAGAAGCAATGCTTTTAGAGCAAGAACGTATTGCAGCAGAACAAGCCGAAGCTGAGCGTTTAGAGCAAGAGCGTATTGTTACTGAGCAGGCTGAAGCTGAGCGTTTAGAGCAAGAGCGTATTGCTGCCGAGCAAGCTGAAGCTGAACGTGTAGAACAAGTGCGTATCGCAGCAGAGCAAGCCGAAGCTGAGCGTTTAGAGCAAGAGCGTATTGCCGCGGAGCAAGCCGAAGCTGAACGTGTAGAGCAAGAGCGTATTGCTGCCGAGCAAGCCGAAGCTGAACGTGTAGAGCGAGAGCGTATTGCTGCAGAGCAAGCCGAAGCTGAACGTGTAGAGCAAGCCGAAGCTGAACGTGTAGAGCAAGAGCGTATTGCTGCCGAGCAAGCCGAAGCTGAACGTGTTGAACGCGAGCGTATTGCTGCAGAGCAAGCCGAAGCTGAACGTGTAGAGCGAGAGCGTATTGCTGCCGAGCAAGCCGAAGCTGAACGTGCAGAGCAACAACGCATTGCCACAGAGCAGGCCGAAGCTGAGCGTGTAGAGCAACAACGTATTGCCGCAGAGCAAGCTGAAGCCGAACGTGTAGAGCAACAACGTATTGCTGCAGAAGAGGCGGAAGCTGAGCGTTTAGAGCAAGAGCGATTAACGGCAGAGCTTGCTATCGAGGAAGCAAAAACAGCTGAAAAACCTAAGAAAGAAGGTTTTTTTGCTCGTCTTAAAAAAGGCTTATTAAAAACCAAAGTAAACTTAGGTTCTGGCTTTGCATCGATTTTCACTGGTAAGAAAATTGATGATGAATTATTTGAAGATCTTGAAACTCAGCTATTAACAGCCGACTTAGGTGTTGATACCACCATGAAGCTGATCGATCGTTTGACTGATGCGGCTAACCGCAAACAGTTAAAAGATGGTGATGCATTATATGAGCTAATGAAGCAAGAAATGGCGGCGATGCTTAAAACGGCAGAACAGCCATTAGAAATTCCTGCTGATAAAAAACCATTTGTTATTTTAATGGTGGGTGTTAATGGAGTTGGTAAAACAACGACCATTGGTAAACTTGCTAAGCAATTTCAGGATCAAGGTAAATCAGTCATGTTAGCTGCAGGTGATACTTTCCGTGCAGCTGCGGTTGAGCAATTACAAGTATGGGGTGAGCGTAATAAAATCCCAGTAATTGCACAGCACACCGGTGCTGATAGTGCCTCAGTGATATTTGATGCATTTCAAGCTGCCAAAGCGCGTAACGTTGATGTGTTAATTGCAGATACAGCTGGTCGCTTGCAAAATAAAGACAACTTGATGCAAGAGCTTGAAAAAATAGCCCGAGTGATGAAGAAAATTGATCCCGATGCACCGCATGAAGTGATGCTAACCATCGATGCTGGCACAGGGCAAAATGCAATTAGCCAAGTGAACTTATTTAATCAGTGTGTTGGCCTTACCGGTATTACATTGTCTAAGTTAGATGGTACAGCCAAAGGTGGGGTTATTTTTGCCGTCGCCGATAAATTTAATATTCCGATCCGCTATATTGGTGTTGGTGAAGGCATTGATGATTTACGTGCATTTAATAGTAATGACTTCATTGATGCGCTATTTAGCCAAGATGAGGACGAAGTTTAAATTTCAAAGGGGAGCTTGCTCCCTTTTCAGCTGTGGATGATTGATAACTAAAATGATAAATTTTCAGCAAGTCAGCAAAACATATCCCGGTGGTCACCGAGCACTGGAAAAAGTTAATTTTCATGTTAAACCGGGTGAATTGGCTTTTTTAACTGGTCACAGTGGTGCTGGTAAAAGTACCTTACTTAAACTCATTAGTTTAATGGAACGCCCGTCGGCGGGTCATGTTTTTATTAATGGCGTTGATTTAAATGCAGTAAAATCGCGGCAAATTCCTTATGTCCGCCGTGATATTGGTATCATATTTCAAAACCACCGTTTATTAGAGCGCCACACTATTTTTGATAATGTTGCCTTGCCGCTAATTATCGAAGGTACGCATCATAAGCAAATTGAAAAGCGTGTGCATGGCGCACTTGATAAAGTTGGCTTGCTAGATAAAGTAAAATGCCACCCTTCAACACTCTCTGGTGGTGAACAACAGCGAGTTGGGATTGCCCGGGCAATTGTAAACTCTCCGCCATTATTACTTGCAGATGAACCAACAGGTAACCTAGATCCTGAGCTTTCCATGGATATCTTGCGTTTGTTTGAAGAATTTAATAATCATGGCACTACAGTCTTAATTGCCACCCATGATTTAGGGCTGATCTCGCGAATGAAATACCGTAGCTTAACCTTAAAAGATGGTCGCATGAGTCAAGATCCATTGGCAGAGGCAACACTATGAGTTTGTTATTCAAAGGCCGAAAAAGCCAAAATGAACGAGTAAAAAAATCAGTTTTTGCAGCCGGATATTTCTTTGTGCTGAATATATTTCGCCAAGGTGTATATAGCCTAGGCGAAATGTGGCGCACACCGATGGCGTCAATGATGACCATTGCGGTGTTGGGTTTAAGTTTAACCTTACCAGCGACCTTGTACTTAGTGGTTAAAAATGTGCAGCAGGTCAGCAGTGGCTTTGAAGAAGCTGCAGAGATTTCATTATTTGTAAAAGAATCTATGAGTGAACAAGAAACACAAACGCTTGTTAAACGCTTAGCACTCTACCCTGAAATTGATAATGTCACTTTTATTTCTAAACAAAATGCGCTCATTGAATTTAAAGAAGTATCAGGGTTTGGCCAAGCACTTGAATATTTAGATAGCAATCCTCTGCCAGATGTTGTTATCGTCACGCCGACTTCTCGCCATCGTCAACCAAACGCCGCGCAAGCATTATTAAAAAAGCTTGAAGCAGAGCGTGAAGTCGATTTTGGTAAATTAGATATTGCCTGGCTTGAACGTTTAAATGCATTATTAAGCCTGTTAAAAGAAAGCGTGATCACCATCGCGTTGTTATTACTGACTTCGGTAACTTTGATCATAGGCAACACTATTCGCTTATCAATTATGGATAAGAAAGAAGAGATCCAAGTGATGAAGCTAGTCGGTGCAACCAATACCTTTATTCATGCGCCATTTTTATGGACCGGCATTTGGTATGGCATTGTTGGTGGTTTGTTTGCTTTTATATGTGTGGCCCTCATGATGTGGTGGCTTGGATCTGCAGTCACCCAAGTCGCTGGAGTGTATCAAACTAACTTTAATTTAATCGGCTTAAGCTTAGGCGAGTTTGGTGCGTTAGTGCTGCTTGCAACCAGCTTAGGGTTTGTTGGCTCCTACTTATCTGTTAATCGATATATAAAAGAAATCGAACCCGATAAAGTGTAACAATTATTTTTTATAATCATTGATTAAGTTGGTTGTGGTGAATGGCTTTATCATAACCAACTCACCGCAAAGCTAGAATTCATCGCTTATTCAGGCGTTTAAAGTAGAATAAAAAACACTGAAAAAACCACTTGCTTCAATCGAAAAAAAGTTTTACATTGAAGTTAGCACTCTAAGTGAAAGAGTGCTAAGATGGTTTCAAATGTTTATCACTGAGGTGAAAAATGAGTAAAGATTTATACGCAATGGCACTCACAGTTGGACAGCAAAGCGCAAGTATGGACGGTTACCTTCAAGCGGTAAGCACTATACCTATGCTAGGTGCTGAGCAAGAAAAAGAGTTAGCGACTCGCTTACAGGAAGATGGCGATCTTAACGCTGCAAAGCAACTCATCATGTCTCACCTTCGTTTTGTTGCACATATAGCTAAAGGTTACTCAGGTTACGGTCTACCGCAAGCTGATTTGATCCAAGAAGGCAATATCGGCCTGATGAAAGCAGTAAAACGTTTTGACCCATCAGTGGGCGTACGTTTGGTTTCATTTGCAGTGCATTGGATCAAAGCCGAAATACACGAATTTGTACTTAAAAACTGGCGCATTGTTAAAGTTGCGACCACTAAAGCGCAACGCAAATTGTTTTTTAATCTTCGTAAAAACAAAAAACGTTTAGGTTGGTTTAACCAAGCTGAAGTTGCTACCGTAGCGAGTGAGCTAGGTGTGAGTGAAAAAGAAGTTCGTGAAATGGAATCGCGCATGAGCGGCCAAGACATGGGCTTTGATTTAACCGGTGACGACAGCGATGACGCACCAACTAGTACCTATTCGCCTGTGCAATACTTAACTGATGGCAGTAATGATTTAGCTGAAGAAGTTGAACAGCAACAATATCAAGAGCAATCTCATACACGTTTATTTAGTGCGTTAAAAACCCTAGATGAACGTTCACAAGACATTGTTAGTGCTCGTTGGTTATCAGACGATAAAGCAACACTGCAAGAACTGGCTGAAAAATACAGCGTATCTGCAGAGCGTGTTCGTCAACTTGAAAAAACAGCAATGAAAAAGTTACAAGCTGCAATGAGTTAATCACAGTTTTACAAAATTATTAAAAGCCCTGCATGAAAATGCGGGGCTTTTTGCGTTTAGGGAAGTTACAAGTTTTAAGTCATAAGTGGCAAAAAGCAAGACAACCAATCTACTTTGATACTAGTATTACAAGCGCTGAGATTGATGGAAAAGCGTTACTACTAAAAATTAATGAAGAAGATAAACCGTTGACTAGAAAAACCCTGTTAAACCCTTTCACAGATGATGATCAGAAAAGTAGAGCTATAATATGGATTTCATACAGGGTGACTGCTCCGTCGTCACGGCTTATTACTTTTGCTTAATTTAATATAATGACTAGGCGTTACAATTATTTTAAATAATAATATACGTGCAGTATTTATACCGTGCTATTTATTTACACTCGTTAGGTTATTAATTTAAGTTTTACATTGAATTAATAATGCTTCTTTTTATATTCTCTTAAATCTTTGATTTTAATTTATTATTTAAATCTTGTATGCGAAAATAGAACAAGATTGAGAATTGTCTCTCAATTCATACTCTAAATTAAGCTAACCCCAAGCTGTATTTATATCCGTATTTCAATTTAATTAAAGTCAGTATTAGCACTCAATATGAATTCATATTCACTAAAGAAAAAAATATTATTATCGGTTGTTCTCGCCCTCGTAATTGTTGTTGTATTATTGTCATGGTATAGCTACTCCACGCAAAAAGCGTTGTTACTGCAAAACAGTGTTGATAGTGTGAGGCAAGCAGGTAAACAGCAAGCCGCGCGTATCGAAGCATGGTTAACCGATCGTCAGCGAGTGATCGCTTCTGTCGCCACTAAAGTCGAAGGTGATACGCTTAATGCATTGCAGCAAGCACAGATATCTGGCGATTTTCAATTAACCTATTTTGGTAACCGCGACGGGCTGATGGTGGACTCTGATCCCAGTATTGACCGCTCAGGTTATGATCCTAGAACACGTCCTTGGTATCAGCAGTCACAACAAGCTCGTAGCAGCATAATTACCAAGCCTTATTTGGATGTGGCCTTTAATCTATTGGTCGTTACCATAGCTCATCCAGTGCGCAATGGTGTGGTTGGCGGTGATGTGTCAATTGCGAGTATTGTCGATAGCGTTAGCAATATGTCTCTACCGGCAAACGGTTATGCCATCATGATGCATGAAGACGGTACTGTGATCGCCTATAAAGACTCAAGTAAATTGATGGGTAAAATTACCAATATTGAGACTAAATTAAGCAGCCGACTAATCGAATCAAGTAGCCAAACAGGCCAACTTACGCCTGTTTATTTTGAAACTGAAGCTCGGGATAAGCTACTTTGGGGGGAAAAAATCCAAAATACAGATTGGCAGCTAGTTTTTGTACTCGACAAACAAACGTTAGAGGCACCATTAGTAAGCTTGATGGTCACCCAGTTAGGACTGGCAACGTTAGCACTGATCATTAGTGTATTATCTATTTCTTGGTTGTTAAGTTTGCTACTAGGGCCACTAAGTCGCGTGTCGCAAGCGTTATCTCGTATTGCTGCAGGCAATGGTGATTTAACTCAGCGTATTACAGTCGACAGCCAAGACGAAGTCGGCATGTTAGCTGATAGCTTTAATAGTTTTGTAAGTAGTCAACATCAGCTGATCAGTCATATTCGTCAACTAGCGACTGATCTAGACTCAGATGCAGAGAAAAGTCTGTTAACCAATCAATCAAGCGTTAATGAACTACAGCGCCAACAGCAAGAAGTTACAATGGTTGCTACCGCAGTTACAGAGATGTCCAGTGCTACTCATGAAATTGCAGCTAACGCTGAAAATACCGCTGCCGCATCCCAGCAGTCGGCGCAAAGCAGTATTCAGGGGAAAAGCTTAGTTGATAAAACCAGAACCACGATTAACTCATTGGCATCAGAAATTGATGAAACCACAGTAGTGATCAGTGAGCTGAGCCTGCATGCACAAGCAATCTCAAGTATTTTAACGACGATTCAGGAGATTGCAGAGCAAACTAATTTACTAGCATTAAATGCTGCGATTGAAGCGGCGCGTGCCGGCGAGCAAGGCCGTGGTTTTGCAGTTGTCGCAGACGAAGTTCGGGTGTTATCACATCGAACTCAAAACTCTACTGCAGAGATTTATACCACGATTGAAACGTTGCAAAATACCACTAAAAAAGCGGTTAGCTTGATGGATAGCAGTAAAAGTTTAGCTAATAATAGTGTTCACGATGTCAACGCCGCAGCACAAGCTTTAGAAGAGATTACTCAAGCAGTGAATGAGATCTCCGATATGGCGGGACAAATTGCCGTTGCAGCCGAGGAGCAAACTCAAGTAACAAATGAGATAACCAGAAACACGGTCGCGATAAAAGATGTCACTGATGAAATCACTTCGTCGGCGATGACTCATTTAAGTCAAGCCAAAATGCTTAAAGATCGCGCAACTGACTTAAACGAAAAAGTTGCTACCTTTATTCTGTAATGTGACATTTTTGCTTTGAGGCTGAATACCAGCTAATCAAAATTGAGTAAGTTTGTATGAGGGGGTTTCTCCCTACAGACTTACTCAATCGTAAATTAAAATATTAACTTGAGAGGGGAGGAGGAAAGGAATTTTAACTGTTTTAAATTATATTCTGTGTCTTTTAAAATGACTTTGACTAATACCATGAGGTAATACTTCAGACTTTATGCATCGAAATTCGAGAGTATCTTTCAGCTGACCAAATAACGAAATACCAGCACCTAATAAAACAGGAATTGTGGTAATTATCATTTCGTCTATCAGATCATCTTTTAGGAAGTTTTGAATTGTCACACCGCCATCTATATATAAATTTTTATAGCCATCATCTTGAAGTTTTGTAGTTAACTCTCGTAAATCACCTTTTACTATAGAAAATTTACCTTCACAGCTTGCTGGCACACTGCTTAGTGTATTACTTAAAACAAATACAGGCTTTGAATATGGCCATTCACATTCTAGCGTTAACACTAATTCAAATGTGTTGCGGCCCATAACTAAGGCATCAATACTTTGCATATGCTTAACAAATCCCATATCTAAATTATTAGGGTTGGGGATTGAATATAACCAATCAATTTCATTATTTTTATCTGCAATGTAGCCATCCAAACTTGTTGCTATAAATGCTAAATTAGCCATAGTTGTCTCTTATGTTGACTCTATATTAATATCAAATATTCTACACTGTAGAATATTTTTGTAAACTTCAATAAATTAGGCAGGGTTATGACGGTTAAAAAAAGAGGCCGGCCGCAAAAAGAATCAAAGGTATTAAGCGGTGAGGAAATAATAAAAACGGCTAAAAAACTGATGTTAACTAGCGGTAAGATACCGAGTATTCGATCTTTGTCGGCAGAGCTTCATGTAGATGCAATGGCAATATATTATTATTTTAAAAATAAAAACGTGCTGTTAGAAGAGCTAACAACATCTCTAATTTTTGAGATGTATATACCTAAGAATGATTTAGAGTGGGAGGTAGAGTTACGAAAGCTCTCAAAAAGCTATGTTGCACTTTTAAGTAAATATGATGGTTTGCTGCAAACATTGTTGTCTATGAATTCTACAAGCCCAGCTAACGTTTTTATTGATAGATTTAAAATAATTACAAAGGATTTAAATCTGGAAGTATCAGCAGAAAAGGCTTCACTAAATTTACTTGCTGATTATTTACATGGTTTTTCTATGTCGATGAGTTGTGATAGTACAGCTCAATTAACAGTTGATGATGTTGATGGATCGCTTGATATTATATTTGCTGGAATCAATGCTTCATTGAGCATGAGTAACCAGTAATTTATTGATAACAGTTTATTTTTGATTGGAGCCCTTTAATTGTTTAACTGCCATAATATTTAGTTAGTAAGTACTTTTACTTGACGCTTAAAACAGAGGTGCAACGTTTTGATAGCAGATATCAATTCATTTTGATTTTAGCTACAATACGCGCCGATCAATTTATAGGTAATCGTAGTGACTAATACCTCAAGTAATTCAGTACTGGTTTTACGCGCTCAACAAATTAGTGAGTCTCGTCGTGAGTTTAATGCCCGTGGCGGTAAAATGGATCGCTGTGAACGATGCTTAATCGCGAAACATTACTGTATTTGTGATGGTGTAGAGCAGGCTGATAGTCATGCGGCGGTATGCTTACTTATGTATCACAACGAGAGTTTTAAACCCTCTAATACAGGGCGATTAATTGCTGAAATTATTCCTGATAATCATGCTTTTCGTTGGGACAGAACTGATCCTGACGATAAACTATTAGCCTTATTAAATGACCCGCAATATCAACCTATGGTGATCTTTCCTGCTACAGATGTTGAAGATACCGCACGCGTTATTACTGATGTACAACACCAGCCTAATAAACGTCCCTTGTTTATCTTTTTAGATGGCACATGGCGTGAAGCGAAAAAAATGATCCGCAAAAGCCCGTATTTAGACGAGCTGCCAGTCCTCTCAATTACCGCAGAAAAACTGTCAGATTATCGCTTACGTGTAGCCCCTCACGCACACCAACTTGGCACCGCTGAAGTGGCCATTATGGTTTTAGCACTAGCTGGGGAGGTTGATGCAGCAACTAAGCTTGAACAGCATTTTATGAAGTTTCGCGACGCGTATTTATTAGGTAAGCGCAATAAAGGCAGACCTGAGTAATTTGGTTTCCCCATGTTGTACCTCGAAAAATCGCGATATAAAATCGCTGCTACGGGATGTGCAATATCTCGTAGGCGCGGGTTTACCCCGCGCAATTAGATTAAAGTTCGTTCAGTGATGAATTCACCACCGAGAACACAGAGAAGAAATAAGTGATTTTTTACTTTGGTTTCTCTGTGTAGCGCGAAGCGCCTTTGTGCCCTCAGTGGTAAATAATGGGCTTTATCGCGAGGTAAACTCGCTGCTACCAATATGTAGGCGTGGGTGGTTTACCCCGCGCAAATGAAAGGTGTAAGCTCGGGGTAAAATTAGCCGCGAAACAACTCCTGTCGCGATATAAAATCGCTGCTACAAATTTGTAATATCTTGTAGGCGCGGGTTTATCCCGCGCAAATGCAAAGTGTAAGTACGGGATAACATTCAGCCTCGAAACAACCTCTGTCGTGATATAAAATCGCTGCTACGAATGGGCAGTATTTTGTAGGCGCGGGTTTACCCCGCGCAAATGCAAAGTGTAAGTACGGGATAACATTCAGCCTCGAAACAACCTCTGTCGTGATATAAAATCGCTGCTACGAATAGGCAATATCTTGTAGGCGTGGGTTTTCAGCGTAACATGTAATAAAAAAGCGCGCTGTAACTTAATACACCGCGCTTTTTTAAACTTAAAACTTACAGCTTATAACTTAAAGCTCAGCCCTCAAATCAATGTGATACCACAATTAAGCGAATGGCATCTAGTTGCAGCTGGGCTTTGCCAATATAAGTTGTTAGTTCAGTGCGTTGCTTGTCGTAGAAGGTAAGCTCTTCTTCACGAATATTTGGGTTTATCTGTTTTAAAGCAGCTAAACGCGCCTGCTCTTCACTGAGCGATTGTTGCATTTGCTCAAGCGCCGCAGTGCGAATGACTTCTAACTTAGTTTGCGCCATTTCTTGTGCTGTTTTAAGCATTGGGTGAATCGCACTTTGTAGTGCTCCAGCAAGTTTACTGGCTGTTTGACGGCCTACCGCAGAAAGCTGCTGATTAAAGCCATCAAAACCTACATTATCGCCTAGGTTATTACTGGCTTTGTCGAGCAAAATACGAATCGGCGTCGGCGGTAAAAAGCGGCCAACTTGCAGCGCTTTTGGTGCCATGGCTGCTGCTACGTAAATTAGCTCAACAAAAAAGGTGCCTGGTGGTAATTTTTTGTTTTTAAGTAATGCGACTGACGCAGTACCAAAGTCATCATCACAGATCATGTCTAAGGTGCCTTGCACCATAGGGTGATCCCAGCTGATGAAATGCACATCTTCTTGTGCCAGTGCTGTGTCACGGTCAAATGTGACTGTCATGCCGTCATCTTTTAAACTTGGGAATGACGGATTTAGCATATGCTCAGTTGGCTTTAAGATAATAGTATTTTCACCTTTGTCTTCTTGGCTAACGCCAAAGGTATCAAACACGTTGATCATATAACTTGGTAGTTCAAACTGGTTGTCTAGTTTTTCAATATCAACAACCAGCGAGTCTGCTGCACCTTGGCCTGATGAGTGTAACTCAAGCAAACGGTCACGCCCGCTTTCCATTTGTTTACGCAGGACTGCGTTTTGACCGGCTACTTGCTCTAGTAATGGCTCTAGCTCGTCTTCATCACAGTTATGGGCGGCAATAAACTCAAGTAGCTCATCTTTAAACTCTTTATACAAAAGTTGCCCGGTGCTTGAGGTGGTTTCAAAGGCATCTAAGCCTTCGTTATACCAACGCAGTAATACTTCTTGTGCGCTGTTTTCAAAGTACGGTACATGTATGTTGATGTCTTGAGTTTGGCCAATACGGTCAAGGCGACCAATACGTTGCTCAAGTAAATCTGGGTTCAGTGGTAAATCAAATAACACTAAGTGATGAGCAAATTGGAAGTTACGACCTTCTGAACCAATTTCAGAGCACAATAATATTTGTGCATTGTCGTATTCATCAGCAAAGAATGCAGCGGCGCGATCTCGCTCAATAATTGTCATGCCTTCATGGAACACTGAGGCTTTAATCGCTTCGCGTTCACGCAGGATTTGCTCAAGGCTGATAGCGGTTTCGGCTTTAGCACAAATAAGCAGGACTTTTTCCCGTTTAAGGGTTTTTAGGGTGTCGATCAACCATTCTACGCGAGGATCAAATTGTCCCCAGCTAGCGCTTTCGCCTTCAAACTCTTGGAATATTTTTTCAGGGAATAGGGCGCGTTGCGCGCTAAGCTCTGCATTTTTAATGCCGCTCATATTGCCCAATACTGAAATTGCCGTTTTATATTGTTTCGGCATCGCCATCGGGTAGGCGTGTAGTTTGCGACTAGGGTAGCCGTCAATGCCGCTACGGCTATTTCTAAACAAAATACGGCCTGTGCCATGGCGATCTAATAACATCGCCAAAATCTCTTTACGGGCCGCTGCATCGCCATTTTGCGCTTGTTCAAGCACCTTACTGATGTCGGTTTCTTTTAACAGCTCAATTAGCGTGGCTTTGGCGTTGTCATCAAGGGCTTGCTGTTGTAATAATTGATTAGCAGCCTCTGCCACATGCTTATAGTTACTTTCTTCAGCAACAAAGGCATCGTAGTCATAAAAGCGATCAGGATCGAGTAACTGTAGGCGCGCAAAGTGGCTGCGGTGACCAAGTTGATCCGGTGTTGCTGTTAATAGTATCAGCCCTGGAATATCTTGGCTAAGCTCAGCCATACGTTGATATTCAGTGCTTGGTTTACCGTTGGTAATACTTAAATGATGCGCTTCATCAACAATCAGTAAATCCCAATCAGCCATTGTTGCTTGTTCAAACCAGCGTTTTTTCTTGGTTAAAAACTCAAGGCTAGTTAGTACTAACTGTTCAGTGTCGAATACATTTGGTGAGTCGGCAAATGCTTCATCGCAACGCTCTTCATCAAAAATTGAAAAGTGTAAATTAAAGCGACGCAGCATTTCAACTAACCACTGATGCTGCAAGTTCTCCGGCACTACGATGAGCACTCGGCTTGCGCGACCACTGATAATTTGTTGATGTAAAATCATCCCTGCTTCAATGGTTTTACCAAGGCCTACTTCATCAGACAATAATACTCGAGGAGCAAACCGTTTACCGACCTCTTGTGCAATATAAAGCTGATGCGGAATTAAGCTTGCGCGCTGGCCAATCAACCCCTTAATAGGTGATTGTTGGCGTTCAAACTGGTGTTGCCATGTTTGATAGCGCAATGTATAGCGATCAAAACGGTCAACTTGACCGGCAAATAAGCGGTCTTGTGGTTTATTAAATTTGATGAAGTGATCTAAAAACGTTTCTTTTAATTGTGCTTTTTCACCGTTATCAATACGAGTGCCGTGATAACAAAGTAAATCACCGATAGGTTCAATTGACTCGACTTCAAGTTCCCATTCTTCAACGCTTTTGATCACATCACCAGGATTAAATGCCACACGGGTAACCGGTGCTTCTAGCATTGAGTAAACACGGTTTTCGCCACTGGCGGGAAATAAAATGCTGACCTGACGGCCCTCAAGGGCAACCACTGTGCCTAATCCTAAATCTGACTCTGTATCACTGATCCAACGCTGACCTAAGGAAAAATTCATGTATGTCTCGTCTATGAAGAAAAAGGCGGCTATGTTACCTGTTACCTAACACCACTGCAAGGCACGAACCAGCTGACTTTTAATTAATTTAATAACTGTGAATTATTCCTATTAAAGCTGCTGCAATAAGGATTAATTCAAAACAAAAAAAGGTTTGTCATAAAACAGACTTTTATGACATCTAAGCTAAACTTAGAATATACCTAGCAATTAAGTTTTTCAGGGTGAGCGTTCACCCGTTTTACTTGATTAGTTGTGTATAGCATAAAAATCATAAAACGTAAGGAAAGTGCTATGGAAAAAGCTTCGAACCTTGATAGTAAAATGTATGTGCTAGATACCAATGTATTGCTTCACGAACCCCTCGCGTATTTATCATTCCAAGAACACGATGTTGTAATTCCCATGACAGTTTTAGAGGAACTGGATCATATAAAAGATCGTAAGCATGATGTCAGCCGTGATGCCCGTGTGGCCATTCGTGGTTTGGATGAAGTACTCAAAGATGCCACACCAGAACAAATGCTTAAAGGCGTCGCTCTACCTAGTAATAAAAAGGCCAAAGCGTCTTCGGCTGGCACACTTATTATTGTTAATGATCATTTATTTGCCGATTCTATCTCAGGTTTACCTGGCAACGAAAATGACCACCGTATTATCAATTGTGCCGTGCACCTACAAAAACAACATCCTAATAGCAAAGTGGTGTTAGTTACCAAAGATATTAATATGCGTTTAAAGGCCAAAGGCGCAGGGCTTAAATTTGTTGAAGATTATCGTACCGATCAGCTGATTGATGATATTGCTTTGCTCTCCAGTGGTTATAAAAAAATTGCTGGCGATTTTTGGCAGCATGTGGGCGAATGTGAAACACAACAACATGGTCGTGATGCGTTTCATAAAGTGGCAAAAAGTTTGATCCCCGATGTATTTTGCAATGAATATTTACTTGATGACAGCGGTCAGTTTGCCGCACGAGTCAAATCTTATGATGAGCAGCATATTATGCTCAAAGATATCGGTGTTGAGCGTTTAATGCATCAGTCGGCATGGGGAGTAAAGCCAAAAAATATTTATCAAGGCATGGCAATGGATGCGTTACTCGATACCGGTATTGAATTAGTTATTTTAACAGGTCCTGCAGGATGCGGAAAAACATTACTAGCGCTTGCCTGTGCTTTGGAAATGGTGGTTGAAAAAGGTATTTACGATAAGGTAATTGTCACCCGAAATACTCCTGAAATTGCTGAGTCGATCGGTTTTTTACCAGGTACCGAAGAGGAAAAAATGGCACCATGGTTAGCTGCGATCACCGATACCTTAGAGGTATTACACAAAGGTGACGAAAATCCTATTTCAAGCCGTAACTATATTATGGAAAAGGCCAACATACAGTTTAAATCAGTTAACTTTATGCGTGGTCGCAGCATTCAAAATGCCGTGGTCATTTTAGATGAAAGCCAAAACCTTACCGCCTCACAGCTGAAAACTATTATTACCCGTTGTGGTGAAGGTACTAAGTTAATTTGCTCTGGTAACCTTGCGCAAATAGATAGTAACTACTTAACTCCAGTTACTTCTGGTTTAACTTATATTGTGGAGCGCTTTAAAGATTTTGAAGGCAGCGCCACGGTTAACTTAAATGGTGTGGTGAGAAGCCGTTTAGCATCGTTTGCGGAAGAAAATTTATAACTTGCGCAGTCCCACTTGGCTCGCTAACCTTGTTGACAAATTTAGCGCCAAGCATCGGATTGTAGATTGAATTTTCTACCTTTAAAACATTACTATCGTTCACTGGCTGTGGCACTTATTGTGCCGCTGCTGGTGGCTTTTCTATTATGTTTACACTTATATAATATTAAATTAGATCGCGCTGTTGCTAAACGTGAAGCGGATTTTGCTAATATAGCAGCGCAAGTTGAGCATGCTATGAATGGTGCTGATGGCTTGATCAACACACTGTTCTCTTTATACGAGCAACCTTTGTCGTATCAATTTGAGCCGCAATGGCTTGAAGATATTAATCAGCAAGAGAATTATTATTACCGAAAAATCCCTGATGGAGGCGGTGAAATTGTCGGGCAAGGTAAGTTTTCGACCACTCCTAATGCGATAGCTCAATGGCAGCAAGTGATCGCCTTGGGACCTGCTTTTAATACCGCATTATCGTTAATTCAATCCTTATCGGCAGTTGCTTATGTTAATGAGCAAGGCTTTGTTTATATAAAACGTCGTCGTGACGAAGATAGCCTAATGTTAACTCAAGTATTGGATGGCCAGTTGCGCCCAGCACTGGCTGACAATTCACTGACATCAAGTGCGATAGTAGAGGTGGCTGGTAAAAACTACTTATCAATAGGGCGTGCGCGTGAGCAGGGCAGTGAAGATTATATTATTTTGATTTATGACTTATCGGCAGTATCGCAATGGCTAAAAAAAATATCGCCGCGCAGTGGCGAATATATATTTTTAAATAGTGCGCAGCACGTCATTATCAGCTCACTTTACGATATTGAAGAAGACACGCCATTAGCGGAGTATTGGCCTTCAGCTAAAGCGTCATTAGCAGAATTAGATAATCAGGGTAATCTCACTCTTTTACAAGCGCAAAAGCAGCTACCAATTTATGCGGGTTATTTTGCATCACATGATGAATTAGCCTCACCGATTGTAACTGATGTATTAATTGAACTTACTTTTTTGAGTATGTTTTTAGTGATGATGTTCAGTACCTTGTTATGGTTAAGCCAGCGTATTTTTGTGAAACCCATGACATATTTAATGGCGTATCTTGAGCAAAATGAGGAGCATTATAAAGATTATTCAAATTATCATATACCAGCAAACTGGCAGCCGTGGTTTAGCCGAATCAAGTGGGTACTTAACAAAAATCAGCAGTTGGTAAACTCATTGCAGCAGGCAAATAGTGAACTTGATGATCAAGTAAAAATAAAGACCCGTGAACTCGCACGCAGTTATGAGGCTAAAGAACGCCATTTAGCATTATTGAATACTATGCTCAATAGTGTGCCAGATCTTATTTATTTTAAAAACATTGATGGCTCATTCTTAGGATGTAATCGTGCTTATGAACAATACATAGGTATTGAGCAAGGGCAGTTAGTTGGTCAGCAGTTATGTGATATTAGTGATGATAATGGCCAGATCAGTGAATTAGAGCAACAAGTTTTAACAACCAAAATGAAAGCTGAGCAACGACTTGAAACCCAGCTACAAACCTTTCAATTAACCATCGCGCCATTTTATAACGATCAAAATCAGTTACTAGGTTCAATGGGAATTGGCCGGGATATAACCGCCCAACAACAAGCTCTTTTGGCATTAAAAGCGTCAGAGTCTAAGTTTCGCAGCGCCATAGAGTATGCAGCTAATGGGGTGATTTTACTTTCACTTGAACAGACCGTATTACAACTTAATCGAACTGCGCGAAAGATTTTTAAGATTGATAAAACTGAGCAGGATTTATTATTAGTGGATTTATTTCCACGGCAACAGTGGCAAGAAATAGCAACGCTTTTAGCTTTATTGCTGAGTGAGAAAAAGAAAGTTTACCATCTTACTTTAGGACAAGAAGAGCTAAATTGCTGGTGGCAGCTGAGTGTCTCTTTAGTATGGGATGAGCAACAAGCACCTTACTATTATGTTATTCATATTCAAGATGTCAGTGCATTGACTCAGGCCAAACAAGATGCCGAGCGGGCAACCGAGGCCAAAAGCCGATTTATTGCTAACTTAAGCCATGAAATACGCACGCCACTGCATGCTGTGACAGGCCTTATTGATATGGTAACTCAGCAAGGCTTAACAGCGCAGCAGCAACAGCATGCAGTTCAAGCAAAAAATGCTGCGCAAAGTTTATTAACCATGCTTAATCGAATGCTTGATTTTGCGCGAATCGAAAATAACCAAGTGCAATTAGATTTAGTTGATTTTGCTGTAGTTGCACTTGTTGACAGCTGCGAGAGTGTATTAATAGGGCTCTGCCAGCAAAAAGAGTTGGCTTTTAATATCGATATTGATCCGCTAATTGCTCCGCAGTTAGTCGGCGATTACATTCGCTTACAGCAAGTGCTCGGTAATTTACTAACCAATGCCGTGAAATTTACTGAACATGGCAGTATCACTTTGAAAATAACAGCCGTTGAATTGACGCCAACACAACAAACCCTGTGTTTTAAAGTGATCGACACCGGGATCGGTATTGATAAAGCTGATCAGAGTCGATTATTTGACGCATTTACGCAAGGCGACGAATCACTCACTCGTACCCACCAAGGCGTTGGTTTAGGGCTTGCTATAGTCAAACACGAAGTGGCATTAATGGGAGCTGAAATTAAAGTTGTCAGCAATAAAGGCCAAGGCAGTGAGTTTTTCTTTACTATAACCTTTAATGTTGCCGCTCAAATCGATCCTATCGTCTGGCACAATACTTTAGTGATTCATTCTGAGCGGGGAATTAATTTACCTACCGCATTAGCGCCATTAAAACAGCTAGAATTTTTTGAGTTAGCTGAATTAACAGACCACGCTGTATTAGCAGATTATCAGCGGATCATCATTAATGACGTTGATCTACCGAGAGTAATAACGCGAGACAATATAAAAACAGCATTGATGAGTAATAACACGCAGCTTTATGTTGTTAAAAATGCTCCAAATACTCCGCTGCCTACTCTTAAAGGTATGCAAATGTGCAGCGTGAAAAGTTCTGCATTAGTACAACGAATACAGCAAGTTGAGCCGATATCTAAACGCCCTGATGTAAATCTGACAACGGCAGAGAGTAAACTCAACGTTGCGGGCTTACTAGTGTTAGTTATTGATGATAATCAGCTTAATTTAGATATTATTAGTAATATTTTAAGTCAAGCACATATTAATGTAATGACAGCAACTTCGGCGATGGCAGGGATAGATTTGGTTGCACAAGTCATGCCTGATCTGATCTTAATGGATATTCAAATGCCAGAAGTCGATGGGTTACAAGCAACCGCTTTATTGCGACAACGTTATGATCAACAGCAATTACCTATTTTTGCGCTAACTGCGCATTGTGAAGCAGCTGACGAGCAACGCTCACTTGCCGTAGGTATGAATAAACATTTAACAAAACCAGTAGTTGCAGCGACGTTATTAGCGGCGATAAATGAGCTGAGAATTACCGGCGCTGTTTTTTATAATCATTCTTTTGCATTAGAACAATTCTCGGGCCATAATGATTTACTACAGGTAATGTTGGGTAAACTTGCTAAGTTGTGTGTAAGCCATCTGCAGCAATTAAAAGTGCCGATGCAAACAAAAGCGTTGGAACGATTAGTGCATAGTATTAAAGGTGTGTCAGGAAACCTTGGCTTTAATCGCCTAAGTGCTACCGCTCAGCAGTTAGAAAGTAGACTACGTAAGACACCAGACGTAGGGCAAATATCCCTGAGTCAGTTAGAGTTCGAATTAGTACAAGTAAATAGATACATTCAAATACAAGGCTCAGTAAATGTTGAAGAAAGCCAAAATACTGATCGTTGATGACGACCCATTAAATCGATTAGTGTTGGAAAAAACATTAGCGAATGATCACGAAATATTTTTAGTTGAAAGTGGTGAAAAAGCCCTTACATTTGTTAAATCAACGGCGGTTGACTTAATTATCCTCGATATAGTAATGCCCGGCATTAATGGCTATGAGGTGTTAATTCAGTTAAAAGAAAATTCAACTACGCACGCTATTCCAGTCATCTTTATTTCAGCTAATACAAGCCATGATGATGAAGCGAAAGGGTTTGAATTAGGCGCAATGGACTATATTGCTAAGCCATTTAGTCCCGCAATAGTACGTGCACGAGTGCGTAATCAATTATTGATCAAGCAAAAAAATGATTTGTTAGAAATGCTCGCCTCAATTGATGGGCTGACAGAAATACCTAATCGGCGTTATTTAGATGAAAGCTTATCGCGAGAATGGCGTCGCAGCCGTCGAGCTGGTACACCGTTATCGGTGCTATTAATAGATATAGACCATTTTAAGCGTTATAACGATTGTTACGGTCACCGTGCCGGGGATGACTGCCTTAAACGTGTTGCACATGCATTAGTTGCAGCGTGTGAGCGTGGCACTGACTTTGTTGCGCGCTACGGTGGAGAAGAATTTGCCGCAGTGTTACCCGATACCAACCAACACGAGGCATTAAAATTTGCTAATAAACTCAGAGATGCTGTTAATACGCTAGCTATCCCGCATAAAGCATCACTCAATGCCGCTCACATTACGATAAGTATTGGGGTTGCTACAACTGAGTTTGGTCAAGTTTATTCTGAGCATATATTACTTGAAGAAGCCGATTTAGGTTTATATCAAGCTAAAGATAGTGGCCGCGATAAAATTATCGCTCGAGTTATTGACGCAAGTTAGTAAAGTCAGTTACTACAGCAAATAAAGAGTGAATATGCTCCACTCTTTACTGCTTTAGTTTTGTGTCTAAATGGCGCTAAGTGAATTATAAATACTATCACCCACACCAATCAGTTTCTCGTTTTTAAAGACCAGTGGAGTACATTCATCTTTTGTCATTTTTCCGTCAGAGTGAATACTGTGGGTGGCATAAAATAGTACTTGGTATACATCACCGTCTTTTTTTAATAATTCTGTAAAGTCGGGAGTTTTTAATTTATTTAATACATTTTGATAGCTGGTATCTAAAGTGAGCCCTGAGATGCTTTCACGATTAAATTGATGATGTTCTTCCCAGCTTGAACTATTACCAGCCCAGTGTGTTTGTGCTTCACCATCGGATACTGCAATTACACAACCAGTAAGAAGAGGGGCTGCAAGCGCGGCAATTAAAAGTACTTTTTTCATTATTTTATCCTGGATACTAAATATTGATTTTAATTTATCTATTAGCTAGCAAAGAACTAGCCAATATTTTATGTTATTTAAAATCAATGAATTAGATTTTTTTGTAAGGTGGTGAATTATATTTAACCACCTTTTATAGCGTGACTAACTAAAAGTTAGTTGATTAGACCAGTCTATTTAAACTTTCACCTTGGCTAAATGCGCTAATATTTAAGCTGACTTGCTTTACTAAGCGAATGATTGACTCTTCACTGGCCCATGCAATATGTGGAGTCAGTATTAAATTATCACCACGATAAGCGGCCAATGGATTATCCTTCGCAGCTGGTTCTTTACTTAATACGTCAAATCCCGCTCCTGCAATTTGGTTATTGCTCAGTGCGTTGGCTAAATCAGCTTCATTAACGATACCACCGCGCGCGGTGTTAATTAAAATGGCATTGGGTTTCATCATAGCAAGTTCAGCAGCACCAATCAGATCACGACTTTCATCGGTTAAAGGGCAGTGTACACTAATAACATCAGCTGTTTTTATTGCTTGGTAAAATTCTGTTCGGCCCTCTCTAGTTACTTGGTTTTTACGCTCACTGATAATTACATTGGCACCAAAAGCACGTGCAACATCCGCAACAGCTTTACCAAGCGAACCATAACCGATAATTGCCAGAGTTTTACCTCCTATATCATTAAAACGGTAATCAAGGCGGCAGAACATCTCGCTTTGTTGCCATAACCCTTGTTGGCAATCAGCAATGTAGCGGTGAGTATTACCCAGTAAATTGGTGAACAGTGCAAAGGTATGTTGTACAACCGAAGGTGTTGAATACCCGGCCACATTGGTAACGGCAATGCCAAACTCTTTAGCGGCGACTAAATCAACATTGTTAGTGCCAGTTGCGGCTACACATATGAGCTTTAATTCAGGGAGTTTTGCCAGTGTTTCGCGATTAAGTACCACTTTATTGGTGATCAAGACATCAGCGCCTGCACTATGCGCTAATACTTGTGCTGGACTGGTTAGTGAATAACTAGTGAAGTTGCCAAGTTTTTGAAAAGGTTCAAGGGATGTGCCTGCAAGCGTAGCAGTATCGAGAAGAGTAATATTCATGAGCTTTCCTTATAATAAAAATTTATAAATGCTTGACCTTGGTGTGTACTCTAAGGTTTATACTCAGCATCAGTTGATAATATGTTAATTGGAGACGGTGATGAAAATAGGCGAATTTGCCAGTCAATTAGGTGTCTCTACAGATACCCTAAGGTACTATGAAAAGCATGCTTTGTTAACGCCTTCAGCGCGAACGCAAGCAGGTTATCGAGATTATAGCCAAACCGATCTTAAGCAAATGATGTTTATTTTGCGCGCTAAAAATGTTGGCTTTAGCTTGGCTGAGATCAAAGAACTATTACAAATTAAATTTAAAAAACATCAGCATTCTTGCCATGAAGTTAAAAACTTAACAATACAAAAGCGTGACTTAGTCGCAGAGCGTATTGCTGAATTAACACGTTTTCATCAATCATTATCCGTGTTAGCTGATAAGTGCTGCGGAGGCAAAGAGCCCGCAGATAACTGTTCGATATTAACCACTTTGGAGGACATTGATGGACTTAATCAATAATTTTTGGCAGTTATTTTTATTATCTGCACCTTGGTTAATGCTCGGTTTATTAATAGCTGGGTTATTAAATGTGTACTTACCGGCTGATTTCTTAAATAAACACTTGGGAAAAGAAGGTTTTTGGACGACTGTTAAAGCTGCTTTAATTGGCGCACCAATGCCATTATGTTCGTGCGGTGTAATACCTGCTGCAATTGGTTTAAGACGTGCAGGCGCTTCAAAAAGTGCTACCACTGCGTTTTTAGTATCGACGCCAGAAACAGGGGTTGATTCGGTGTCGGTATCGTATGTGTTACTAGGTCCTTTTATGGCTATAATTCGTCCAATAGCGGCGATTTGCAGTGCTATTGTCGCTGGTGTCTTAGTGGGGCGTGATGCTGAAAAAACGCAAACTACAGATCACACCAGTGAAGTTAATAATGAGCAAAAGCGAGCAACGACAATAAGTTGTTGCTCAACGAAATCAGCAGTGGTCGAAGAGAAGGTTAGTTGCTGTTCAACGAAACCAGCAGCGGTCGAAGAGAAGGTTAGTTGTTGTTTAACGAAACCAGCAGCGGTTGAAGAGAAGATAAGTTGTTGCTCAACGAAATCAGCAGTGGTCGAAGAGAAGGTTAGTTGCTGTTCAACGAAACCAGCAGCGGTTGAAGAGAAGGCAAGTTGTTGCGATACATCAAGTGCAGCACCAGCCAGCCAATGGCAAAAGATGAAACAGGCAGTGAGTTTTAGCTGTAACAAATTGCTATCAGACACTATGAAGTGGTTAATGATTGGTTTGTTCTTTGCAGCCTTAGTGCAAACTTATGTACCAGAATCATTTTTAACCCAATGGGGCAGTGGTATTTTGGCTATGCTGGTGGTGATCGTGATTAGTATTCCCATGTATATTTGTGCGACCGCATCAACGCCGATTGCAGCTGGTTTGTTATTAAGTGGCGTAGCACCTGGCGCTGTTTTAGTCTTTATGTTGGCAGGTCCTGCCACTAATGTCGCGACGCTTGGCGTGGTTGCCAATGAGCTTGGTAAGCGTGCAGTGGTTGCTTATTTAGTTGGTGTAATAGGTGTCGCTTTGATATTTGGTTTTTTAACCGATTATTTAGTGGCTGAATTTGGCTTTGTTGTTACACCATTATTAGGTGATGAACATCAAGTGCTACCACATTGGTTAACCCTTCTCTGTGGTACTATTTTAGCACTGTTAATGGCGCGTTTAGTTCTTAAAGGAGCGTTTAGTAAATACCGCAGCACTGGTAAGAGCATTGCATAATTGAATGTTATTAAAAAGATTTTTAGCTGTTATAAAATATAAACAATGGACCAAATTAATGACTTAGTTCGCATTTTAGGTTGTCTGAGTTATAATCGCCTATAGAATATAAACGGTGCGCACGAGCGCACCGTTTTTTTAACTTTAAAGATGCAGTAATGAGTGAACCAGTGGACAAGTACGCAGATATAAGACCTTACAATGATGATGAAGTAGCCGCTTCGGTTGCACGCTTGATTGATGATAATGCGTTTATTGATGTAGTTGCAAAATATAACTTACCGCGTTTTTTATCAGCCGTACCCTTTTTATCTAGAACATTGGTAAAGTATCAGTTACGTAAAAAGTGGGGCGCTATCAACAGTGTTGAGCAAGTTCAACAAATCGTTGCTAAGTATTTAGCACAGCTGGTAAAACGCACCACAACTGAGGTGACCTTTTCTGGTTTGGATCAACTCGATCCAAAGCAAGCGTATTTGTTTATCTCAAATCATCGCGATATCGTACTTGATCCTGCTTTAATTAATTGGGGCTTATTCAGTCACAAAATGAAGACAGTCCGTATCGCCATCGGTGATAACTTACTGCAAATCCCTTATATCACCGAACTGATGCGTTTAAATAAAAGCTTTATTGTTAAGCGCTCAGTTAAAGCGCCAAAAGAAATGCTTAGAGCACTATCGCAGCTTTCAGCTTATATTTACGATTCGCTTGCTGGTGGTGATTCAATTTGGATTGCACAAAAAGAAGGCCGCGCTAAAGATGGCTTTGATCAAACAGATCCTGCGCTACTTAAAATGTTGCAGCTTAATGGTCGTAAGCAAAAGAAAGAGTTTGCTGAGTATGTACGTGAGCTAAAAATTGTACCAGTATCAATTTCATATCAATATGAACCTTGTGCAACAGCTAAAGCCAGAGAGCTTTATCATAAGCAGCATCATGGTAAATATGTAAAGTCAGCGGGTGAAGATATTGCCAGTATTGTTGAAGGTTTTAGTACCGCCAAAGGGCATGTTCATTTAGCATTTGGGCAACCAATTGAAGACGGGTGTGAATCACCAGAGCAGCTGGCAAAAACCATCGATGAGCAAATTATTGATTCGTTCTTTTTACACCCAGGAAATTATATCGCTGGTGGCTGTAAACAGGCGGTGATTAATAAAGCCGATGCTCAGGCATTTGAGATGCGTATGGCGCGTGTTCCAGATGAATTAAAACCTCTGGTGTTAGCTATGTACGCTAAGCCATTTCATCGTAAGGTTGAGTTTAATAGTAGCGAAAGCGGCCAATAACTAATGTAAAACATCTTCAAAAAAACCGTAATTAAGTTACGGTTTTTTTTCGTTTAAAAAACGGGCTATACTAAAGTTGTGTTTATTGGCCGATGTTTGTTATGCAACAAATTGAAATTTTTGAAATTCCAAGTCCTTGCAAAGGCATTTGCGAGGTAAATAACCGAGGCTATTGCAAAGGCTGCTATCGAAGTCGGGAGGAGCGCTTTGGTTGGAATTCATTTTCAAACGTAGAAAAAAAGCAAGTCATTAGTTTGTGTCAACAGCGTTATAAACGTTACTTGCAAAAGCGCCAAGCACTTATCGCTAAGTCAGCACCATCGGAGCAGGGGGATTTTGGTTTTTAATCAAGATTATGTTTAGCCCTGAGTAAACGAACTGTGCCATTTTCATTGAGTTTATGCAGTTCTTTTTCAAGCTTAGGAATTAATGCGCTATGGCGTGAATGCAAAAAGTGATAGCTTTTTATTGGTGCCAGTATTTCAGTTTGAAATTGCTTAACATTAAACTGAGGGTGTTTAGTAGACAATAAAAAGTCGAGTAAAATCACACCTTGTACTTTACCTTGAGTGAGTAAATTAAGTTGAGCAGTGACGCTTTTCACCTTAATAATGTCACCAATAAAAGGGTGTTCGTTAAGGTAACTCTGCGCTGCAGGATAACCAACTTGAATGGCGATATTGTCTAGCTGCTCAAATGTACATTGTTGGCAGTTTTTTAATAGCACAAGGTTAAACTCAAATAGCGCAAAGTTAACCGGATGCAAGTTTTGATATTGTTGACTGATACTGGCCACTCGCCCTAATTGGCCATCAAGCGTGCCATTGTTCGCTGCAGATAAAGCGCTTTGGTGATTAAAGTCAATAATATGTACATCATAGCCAAGTTCCTTATATGCAAGGGTCATCAGCTCAATCACATAGCGAGCCTGTGGGGTATCGGCTGGGCGATTAAACAGCATATGTTGCGTGTTCGCTATAGTGCTCAGTGGCGTTAGTGAATAACAGAGCAATATGAGATAAAAAAAGCACTTAATCACAGCGTTTCCATATTAGGACTAAAAACGCCACCAATCTACGTTTAAAAGCTAAAAAGCGCAAGTTTAGCCGTGACTCTTTTAGGCAAATGTTTGTTATACTCTGGGCATTAATATGATTAGTAATAACTGGTAATTTATGTCGTTTAACTTATGCTTACTACCTCGTGAACAAAAATATCAAATTCAATTGGATTACGAGGCATCGTTTTGGGCTTATCAAATAAAGCGTGGTAAGAGTACTCGTGAGCAAATATACAATACAATTCATAGTCGGCCAGTGGCAGAGCAGATGTTTTTGAAGCAGCAATTTGAACAATATTTAGCGACGATGCAAAGTTAATGACGGCATTGCGTTTTGAATGCCTAGAGCCAATTAAAACCCCTTTAGTGAATAAGTTTTACGATCAATATAAAGCCCGAGGTCGGGCAACCAGACAAGATCAAGTGTGGGTTGTTTATAATGACTTAGTTATTGTCGCGGCATGCAGAATTCAAAATCGCAGTGATTATTTGTTTTTGTCTACCTTGCTGGTTGCACCTGCTTGGCGCGGTCAAGGAATTGCAAAAAAACTACTAATTCATACCTTGTCTAATCAAAATTCACTCGTTTATACATTTGCTTATAACTATTTAGCTGATTTTTATCAATCAATTGGCTTTAACTTTGTGTTAACATTGCCACCACCTTTAGATACACTCTTTACTGTCTATCAGCAACGAAATATCGTAGCTATGCAGTGCTAGTAAAAATAATTTGTTAAAACAACCACGTGGAAATTTAGATGGGTCAATGGTTTAAGGCTAGTGTGTTCTTTTTGTTAGCCGCCTTTGTTGTTGCTAGCCAAGCTACTATGGCGCAGGTAAAACGCTTATCGCCAAGTGAAGGTTTATCACAAAGCTATGTCAATACCATGTTGATAGATAAAAGCGGCTATCTTTGGTTGGCGACTGAAGGAGGCTTAAATCGTTACGATGGCTATCAGGTAGTACATATTGCAGGGCCAAACGGGGAATTAGATGAAGCAATTATTGACCTTATATATCAAGACCCGGATGGTTATATTTGGATTGCATCGTTAGTTGCAGGGCTGTTTCGCTATGATCCAAGTACCGATAGTTATCAACAATTTTTATCAAAACCCACCAGTGAAGAACAAGTCTTAAGTCAGTCTGTATTTAGTATGGTTGCCACCGATAATAAGTCATTATGGATTGGCCGTGGTTGGGACTTTGCTCGCCTTGATTTAGCGACGGGCCAAATTGAGACTATTTTTGAATTACCAGAGCGCACTCGTAATACCGTGATCCGCGATTTATTACATTACAAAGGTTATATCTTCATTGCCGCCAGTACTGGCGCATATGTCTATCATATAGCAACTGGGCAATACCGAAAATTAGAGCATTTAAGCACCGAGCCAGACCATGTGTATCAAAATTATATAAAGTCGTTTGCAATAGGCGAAAATGAGCAACTGTTAGTGGGGGCCGTACGTGGTTTATATCAAGTTGATATTAGTGATTTACCGAGTATGTTTGAGCGCCCAGATGTGCCTTTTAAAAATAAAACCATATTGAACGATCTTAATATTTGGAAAATAATAAATGACCATGGGGTGCTTGATTTAGGCACCGATAAAGGTTTATTTAGTCTCGATTTGAATAGCGGTGAGCTGACTAAAAATAATAGAGTAAAAGAAAGTAAATACTCACTGGCAGATCCAAGTGTTATCGATATTGTCAAAGATAGTAACGGCGCTATGTGGACAGCTACTAAAAGTGATGGGGCATTTTATTTACCTTATGATAATTATCATTTTGAAAATGTTAATGCCAGCATGCTCTCCGGTGATGGTTTATCGCACCCTTCTATTTGGGGCATAACCGAGTATGAAGATAAACTCTGGCTAGCAACTCATAATGGTTTAACTGCGGTTGATTTAAAAACTAATCAAGGGCAAGTGTTTTTAAAAGATTATCAAGCTGATTTGTTTACCACTGAATTTAATATCTACGCTATTTCTCCTTATAAAGATAAATTGTGGCTGCGTACTAATCGCGGGATTTTTAGTTTTGATCCGCATAGCTATGAAATTTTTCCTGCAACAACAGCCGACCCAAGCCAGCAACACCTGATCACAGGGTGGATACATGGCTCAGTATTGATGCCAAATGGTGAATTATTTTATGTTCATTCTGATCATGGCATGTTTGTTTATAATATCGACAGCCAAAAGATCACTCCTTTAGGTGGTGAATTTGAAAAGTTTGAACCGTTTTTAGCTTATGGTTTCTTACCGCCTTTATCTACCAAACCTGACTCCCCGTTATTTTATAATGCAGGGGTGCTTTATCAGGTTGATCCAAACTCATTTGCTTTAACAAAAATCTATACCGTGCCACAGCAACACGAAAATGTAGCCGTTAATGTAATGTCTTATATTGTTGATAATAATAATGTGCTGTGGATCACGTTATCGAATTTTGGCTTAATTGGTCTTGATGCATCGAATTACAAGCTGTTGTATACCATAGATTTAGATAAAAATAAGCTCGGCACCTTATTGTACGATATGGTGTTAGATGATGCTGGAATGATCTGGATGAGTAGTCATAAAGGGATCTGGCGATTAAATCCAGAAAACAAACATTTTCAGCAATTTACGACATCAGAAGGACTGGTCTCTACCGAGTTTAATAGTGGTGCATTTACGCGTTTAAAAACCGGCCAAATAGTCTATGGTACGTTAAAGGGATTTAGTTATTTTTACCCAAATGATAATCAACCTAGGCATGGTTTAATTGATCATGTAAATATAACCAGCATTGATTTGATGTCTCGTGAATTATCTACGGATCTTAAGCAACCAATAAAAACAATCACCTTAGAGCACGACGATATAGGTCTTGAAGTGGCTTTTTCGGCAATGGCATTTAACTACCAAGAACGTATTATTTATGAGTATCAACTCTCTGATGGGCAAAAGTCTTATACCCGTAATAATAACCGAGTGCTATTTCCAAAACTTAACCCCGGCAAATACCAACTAAAAATTTGGGCTAAAGATCCGCTTACTGGCGACTACACACAACCGGCAGTATTGGACATTGTGGTAAAATACCCGCTATGGCGCGCGCCTCAGTTTATAGTGCTTTACGCACTGGTGTTTTTTGGATTAGTTGCGGCTTGGATTATGCGTCGTAATCGAATTCAGCAATTATTATTAGCAGCCCATAGAGAAAGCCAAGAAAGTGAAGCGCGCTTAAAGTTAGCATTAGAGGGCAGTCGTTCAGGGGTTTGGGATTGGCAATCTTCAAGTCCAATCATTTATCAACCACGACTTAAAAATGAGCTGGGTTATGATGTTGAATCGGTTAATTTGGATGATTATTTAGCAAAAATACATCCTAAAGATAAACAACATTTTCGTATCGAATGGTTAGAATTTTTATCCACCGAGAAAGGCTATTTTAACTGCACCTATCGTTTACGCCATAAATTAGGCTATTGGCGCTGGTATAAAGACTTTGGCAAAGTGGTTGCTTGGCAAGGAAGTACACCCGAGAAAGTGGCCGGCACTTATACTAATATGACTCGTGAATTAGTGTTTGAAGAACATGCCCGTTTATTTGGCGCAGCATTTGAGCAAACCCGCGATTGGGTCTTTATTCTGGATAAAAGTTTACGTATTTTAGCTACCAACAAAGCACTGCAGAGCGCATTTAACTTTCCTGTTGATTATCGTTCTAGCTGCTCATTACACTTAGGGTTAAGTCGTGTTGTAAGGGTTAACTATTTACGTGTAATGAAGGAATTGCAAGCTGGTGAACATTTTTCTGCAGAAGATACCGTTTATTTAGCTAATGGTGAATCTCGCCATGTATTAATTAAAGTCAGTGCTGTGGCAGATACTGAACAACGCTTAGAAAGCTATGTGGTTATCCTCACTGATATTAATGCGCAAAAGTTAGCTGAAAATGAATTGTTTTTATTAGCAAATTACGACAGTTTAACGGGGTTACCAAATCGTACTTTATTTAATGACCGGGTTGAACACGCACTTGAACAGGCAAAAGGCCAAAATTCAAAAGTAGCGTTACTCAATATTAATATCAAACGTTTTAAGTATTTTAATGACTCGCTAGGGCATGAAGCTGCCGATGAGATAATAAAGGCGGTGGCATTGCGGATCAAATCGCGTGTACAGGCCAAAGATAGTGTTGCCCGTTTTAGCGGTGATGAATTTATGTTGTTAGTCGAGGGCATTCAACAAATCGAAGAGGTTGTTTTACTGTGCGTTAAGTTGATGGCCAGCTTGAATGACAACATCATTATTAACAACCAAGCGATTAGTGTCAGTTTAAGTATTGGCGTGGCGATTTCGCCTGATGATGCACTCAGTGCTAAAAGTTTAATTAAAGCGGCTGATATTGCACTGTATCATTCGAAAAAGAGCTTGGAAGGTTGTTATCAATTTTATAAACAAGAAATGAATCAGCATGTACAACGCTCTCTGCATTTAGAATCACAATTAACTCAAGCCTACCAAAATCATGCGTTTTGTAATCATTACCAAGTGATTGTTAATGCTAAAACTCATCAGGCCGAAGGGCTGGAAGTATTGCTGCGTTGGCCAGAAAATAACAGCTATGAAACGCAAGAGTTTGCGCTTGCTGCTGAGAGTATAGGTTTGATCACAAAAATTATGTTGCAAACCTTAGCTAGAGCGTTGATTGAACTTAAACAGTGGCAGTTACAAAAGCCTGACTTGTATGTGTCTATTAACCTGTCTGCACTGGATTTTGAGTATAAAAATTTAGTTGATGAAATTCGCAGTGCGCTAATTAATGCTGATGTATCAGCCAGCTCTGTGGTGTTTGAAATTACAGAATCAGTGCTGATGCATGATTCACCGCAAGCGTTAAATAGCATGTCAAAGTTGAAGCAACTAGGTTGTCGCTTATATATGGATGACTTTGGTACAGGTTATGCTTCACTCACTTATTTAAAGCGCTTTCCGATCGATGTACTGAAAATTGATCGCAGTTTTGTAACTGATATTGGTATAGATAGTGACGATGAAGCGATTATTCAGTCAACGCTTGCATTGGCGAAAAGCTTAGGTAAAGAATGCGTCGCAGAAGGCGTTGAAACTAAGCAGCAGCTTACCTTTTTGCGCAACTTAGGCTGTAATTTATTTCAGGGCTATTTATTCAGTAAACCAATCCCAGGTGATGATGTAAGCGCATTATTAAATAAAGACTGGCAGTCGTTGTTGAATGAAGACTAATGCTAGCTAGAGTTTTATTAAATGGTGAAAATATCAGTGCCGAGTTTATAAATGGTTACTTTTTTGAATTTTTAAGCTTAACTTGTTTTAGCAAAAAAATAACTATTATGAATCAAGGAAGTTATGAAGCCTGAGAAGCCTACTATTATGGATATGTCCGAATTTAAGCCATCAGCGAGATGTCCTAATTGTAATTTGATTATGTACTTAGGAAACAGGTGCCCGCATTGTGATTATTTGCTCAGTCATACGGAGCAAAAAACTCAAAGAGAATTTTGGCTTAAAGTTCGAAATACTGGCTATATAAAAGGTATGGTCTTCTTTGCTTTCTTCTTTTTTATAGCTTGGGTTTTATTTGCTGAGTCATAACGTTTTTGAGATTCAACACTACAATTAAACCAATCGCGGTGTTGATGCCCTAAACAGTTGAAATTTTAACTAGAAGCTATATCTAGTCTTGGCGTTCACCGCAGTGACGACAATAAAGGTTTTTAGTGCGTGCACTAAGTTGAGACTTAATTGCTTTGTTTGCTTCTTGCTTACTTAAACCAAGCTTACAGCGCAAATTCTCTAGATGCTCCAGTTGCGCATCATCTAGTTTGCCATCTAGCTCGCCATCATGCAGACATTCATGCACCGCATCACTAAACATGATCCTACGCTTACGTAGCTGTTCAGAGAAACTCGAAGCTAATAAGCCGGTGGGTATTGCTACCATTCCCATACTCAGTAACGTGATCACGCCGCCAAAAAAACGCCCTAGCGGTGTTACTGGCACAACGTCACCATAACCTACAGTGGTCAGCGTTGCCATTGCCCACCACATTGCCGCAGGAATGGAGCCAAATTTATCCGGTTGTATATCGTGTTCAATTAAATAAATTCCGCAGGAAGCTAAAATTAGCACCACTGCCATTATAAAGAATGCGGCCAAAAGCGAACTGCTTTCATCACGAAATGATTGTAAAAGTAGCTGCATTGCTCGTGAGTAACGAGTGAGCTTAAAAACACGTAGGAGTCTGAGCACTCTTAAAAAACGTAAATCAAAGGTGATAAACATCATTAAGAGCGTGGGCAGGATTGCCATGAGATCAATTAAGGCTAAAGGAGAGAGTAAATATTTTAAACGGCGTTGAAAATTACCACAGTCTAGACTTTTGTACTCGGCACGTTCTACGCATGACCAAAGGCGAAGTAAATACTCGATGGCAAAAATACTAACCGAGACAAGCTCAAGTATTAAAAATTCATACTTATATTGCTGAGCCAAACTGACCACGGATTCAAGCACAATTGCAATCACATTAATCATTATCAGCGATATTAGAAATATATCGATGTAATGACCAGTCTTACGGTACTCCCCATTACCTTCAAAAAATAGCGCTGTGCGTTTACGTAAATTATTCAAATTAAATCCGTGTTCTTTTAAAAATAATACTGGTTTAGAGTTTAGCTTATAGCGACTATTCAAAGGCTATAAATATGGTTATGTCAGATTGTACATTGTCGTATTGAGTGTGCATATAAGCGGTAAAAACTTGTAATGTAGAATTAAAACGTGCATTACAAACTATCGGAATAAGATGTGATTATTTTTTTCTTAATACCCGAGCTCGAAATATTAGGTGTTTGTGGTGCAAACATGACATCAATATCGTACGCTTGTAATGCATCAGCGGCTTCATTCCAGCGCTCACTATTTTGCCATTGCCCGCCAACAACCACCTTATTTACTCCCCATGCTTGTATCCATTTACAAGTGCTCTGAGTCTTTACTATTGGACTTGGCACTAAGGCAACGTGATCCACGATCGCCAGTGCGCTTATAATCGCCATTCTTTCATGCTGATTAATGATCGGAAACGTATTTTTATTTTCAAAGCATAAGTCATCTGACGCAACCGCAACAAACAGTTCGCTTCCTTGTGCTTTAGCAAATTTTAAATAATTTAAATGACCAATATGAAATAAGTCAAATACACCAAGAGCCAAACAGCGCGTATTATGACTGCTTTTATTATCTGAATTTAAGCTATGTATTTGTGAGTTTAGAGTCATGTAGGCATACTTTCGGCTTTATCGGTTAATTTTTTTATTAATTCGTCGTTATTATCAAAAAAAGTAAGTTGGTTTAATATGTGTTTTAATTTCCCCCATTCACTCATTAAGCATAACTTATAAAGCCTTGAATACACAAAGCACTGTGTTAATAACGAGAATGAGCGAATATTTTTTGCGCATAAAATAGTATCAAAAAGAGGGTCGGGTGTTTGCCAATCTCCATAAAGCGCACTTAATATCAGTTCAGGTTGTGCTAGATGCCATACGTTGCCAAAGGGAGTTGTTTTTTCTACTAAATTTAAGGTTGGATATTGTGTAATTCTATTCCACTCAAAGGGAATATCACTCATCCAAAGCCCACAAATAGTTTGTTGGTTGGCGGTATCAACACCAAAGCCACAAATGTCCAAGGTCACTCCATCTGGGTGAGCAAAGCATCGTGGGTTAATTAAGTCATAAGAGCGCATATGTTCATGCCAGCCTTGGCTTTTTAAAAGTGTAATAGCCTGCTCCATTTGCCCCCAATCAACTCCAATATCAATATCTTTATCAAAAGGGAGAATTGCACCTTCGCGTATGATGCCCAATAAGCTACCTGCTGTGGCAAAGGATTTAATGTTTTCTTGGCGTAAAAGGGCAAGGGTTTTCCATAGCAAGGCCTCATGTATTTTGGTATCGAATTCAACTTTTGGTTGTTGTTTGTAGCTATGGATGGGTGGAGTGTCTAAAAACATCTCTAATGCATGGCGATATTGTGCAACCGCTAAGGGAAGCTCACGTGCTTGTTGGTAGCACATACCTAAGGTATAACTAAGCTCACTTGAAGCTGGGTGTGCTGCCATGCAAGCTATTAATGGCGCTATGTGATTTTTTGCTGTGCCCTCTATCAGTGCTATTTCGGTCAAATAACGATGTGCAATCAAAGATGAGTGGTCTTTGCTCAGTACATATTTAAATTTTGCCTGCGCTAATTGGTATTGGTTTTTTTGGTATAACTCAATGCCTTTTATTAACTCTGTATGTATTATGCTCAATTGATTATTTTCCGTAGATATAAATAAAAATCACAGTTCTTTCACAATAGAACATGTTATTAATAATGTATTGTTTTTAATGCTTACAGGTAGAGTGCAGCTTGGGGCAATAATGACTCTATTAAGGTCTAAGTTGCGGCGGCAGTATAATAAAAATTGTTCAATTTCTTCCGTTTTAAGTGGGCGCGGTAATAATAATTTATCCAATAGCCCTACAAATGTAATATCAGGGAAGCTAGTGAGCAAAGCTTTTATAGATACCACATCGTGGCAGTCATCAATTGATAGTAAAGAGAACCTGTTACTATCTAGGTAATCAAAATAAATGGAAGAACTGCAATGATAGTGAAGAAGGTGGTTTTGATGTGTTAACTGCGCTATGCATTGTTCATCATAAGGCGCTACAAGTGTTTTAAATTGCTGATAACTGCAAAATGCACCACAAGCATGAAAGCTGCAGTAGTAAATTCTAACATTTTTAATTAATAGTAAAGCTTCAATATATTGTGCTGTTATATCACTTAATAAAGATAACATCTTTTTGTAAGGTGCGCGCTCTAACTCGGCTGCAGTTAATGTACCCGCAAGCATTGAATTTAAATGATAAAGCGGAGAGTAAACCGTTGCAAAACACAGTTTGTTCTCATTGCTAAAGTGCTCGCTAACACGTTTATGTGCTTCAATATTTATGAGTAGTTGCGGACAATCGTTTAATTCTTTAGGGCTTTTTTTATCATCTAACAAAGCTGATAAACTATGGGGGTAGCTGTTTTTTTCAACTGTTCCTAATGGGTTATGTTTGAAGTGCCGTTTAATGCCAAATGCGCTACATACACTATTACTATTACAGCTCAGTTTTATAAAGCAATGATCATGAATATCTTGGTATCTAATAACTGACTTTGCTAGTAAGTCAGCATTTAAGTCGATATTAGGCCAGTGTTTCCAGCTCGTTACTTTCAACTATAGTCCCTTATAACTTCAGTACCATGTTTATACTGCCTTCTTCAAAGTCGCGGCTGATCTTAAAGCCTAGTTTTCGGGCTAATTCAATCATTCCGGTATTTTCCGGCAGGGTGATACCCTCAATAAATTGTACGCCTTGGCTTTGACAATACTCAATAGCGGCGCGCATTAATAAGCCACCTAAGCCAAGGCCTTGGCAGTTTGAGCGTACTACTATAGCAAATTCGGCATGCACTTTATCTGGGTCCATTAACACCCGAGAGACGCCAAGCGTGGCGTTGTCTTGAGTGATAATAAACGCCATTTCACGATCGTAGTCAATTTGCGTCATTTTAGCGAGTTGATCGTGGTTAAATTGCGGCAGCTCACCAAAAAAGCGCTTGTAGCGATCTTCTTTGCTGAGAGATTGATCAAACTCTTGGTGCGCTTGTTCATCTTCTGGCTTTATTGGTCTGAGTGTCGCAAGGGTATTATTTTTAAGCGTCACTTGTTTAACCAGCTCAATTGGGTAAGGGCGAATAGATAAGCGTTTACGATGTGATTGTACTTGGTAGTGACTCAGGGTCATGGTGGCATCAAGCACCAAAAACTGGCCATTACTGGCTAAAATAGGATTTAACTCAAGCGAAGTTATATCGGGTTGATCAATTACCAGTTGTGAAATTCGCGTAAGCAATGCACACAGGCGATACTTATCAACTTTCTCAGGCAAAATGCGATCTTTAAGCACGCCTTTATCATGCGCCGCAGCAATTAAATATTTTGCTAAGTTCATATTCAAAGGTGGTAAAGCAACCGCTGCTTGAGCAAACTCTAGACCTGTGCCGGCTTCTCCTAGAAGTATTACAGGACCAAAATTAGACTCAGTTTTTACGGCAATGCGTAGTTCATTGGCCCCCGCTCTGGGAGCCATTTTTTGTAGCGAAAAACCTTCAATAATCGCATCAGGGTAGGTGTTTCTTATTCTTAATAACATTGCAAAAGCGGTTTGCTCAACTTCTTGTGCGTCATTGAGATTAAGTACTACACCACCGACTTCTGATTTAGATGGAATGCTAGGGCTGATCAGTTTCAGTGCCACAGGAAAGCCTAGCTCTATGGCTTGCTCTTTTGCTTCTGTCGGCGTGTATGCGACCTCGGTTTGAATACATTCAACGCCATAGTGAGCGAGTATTTGGCTGGCTTGATGGGTGGATAGATAGCTTTGCTGCTCTGCTAAAAACTCATTCACGAGCGCTTTTGCTGCGTGTTTATTGATTTTAGCGTCATCTGTGTTTGACTCTGGAGTTTGGGTTAAATGTTTTTGATTACGGCGATAACTTACTAAGTGCATAAAGGCACGAACTGCGCCCTCTGGGGTGCGATAAGTAGGAATGCCGTAGTTGCTACATACACGACGGGCGGCATAGGCGGCATCTTCGCCCATAAAATTTGTGATCACATAAGGACGCGCCATTTTCGGTAGTTTATTCAACGTTTCAGCGATAATTAATGCATAGTCTTCACTTGGCGCAAGGGCCGATGGCGTGTGAATGATCAGTAGATTTTTTACTTCCTTAGCATGCAATAAAATTTCCAGTGCTTGTTGGTAGCGTGCCGGAACTGAGTCACCAAAAATGTCCACCGGATTAGAGGTCATATCCGATTGTGGGATCACTTTATTGAGCGCCGCACGGGTTTCTTCACTTAATTGTGTCAGCTTACCAGAACTTTGTAATAAGCTATCAACGGCCATTACGCCGGGGCCGCCGCCATTGGTTAAAATGGTGAGTTGTTCCACCTTTAATAATTTAGGATGCATGGCCAGTGTTTGTGTAGCAGCAAACAGTTCAGTTAAATCATTTACCCGTAACATACCTGCGCGTTGGAAGAGGGCGTCATACACCGCATCTGAACTTTGCTTGCCGCCAGTGTGAATTTCGGCAGCAAGTGCTCCAGCCGCTGTTTTACCGGTTTTAATGGCGATCACCGGTTTACTAAACGCAGCGGCACGAGCAGCTGAAATAAAGCTGCGGATATTCTCAATGTTATCGATGTACAGCAAAATAGCCTTCGTTTTTGCATCGCGACCTAAAAAGTCGAGTAGTTCAGCAAAGTCGATATCTAAACAATCTCCCACAGAGACAAAGTATGAAAAGCCAATTTCTTTATGTTTTGCCCAATCTAAAATAGTGGAGCACACAGCTGCGGACTGTGAAATAAACGCTAATTTACCAGGGCTTGCGATAGTGTGAGAAAAACTCGCATTGAGGCCAATATGAGGGATCAACAAACCCAAACAATTAGGGCCAAGTAACGATACTTTGGCTTGTTTAGCGGCTTCTTGCAGTGCTGTTTTTTGTTCATGATTGAGTCCGGCTGCGATCACAATCGCATTTTTACAGCCAAACTCTCCAAGCTCTGCAATGATATTAAGTAGAGTGTGTTTGTTCGTACAAATAACCGCAAGGTCCGGTATTTTCGGTAGCGCCGCAATAGACGGGTAGGCCAACACGCCATGTACGGCGCTATTAGTCGGGCTTACTGGCATGATAGGGCCGTTAAATCCGCCTTGTAATAAGTTGCGCATTACTACAAATCCTGCTCGGGAAACGTTATTCGATGCACCAATCACGGCAACCGAAGTCGGATTGAAAAACTGACTAATGCGTTTTACACTCATGGTCTTTCCTTGCGGGTTATTTGTTTTTTAGCACGACGATGCAATAGAATCTTTTTGCTAACGACGCTCGCATCTTGAGGTGGTTTGGGTATATGCTCAATGTAACCTGTTTAAGTTGATTTTTCGAGCATCAAACCAACTTAACATTGATAATTATCAAAGGAACCTAAATGAATAAGCCAAATGGATATTACCAGTTGCTTGGCGCAGCTGTATTGAGTGTCGCTATACTTGGCTGCGGATGGATTTTAAAATCAGCAGCGCTTGATGTAAAAAATATGGAACGCACGGTTGAGGTTAAAGGATTAGCAGAGCGTGAAGTAACTGCTGATACAGTGATCTGGCCGGTACAATTTAGTGATGCGGACAATAACCTCGAAAAGTTAGTTGAACGAGTTGAGCAGAAAAATGCCGCAGTGATCGCTTTTTTAAAACTGCATGGCTTTGATGAACAAGAGATCAGCCAAGGTAGGCAATCAATTGTTGATAAACAAGCGCGCGAATATGGCGCTGATAATCAACAGTTTCGCTATATTGCCCGCGCAAATATTACCGTGTATTCGCAGCAGCCTGATAAAGTGCAAAACGCCTTAACTAAGGTGGGCCAGCTAGCCAAACAAGGTATTGCGATTGTGCAAGATAACTATGAAACCCGCATTGAATATTTGTTCTCTGGGCTAAACGATATAAAACCAGCAATGGTGCAAGAAGCCACCGAAAAAGCTCGCGAAGTGGCATTAAAATTTGCCAAGGACTCACAGTCAAAACTAGGTAAAATTCGCACCGCAAGACAAGGGCAGTTTAGTATAATCGACCGAGATTCAAACACTCCGCAGATCAAAAAAGTGCGAGTTGTAACCAGCGTTGAATATTATTTATCTGATTAATATTATTTATGTTGTACAAGGTAGCGCTCAACTTGTTCTGTTTTACAGCGTAAGTAAGCGCCACTGAGCAGTATTTTATAGTCACTGAGTGGCTTTTCTGGGCTTGTTTGAGATAACGTGAGTAAGGCTTTTAAGAATGCGGTAGTGTTTATATTGCCCTGATTTTGTTTAAACTCAACTTCCATTAATGCCAGCAAGGCCGAAAATTCATGCTTTGGTAAGCTGTGTTGAGCTGGGTTGTTTGCAATGTAACTAGCAACTGGGGTCAGCCCGATATCATTAACTTGCGCTAATGCTTGCAGCAAGTTTTCGTTACTTTCAAATAGCATCAGTGAACGTACATAATTAAACGGTAAATTAGCCTCACTACACTCGCTAAATAAGCGGTGCAATACATTTTGCTGCTGTTGGTTTTGTTGTGTAAAACCATGATTGAACTTGAGACCAGGGGTAAAAAAACTTAATTGTTCGGTATTATTTAGCTGACTGATGATGGCTGTTGGTAGAGAGTGTTGAGTTAATATGCGTGTGGCGATATTTTGCAGATAAGTATATTTTACACTCATGCGTTGCGCACTGCTATATAAGTGCTGTAACTGCATGGCTTGTTGTATTGAAGATAAACTGGCAAAGCTATCAACAATGGCTTGCAACTGATGCTGCTGCATCTGTTGATTTAGTTGACTGATACATGTATCCATTGTTAATCCTATACGTTACGTGTATATCAATTGCTTTATCCTAGCGTAAAGCACTTGTTGGTCAAGTGTTTATCTATCTTTCAGGCAATAAAAAAGGCCGTAGATACGGCCTTTGTATATGTTATAAAGTAAGGATGCTTAAGCTGCTAGTTTGCTTGCAACCCATTCATCAACAAAGTTTTCAAGTACGTTTAGTGGCACTGCGCCATTTTTAAGTACTACATCGTGGAATTGGCGAATATCAAACTTATCGCCTAGTTTAACCTTGGCAGCTTCACGAAGTTCTAAAATCTTCAGCATACCTACTTTGTAAGCAGTTGCTTGCGAAGGCATTACAATGTGACGTTCAACCATTTTAACGCCGTCAGACGTCGCGTTTGGCGTGTTATTTACGTAGTAATCAATACCCTGTTGGCGAGTCCACTTCATTTCGTGGATACCAGTATCAACCACTAAGCGACATGCACGCCATAGTTCCATCGATAGACGGCCAAAGTCAGAATAAGGGTCTGCATACATGCCCATTTCTTTTGGTAATAACTCTGAGTACAAGCCCCAACCTTCGATATAGGCTGTGTAGCCACCGAATTTACGGAACTTAGGCACGCCTTCAAGCTCTTGCGAAATTGCAATTTGCATGTGGTGACCTGGAATACCCTCGTGATAAGCCAGCGCTTCCATTTGATACGTTGGCATTGCTTCCATGTCGTAAAGGTTAGCGTAGTAAACACCCGGGCGTGAACCATCTGGTGCAGGCTGTTGGTAGAATGCTTTACCAGCCGCTTTTTCACGGAATGCTTCAACACGCTTAACAATCATGTCGGCTTTAGGCTTAACAATGAATAGCTCATCTAAGCGTGATTTCATGGTGTTAATAAGTGCCGTGGCTTCGTCAAGGTATTGCTGCTTACCTGCTTCAGTATTAGGTAAGTAAAATTGCTTATCGGTTTTCATAAACTGCATAAAGGCTTTTAAATCGCCTTTAAAGCCAACTTTTTCTTTGATTTGGCGCATTTCGTCATGAATACGAGATACTTCAGCTAAACCGATGGTGTGGATTTCTTTAGCCGTTAAATCAGTAGTAGTAGTGCGCGCTAATGCGTTGTTGTAAAACGCTTCGCCATCAGGAAATTTCCAAGCACCATCACGATCATCAGCACGTTTTTCAAGCTGTGCTAAATAATTAATTAACTTAGAGTAAGAAGGTTTTACAGCCGCTTTAAGGGCTTTCTCAGCATCGCTGATTAACGCGTCTTTATCAGCTTGAGCAATTTCAAGCTTCGCAACTTTACGTTTAAAGTCGGCAAGTAAGGTGGAATCATCACCTTGTTCAAATGGCGCACCGTGAATGATATTTTTGCTTGAATCAATCACATGTGGGAATACAAATTTAGGAGCGATAATGCCTTTATCAGCACGTACTTCTAAATCGGTGATCAGTTGATCAATAACCGTGGTTACGCCATTTAAACGCGAGATATAGGCTTTGGCATCGGTAACATCAGAAATCTGGTGTTGGTTGATTAAAAAGGCCGGGATCATCGAGTGAGTACCAAACATTTGGTTCACTGGGTAGTTATGATAGCGCCATTTAAAATCAGCAATGCTGTTTTCAAGGTCTTGCTTTTTAAGGTCATAACTAACTTTTGTGGTGTCATCTAGGAGTTCGCGGTTAATAGCGTTTAATACCACTAAATCATCTTTTGTTTGTTGATGATCTTTCAGTACGCGCGCTTCGCTACCGTCATCCCATTTGTCGTAGTCTTGTTTGATACCCATGTATGTTTGATAAACAGGGCTGCTCATCACATCACGGTTAAAAGTATCTTCGAAGAACGCATTCGCTTTGTCTATTTCGCTTTGTACAGGTTGTGCTTGTACAGTTGGCGTGCTTTGTTGCTCTGGTGTTTGCTGGCAACCACCTAGCAGTGCAATACTCACTGCGGCGGCGATAAAGGTTAGTTTACGCATGTTTTCCCTTTTGTTGTTAGAAACCATTGAAGGTTATTAATTATTATTAGTGTGTATTTGTTAGTAAAGTTTGGGTCGTTATTACACAAACAATTCTAGCAGGTCATTTAAAAAACGATGACCTTTTTGGCTTACCTGCCAGTGACTATCCGTTTGCTTAAGCAAACCCTTGGCAATGGCTTGTTGCAGCGCATCAGCTTGGCTTTGCAGCGGTAACTGAGTTAAGGCTGTAAAGTCACTAATTGGGCAGGCTTCAAATAACCGTAAGCGATTCATAAAGAATTCAAACGGTAAGTCGTGCTGTTCAACTGGCCACTGTTTAAATAAATAGGGCTTAGCTAAATCCATATAACCGCGAGGATGTTTTACTTTCTCAGTGCGGGTAATGATGCCTGTTTTAGCATCGGTTACCTTACCATGGGCACCACAACCAATGCCTAAATAATCGCCAAAGCGCCAATAATTTAGGTTGTGTTGACATTGGTAGCCAGGTTTTGCATAGCCGGAAATTTCATATTGCTGATAACCTGCCTCAGTAAGTAAGGCTTGGCCTTGCTCTTGAATATCCCATAAGGTGTCATCGGCCGGTAACGTTGGCGGTTTAGATGCAAATTGGGTATTGGCCTCAATCGTTAACTGATACCACGAAATATGTGGCGGATTAAGGGCGATGACTTTTTTCAAGTCGCTCAGCGCATCAGCAACAGATTGCCCCGGTAAGCCATGCATTAAATCAAGATTAAAGCTATTTAAACCTGCTTCATGAGCTTGCTCTGCGGCATATATGGCTTCATCGGCACCGTGAATACGCCCCAACGCTTTGAGCTTGTCGTCTTGCATGCTTTGCACACCAATCGAAATACGATTAATGCCAGCTGCCACATAGTCTTTAAAGCGGCCTGTTTCAACCGTACCGGGGTTGGCTTCTAAGGTGATCTCGCAGTTTTCACTTAGGCCAATTAATGAATCCACCGCCGTTAATAAATTAACGTAGGCCTCACCGGTTAATAAGCTAGGCGTGCCACCACCGATAAAGATTGAATGAATTTTACGTCCTTGCACTAAGTGCAGATCGGTTTTTAAATCATCAATTAAATGCTGCACATATTCCTTTTCAGGGAGCTCACCTTTTTGACCGTGACTATTAAAATCACAATACGGGCACTTTTGCACACACCAAGGGACGTGCACATATAAACTTAATGGTGGTAAATTCACAGGCCGCCTTTGAGCTTAAGCTCAGACAATAAACGTTGTAACGCCTGACCACGATGGCTAACTGCATTTTTTTGCTGTTTAGTCAGTTGCGCACTGGTGCATTCAAGTTCTGGCACATAAAAAATAGGGTCGTAACCAAAACCACCTTGGCCGTTTTGGGCTAAGGTAATTTGACCTTCCCAGCTCGCACTGCAAATCAGTGGGGTAGGGTCATCAGCATGACGCATTAATACCAGCACACACCAAAAGCGCGCACTGCGGTTTGGGTTGTCAGCAAGTTCGCTTAATAATTTATCAATATTATCTTGATCGCTAGCGCCTTCACCGGCATAGCGAGCTGAGTAAACGCCAGGGGCGCCGTTAAGGCCATCAACCTCCAATCCTGAGTCGTCAGCAATAGCTGGTAGCCCAGTTATTTTTGCAGCATGGCGAGCTTTGATAATAGCGTTTTCAACAAAGGTGGTGCCTGTTTCTGCTACTTCTGGCACATTAAAATCGCTTTGTGGCACAACGTTTATTTCAAGCGGGTTTAGCATTTGCGCCAATTCGTTGACCTTACCCGGATTGCCAGTGGCTAACACTAAAGTTTTTTTCATGAATTAATCTACGTAAAATTTTTGCTGGAACTGCAGCTTTTGAAATTGATTACCTTGTTGTATTTCAATTTCAAAGCGCAGAATTTCTTCGTTAGTAAAATCAACTTGCGCGAGGTAATAAATTGCATCGCCTTCGATGACTTCTTTGAAATCTAAGGTTTGCTTATTACCAAGTAGGTTTTTAGCAGTGCCTTTAAGAATGGCGGTTTGCGCTGTGGCATCGGTATCTTTTTTAAGGATTGAAATATTTACAATGCCCTTATAACCACTACGTTCTAGGCCATAGGTTTTAGCTATTTGTGGTTGAATAAAGGTTGACGGAAATGCAATGTAATGTACTTGCCATGGACCGAGTTCTTTGTATTGTGCGCCTTGCATTTGTTCACTGTGAGCACTAAAGGTAATGCCTGCCAGTGCAAAAAATAAAATACTTGCGAGCTTTTTCATAAATGACTCTTAAAAAAAGAGGCCTAGTAGGCCTCTGTGTTAATGATAAGGTTAGCCGACTAAATCCATAAACAGAAACTGGGCAAATTGCAGCGCGATAATCAACACTAAAATTGATAGATCTAAGCCGCCCAGTGGCGGTAACACTTTACGAATAGGTCTTAACATTGGTTCAGTTAGCTGCTGAAATACCGCTTCTACTGGATTGTTGCCTTGGCTTACCCAGCTTAATAACGCGCGAATAACTAATACCCAAAACAACAAGTTTAAGCCTTCTTTAATCACCGTTTCTAGCGCATCTAACAGTACAAATCCAACTTCCCATGTCGCGCCTACTAAAAATATCAGCGCAGTAGTTTTTGCAGCAGCGACAATGAACGCCAGTAATAACGAAGCTAAGTCTAGACCACCTAACCCTGGAATAATTTTACGCAGTGGATTAACAGCAAATGAAGTAGCTTTGACCACAAACTGACTCAACGGATTGTAAAAATCAGCCTTGGCGGCTTGTAGCCAAAAGCGCATTAATACGACCATTAAAAATAGATCGAATAGTGTGCTTATTAAAAATTGCATGGCGTTCATAACGTACCTTAATTAAAAACCTTAAACATAAATAGGGCTAAAAGCAGCAAAGTGCTTTTAAAGTTCTTGTTCCATTTGCTCTGCGCGAGCAATACAGGCATCCATTGCATCGGCGACAGTGTTAGTCAGACCGTGTGCTTTTAAATGTTCAACGGCTGCATGCGTGGTGCCACCTTTTGATGTCACATTAGCACGCAATTGTGAAATACTAATCTCAGGCTGAGATAGTGCCATTTCAGCTGCACCTAATGCTGTTTGCTGTACTAAGCGACGTGCGTCTTCACCGCTAAAGCCAAGTGCTTTGGCTTTTTCTTCTATGGCTTCCATAAATAAGAAAAAGTAAGCCGGTGATGACCCCGTAACAGCAATAACATCGTTAATTTGTGACTCTTGCTCAACCCATACCGCAATACCTGTACATTCAAATACTTGTTGCACAAAAGTGTGTTCTTGCTCGGTTTCGCCAGCACCAAATAAACCTGATACACCGCGCCCTAATAAAGACGGGGTATTTGGCATACAACGTACCATCTTAACGTCTTGTCCGAGCATTTCACGTAACCGCTTAACCGTTAAGCCTGCGGCGACAGAAATAAATAGCTTATCGCTAAAGTCGATACCCGAATCTTGAAATGATTGACATAAATCACCCATCATTTGCGGCTTTACAGACAACACAATAACATCGGCATCGCGCAGTGCTTGGTTATTATCTGCGGTGGTTTTAACCCCGAAATCCGCTGCTACCTTAGCGAGTTTTTCTTGGTTACGATTTGTTGCAATAATACTCGATGCAGCAAATCCTTTTTTTACCATGCCGCCAATAATGGCGTAGCTCATATTACCTGTGCCTATGAATGCAATTGTTTTATCTGACATATCTTAGTTATCACCTTAGCTTCGTTGGCCAAAAATATCCGTGCCGATGCGTACCATGGTTGAGCCTGCTGCAATCGCAGCTTCGACATCACCACTCATCCCCATCGACAGGGTGTCTATTTGAGGATATTGGGCTTTAAGTCTATCAAAGCAAGCACGTAATTGCTCAAAATATTGTATTTGTTGCTGTGGATCGTCAGTTTTTGCTGGGATTGCCATGACACCACGCAATTCTAAATGCGGGCAATGGTGAATAAATTCAGCGAGGCTTGCAAGTTTATCGGGGTGGCAGCCTGATTTTGAGTCCTCTAAGCTGATATTTACTTGGATCAGTACTTTTAAAGGGGCTTTATCTGCGGGCCTTTGATCGTTTAAACGTTGCGCTATTTTTTCACGTTCAATACTTTGCACCCAATCAAAGTGGCTGGCAACAAGGGCGGTTTTATTTGATTGAATAGGGCCAATGAAATGCCAAACAATATCGCTATAATTTGCTAATTGGGTTATTTTATCAACAGCTTCTTGAACGTATGATTCACCAAATTCTCGGTGACCTTGTTGATAAGCCGCTAGAATGAAATCAGCAGGTTTGGTTTTTGATACTGCCAACAAGCAGACATCGTGCTCATTACGATGATATTTTTTTGCCGCTAAGGCAATTCTAGCATAGGCGGACTTAAGTCGTTCTGCTATTGTAACCATATAATTATCAGTTAGTTGTGGAGTCATAAATGGATATTACCGAATTGTTGGCCTTTAGTGTGCAGCACAAAGCATCAGATTTACACTTATCATCAGGGGTTGCGCCAATGATCCGTGTTGATGGTGATGTGCGACGTATTAATATACCAGCGCTGGAAAACAAAGATGTTAACAGCCTAGTTTACGATATTATGAACGATAATCAACGCAAGGACTATGAACAAAACCTTGAAGTGGATTTTTCGTTTGAAGTGCCAAACTTAGCACGTTTTCGTGTTAATGCCTTCAACTCAAATCGAGGCCCCGCAGCTGTATTTCGTACCATTCCCAGTGAAGTGCTGACGCTTGATGATTTAGGTGCGCCAGATATATTTAAAACAATCTCAGATACGCCGCGTGGTTTAGTGTTGGTAACAGGACCTACAGGCTCTGGTAAATCGACCACATTGGCTGCGATGGTGGATCATATAAATCAACACAAGCATCATCATATTTTAACCATCGAAGATCCCATCGAGTTTGTGCACGACAATAAACTGTCGTTGATTAATCAACGTGAAGTGCATCGCGATACGCATAGTTTTTCTAATGCATTGCGCAGTGCTTTACGTGAAGATCCAGACGTAATTTTGGTTGGTGAGCTACGTGATTTAGAAACTATTCGCCTTGCCATGACTGCTGCTGAAACCGGCCATTTAGTATTTGGTACATTGCATACTACGTCAGCCCCGAAAACCATTGACCGTATTATCGATGTGTTTCCTGGTGAAGAAAAAAGTATGATCCGCTCAATGCTTTCGGAGTCATTGCGCGCAGTTATTTCACAAACCTTGTTGAAAAAAATTGGTGGCGGGCGAGTCGCAGCACATGAAATCATGATTGCAGTGCCTGCGATCCGTAACCTTATCCGCGAAGATAAAATTGCGCAAATGTATTCGTCGATTCAAACTGGCGCATCGCATGGTATGCAAACCATGGATCAGTGTTTAATCAATTTAGTGAATCACGGTGTTGTTACCAATGCTGAAGCGCGTGCTAAAGCACAAGATAAAAATAATTTCGGCGGCTAGGCCCGAGTAAGGAGCAGTAATGACACATTCTCTTGATTACTTTTTACATTTGATGATTGAAAAGCAAGGTTCGGATTTATTCGTATCGAGCCAATTGCCAGTCAGCGCAAAGATTAATGGCGAGCTAATTGCACTTGGCGACGAAAAAATATCAGACGAAGAGTCGCTGCAATTAGTTGAATCAGCGATGAGTGAAAAACAAAAAGCAGAGTTTCATAATACTAAAGAGTGCAACTTTGCCATAGCTACCGATGAAGGGCGCTTTAGGATCTCGGCATTTTGGCAACGAGATTGCGCGGGTATGGTTATTCGCCGTATTGTTACGCAAATTCCTGATGTTGCTGAGCTTGGTCTACCGTCGACATTGACTGATGTGATCATGGCTAAACGTGGTTTAGTGCTGTTTGTTGGTGGTACTGGCACCGGTAAATCAACGTCGTTGGCTGCATTATTAGGTTACCGTAATCGTAATCAACGTGGGCATATCTTGACCATTGAAGACCCTATTGAGTTTGTCCATGAACATCGCAAAAGTATTATTACTCAGCGTGAAGTTGGCTTAGATACGGAAAGTTTTGAGGCGGCGTTAAAAAGCTCATTACGCCAAGCCCCCGATGTCATTTTAATTGGTGAAATACGTTCGCAAGAGACCATGGAATACGCACTTAGTTTTGCTGAAACCGGTCATTTATGTGTTGCTACATTACATGCCAATAACGCTAACCAAGCAATTGACCGTATTATGCATTTAGTGCCTAAAGAAAAGCACGATAAGCTAAAATATGATCTATCCTTAAACTTACGAGCTATCATAGCACAACAACTAGTGCCTACAGCCGATGGCAATGGTCGAGTAGCTGCTATCGAAATTTTATTGAATACCCCGATTATCGGCGAGCTTATCAAAAAAGGCGACATTGGCGGCATTAAAGAAGCCATGGCTAAAGCGAAAGATATGGGTATGCAAACCTTTGATCAAGCGTTATTTGAGCTCTATAAACAGCAACGTATCAACTATGCAGATGCTTTGCATCACGCTGACTCACCTAACGATTTACGTTTGATGATTAAGCTTCGAAATAATGAACAGCAAGGGGCTGGTTTTTTACAGGGAGTAACAATTGACGGGTTAGAACCTAAAGGTCAGTAGTATGAAAAAACGCATAAAATGGTTACTTGTAACAGTTAGTTTTTATGTTGTTAGTAACTCATTTTTTGCGATGGCGACAGATCAATCGATTGCTATTTTTATCCGAGATGACGTGCATTATGATTACACACATTTTTTAGCCGGTAGAGCACCGCAGGATATTACTGATTTTAGTGGTCGATTTATACGTCGCGATGTAGTTGATATGATCATTGCCCAACAAGCCTTGTACTTGGGGGGCTTTAATAAAACTTTCAGTTATCAAATTGGTAAAATTAATTTTCGTAATACCAAACTGTTAGAAAAAGGTGAGCTACTGATCAGCTTTGATAGTTATTGGTATGAAGATGCCAAATCACTAGCAGATAAAGTGTATATCAGCGATGAGCTGATCCGTAAAGGCGAGTATTTTGCGGGGATTTTTACTTCTCCAAACAATAAAAAAGTATTTCAGCTGCAGCACCTGTCAGATTTTAATCAACTAACTAGTGTGTCTACGCCGCGTTGGCGTACAGATTGGAAAACTTTATCGCAATTACCATTAAAAGATCTAGTTGCAGAGGATGAATGGCTCAGTCAAGTGCGTATGGTATCGATGCAATGGATTGATTTTATGTTAATGCCACTGATGCCACAGATGGGTAACCAATATGTACTTGAAGATATTGTTTTGCAAGCGGTACCTAATGTGCTGATATTATTAGATGATAGTCGTCATTTTGTAATATCAAAACGCCATCCTGATGGCGCTCAGGCTTTTAAAGCGTTGCAAAAAGGCTTAAAGATATTACGAGAACAAGGTGCGATAGAAAAAGCCTATCGCCAAGCTGGATTTATTCCTGAACTGAGTGAGCAGCTTATTATAAACCTACCGCTTACCCGTAAGCTTGTTCAAAGAAGCTTTCCAAAATAATAACAGCCGACATATTATCCACATTTCCTTTACCTAAGCTACGGTAACCGCCTTGCTCAAATAATCGTGCTTTTGCATCTGCTGTGGTTAAACGTTCGTCTTGGGTCTCTACAGGCAGTCCATAGTGATTATGTAAGCGGTTGGCAAACTTTTTAGCTTTAAAGGTGACTTCTTGATTTGTGCCATCCATATTAAGCGGTAATCCAACCACCAGTAAATCAGGTTGCCACTCATCGACATGCTTTTTAATAAAATCCCAATTTGGAATACCATCTTTGGCTTTGATAGCGCTTAGGCTCGATGCGGTTCCTGTTAGTTCTTGGCCGATAGCAACACCAATGCTGGTGGTGCCAAAATCAAAGCCCATCACGGTGCGTTCACCTTTGGGCTTTAGTTGTTTTTTAGTCATGCTATCTCTGTGCTTTAAAATTGTGGTTGACCACGCTTATGCGTGGCCAGCTTCCGAACTTAGTTGGCTAATATCAAAACCGAGCGTCGCGACTGCTTTTTCCCAGCGTTGCTCTATCGGTGTGTTAAAAATAATCTCAGGATCGGCTTTTATAATTAGCCATGAATTTTCGAGTAGCTCTTGTTCGAGCTGGCCTTGCTCCCAACCCGCATAGCCCAGTGTAATAATAAACTGTTCTGGTGCTTGGGCTGTGGTTAAACTTGCCAACACATCTTTGGATGTGGTTATCATGATTTCGCTGCTAAGTTCTTGGCTTGCGCTATAACCTGCTTTTGGAGAATGCAGTACAAAACCACGATCGGTTTTTACAGGTCCTCCAGCAAATACTGCAACACTTGCTGCGTGGGTGGATTTGTCGTTATCAATCTCTATTTTGTCGAGCAAGTCGCCGACTGTAATATTGATCGGCTGGTTGATCACCAGCCCCATAGCCCCGTCTTCATTGTGCTCACAAATATACGCGACAGCACGTTTAAAAAAAGGGTCTTGCATTGATGGCATTGCGATTAAAAAATGATTTTCTAATGATTGCATAACGATACCCCTTTATTGTTAGTAAATTTAAGTATGGCTCAGTTTTCTTTCTATGGCATCAAATAAGCGCCCAGTAATTGAAATATCATAGGCAGCTTCGATTTCTTTTACGCAAGTAGGTGCTGTAACATTAATTTCTGTTAGCTTATCACCAATGATATCAAGACCTACAAAAATAAGCCCTTTAGCTTTTAATGTTGGTGCAACGGCTTCGGCAATTCTACGATCTGAATCACTGATTGGGCGTGCTTCACCACGACCGCCAACAGCTAAATTACCACGTGTTTCACCATTTTGTGGAATGCGGGCTAGGCAATATGGGATCACTTCGCCATCGACCACCAATACGCGTTTATCACCTTGTTTGATCTCTGGGATATAGTTTTGTGCCATGGCAAAACGGCTACCGTGTTCGGTGAGTGTTTCGCAAATAACCCCAATGTTGGCATCATTTTCAGTCAGACGGAAAATAGAGGCGCCACCCATACCATCTAAAGGTTTTAGAATGATGTCTTTATGTTCAGCCAAAAATGCGCGGATCTGGTGCTTACAACGGGTTACTAAAGTGTCAGGTGTATGCTCACTAAACCATGCGGTGAATAACTTTTCGTTCGCATCACGCAGGCTTTGTGGCTTATTAATAATAAGCGTGCCTTCAAGTTCAGCGCGTTCTAAAATATAGGTTGCGTAAATGTACTCAGTATCAAACGGTGGATCTTTACGCATTAAAATAACATCTAAATCAGCAAGTGCGATACTGGCTTTTTCTTCCAGCTCATACCAATGGTTTGTATCGTCGAACACGGTTGCTTTTGCGGCTGTGGCATACGCTTTGCCTTTACGCAATGAAAGATCATTCATTTCCATGTAGTAAATTTCATAGCCACGGCTTTGGGCTTGCATCATCATTGCAAAACCGGTGTCTTTTTTGATGTTGAATCCGCTGATCGGATCTGAAATTATACCTAACTTAATTGCCATGTTCGTTGCCTTACTGAATCTGTTGCTATTGATATGAGGGTGGTTTTACTAATTTCAATTAGCTAAATCGCCAAATTGTAGCTGTAGTGCACTTAAGACTGTCAAAGCGGCAGTTTCAGTGCGCAGCACGCGTGGACCGATACGGATATCAACAAAATTTTGTTGTTTGGTCTGGGCAATTTCATCATCAGTGAAGCCACCTTCAGGACCAACTAAAAACCGCACGCCAGCGCTAGGTACTTCGATTGTTTTAATACTGTGCTCTGCACGAGGGTGTAGGGTAAGCTTAATTTCATCACTGCTTTGTGCAAGCCATTGGCTGATGTCTATCGGTGGATGAATCGTGGTGATTCGGTTACGACCAGATTGCTCTGCTGCAGCAATCGCTATTTTTTGCCATTGCTGGTGTTTTTTTGCAAGTCGCTCGGCGCTTAATTTAACGCCACAACGTTGACTGAAAATAGGGGTGATTTCAGTGATCCCTAATTCAACAGACTTTTGAATGGTAAAGTCCATTTTGTCACCGCGAGAAATCCCTTGGCCTAGGTGAATGCTCAGCGGTGATTCAACATCTTTTTCATTAAATTCAAGCGGCATTGCAACGACTGATTTTTTTCCTACTTCAATGAGTTCGCAAAGATATTCGCCGCCTTGGCCATTAAACAACGAGATATGCTCACCGACTTTCATCCGTAATACGCGACCTATGTGGCCTGCTGCATCATCTTCTAACTGAAGTGCAGTGGCAATTACAATAGGACTTGCTTGATAAATATGAGGAACTCTCATGATGACCTTCAACAAAAATAGCTAATATCGTTATGGTATGTAAGTCATCTCTTCGGTGCAAATACTTATTGTGAGTCAGTGATAATTAGTTAAGTTTTATTTTAACTAATTATTAAGCTTTTCACATAATGCGTCTAAATTTTGCGGTGTTTCGGCTATTTCGGTTTGACATGATAAGTGATTGTTTTGTGCTAAGTCTGTGACTGGTTCAAACAGGTATCCATCATCAATCTCTTTAATTAAAAACCGTACAGAATGTAAAGAATTGAATATAAATCGTTGTTTATCATCAGCTAATAAATAATCCGTTTGATTGTATAGTACACCGGCAATATCATGGTGTTCATGTAAATAACTCGCCAGTTCTGACACGCTAATTTCATTACTAAAGTCGCAGTAGCAATAATCTTTGATCAACTGATCAAACATTAATTTAACCAAGTGACGGGTATTTGCACCAGCAACAACAAGGGTACTTGGACTGGTGCCGTGTGGCTGAGCAAAATAATGTTCAGTGAATTGCCGGCTGAATTCACTGTCGTTATCGATCAGTAGATAGTTATTTACTTCAAACGGCATAAGGCCCCACGTATTACGTCATTTTCAATATTAAATTGAAAACATACTTATTAGTAAATAGCCTATAGCGCTGAAAACAGCAAATTCAATGCAAGCTATTCCAATATTATCCTGATGATCAATTTCAAGCTCAGTATCAATGTTTGGCAGAGAGATGAACTTGATTATAGTCGTTAATAGATACAGTAATAACCACATAGTTCCGCAATGTAAAGCTAATGTGAATAAATTCTCAACCATTTTACCACTGTGAAAAGTGGCACTGGCAAGACCCGCATAGATAGCTAATGCAAGGCCAATGGATTTACCGGCATAACGAATGCCAATAGAGGTGTTTTCTAAATTAAAGTTACTTTGTAATGACGCCCCTTGATTGGCGCGAGCAAAGCGATATTCACGGAATTTACTGTCTAAGGCAAAAATAGTTTGCAGTAAAAAGAAGCTGACAAAGGCAATTAGTAAGCTGCTAAACCCTTGGGTATGAGACCAGCTGTATAGCCCTAATGTAATAATACAGTTAGCGATCAACATGCCTGAATCTACCAAAGCGGCACAGACATTTTGTTTTAGTATGGCGGCTTCTTCATTAAAGCGGTGCAAGATCCACTTGCGGTGGATCAAGTGGCCTACTTTAATAAAAGTAAACAACAGAACTATCAGTACAATCATCTTAAGCGGGTTTGATTGGGCTGCACTGATACTAATTTCATCAAATAAAAATGCTACAGTCGCGATCACTACACTAATTTCTGACGCAAAACTAATTCCTAGAGCAAAATTGTCATGTTGAGCAAGTTCTTCTTTTAATGCTTGTTTAGCCTTGAGTTGACTCACTACCCGCAAACAAATAACAGCTAAACAAATAACCATAAAACAGATAGCAATCGCGAGTAAACTAGTGTTAGATAAAGATAAATATGACATTGAGAACCTAGGGTGGTTATTATTATGTTAACTATTCTAGTACGGTTACGACTGATATAAAAGAGAGTATTTGATGACACCAGGCGAACAACTCCCAACAGCACTGCATGGCTTAGGCAGCGAACGTTTTTTTCAGCTATATCCAGAGCTTCCTGCTAATGAATTAATTATTAATTTGTTAGGTTTGAGTGACTTCGCCTGGCGTTGCCTGCAATCTCAGCCGCAGTTAATTGAGATGTTGCTCAGTGATACTCAAATGAGTTTGCGAGATAGTCCTAACCCATTTCAAGACTTAAATCTTACCGAGGTTGATGAAGCGCAGTGCCATAAAATTTTACGCCGTTACCGGGAACGCTATTGGCTAAAAGTAGCGTGTTTAGATTTATGTTACAGCAATGATATAGCCGATAGTATTGGCTATATCTCGGCTTTAGCCGATCAGCTAATTGATAGTGCCAATAACTGGGCATTTGCTCAGGTTGCTCAGATTAATGGGCAACCATTCGATGAGCAACAACAGCCTCTGGCGATGTTGGTATTAGGAATGGGTAAGTTAGGTGGCCAAGAACTTAACTATTCGTCAGATATCGATTTAATTTTTTCTTATCCACGTAGTGTAAAAACTCAAGGTGGGCGGCGCTCTTTAGAAGCGCAAGTGTTTTACACTAAAGTGGCACAAAAGCTGATTGCCGCACTTAATCAAACAACGGTTGATGGACAAGTATTTAGGGTCGATATGCGGCTGCGACCTTTTGGTGAAAGTGGCCCCTTGGTGATGAGTTTTAATGCCATGGAAGATTACTACCAAGATCAAGGCCGTGAGTGGGAACGCTATGCCATGCTCAAAGGACGTTTAATTGGCCCTCAAACGGGCTATTGTGATGAATTTTATCAGTTATTAAAGCCTTTTGTGTATCGTCGCTATATCGATTTTTCAGTGATTGAATCGCTGCGTAAAATGAAGCAAATGATAGCTCAAGAAGTACGCCGTAAGCGCTTAACCAACAATATAAAACTAGGCGCTGGTGGAATTCGTGAGGTCGAGTTTGTGGTGCAAGCATTGCAAATGGTACGAGGTGGGCGTGAAGCCAATTTACAAACACAATCATTACAAAAAGCGTTAGCTGAATTAGTAAATATTCAAGTTATTGGCGCAGATGAAGCAAAATTATTACGCCACAATTATTTGTTTTTAAGGCGAGTTGAGCAATATTTACAGATTTTTGCAGATCAACAAACGCAAACATTGCCAGATGATGCCTTGAGCCAACAACGATTAAATTACCTGTTAGAGCAGAGTGACTTCAGCGCATCTTTAGCGCAAATAAATGATATTATGGCTGGCATACACAGTGAATTTGAACAAGTTATTGGTTATGAAAGTGAGCCTGTTGATCCTTGCGAAAGTGCTTTTATAAGTGCTTGGGAACACACCGATATTAGTGTTTTAACCGACCCAAATGATGCATGGCAAATACCATTAGAAGATTTTAAAGCCCGCTTAACGAAAACTAAAATTGGTCATCGTGGCCGTGATATTCTCGATAAACTCATGCCATTAATGCTAAAGCAACTATCAGACAGTCAAGCAAGTGGTGACGTATTTAGTATGATCTGCCAAGTATTAAGCAAGGTTATTTCACGAACAGCCTATTTAGAGTTGCTGTTTGAAAACCAAGGCGCGTTAAAACAGCTTGTTTCGTTGTGTTGCCATAGTAAATGGATTGGTGAGCATATTTCGCGTTACCCGATTTTACTTGATGAGCTTATCGATCCTGCGGTGCTGTATAAGCCTACACCACTGACTGCATATAAAGACGAAATACGACAGTATTTTTTACGAATTGATAGCGCAGACTTAGAACAGCAAATGGAAGCACTGCGTCAGTTTAAACAAACCCATCAACTACGTATTGCTGCCGCTGATGCAACCGGTGTGTTAGATGTAATGAAAGTAAGCGATCATTTAACAGCATTAGCCGAAGCGATAGTTGAGCAAGCGGTGAACCTTGCTTGGCAGCAAATGGCGCAGCGTTTTGGTATTCCGCCCAATACTGATGAAGAGCACAAGGGCTTTGCCGTAATAGCTTATGGTAAAACCGGTGGTTTTGAAGTGGGTTATGATTCTGATCTCGATTTAGTCTTTGTACATAATAGTGATGGCTCAGAGCAAACTAATGGCACTAAAGCGATTGATTCACGGCAGTTTTATTTAAAATTAGCACAGCGACTAATGCATTTATTTAATACTCGTACGGCGTCGGGCATTTTATATGAACTAGATACGCGGTTACGCCCAGAAGGTGCCTCAGGGTTAATGGCAATCAATCTTGAGAGCTTTAACCACTATCAGCAAACGCAAGCTTGGACATGGGAACATCAAGCGCTAGTGCGTTCTCGGATGATTTTTGGGCAACCCGAATTACAGCAGCGCTTTGCGCAAATTCGCTTAGGCATTTTGTGCCAGCAGCGCGACCCGCAAAAGCTTAAAGAAGATGTGATCATCATGCGTGAAAAAATGCGCACACATTTAGCGAAAGGCAACGATATTGAGTTTGATTTAAAACAAGATACTGGCGGCATTGCTGATATTGAGTTTCTGACTCAATATTTAGTGCTTGATAACGCTTATAGCTTGGAGCAACTAACTACTTACTCAGACAACGTAAGGATTTTAACCGATGCAGCAAGGCTTGGTTGTATTAGTGATGAGATCAAGCAAGGGCTTATTACAGCCTATATTGATTATCGCTCGCGTTATCATGTGTTGAGCCTAGATCAGCAGGGACGTTGTGTAACAAAAGCTGAATTTGCGAAAGACATCGCATTTGTTACACAAGCATGGCAGCAGATATTTGAGTTAAGGGCTTAACTTCTTAGGCGCTTACAGTTTTCGCGCACATATTCAGAGGGCAGCTCGGTTATCACGGCTGCTCGCTGTTTAAAACAAAAGAAGGTATAAACTTCGTTTTCAAAGTCATCATTGATCGCCCGGCCAACTTGATAAAGTGTTGAATTAAAATTGCTATCCACTCTAAAGTGTTCTTTGATCACATAGTCTTTACTTAAATACCAATACAGAACGATATCTTCATCGCGTGCGTAATCAGTTAACACTTTTTTTAAAGTCGAGCCATTTTCAAAGCGTCTCGGCATTAATTCACCAGTCCAATTTGGTGAGGATGGTTCAACAACTTTAGCGCGCTCGGTCAGCGCCGCATCTATATTTATATCCGGATTAGCTAATTTAAGTACGTATTTATCGCGTTCATTGCTTTTATTTACTTGGTTGCGTAATGATGAATAAAAACGTGATAAACCTTGCGCAGCCGCATTTTTGGTATCTTTCATGTCCATGACTGGACCATGGCCTAATAAAAAATAAATTGCTGCGGCAATTAAAATAGCAGCTAATGATAAATGCTTAACCCAAAACCACATGGCTCATACTCTTGTATTTGTATTTACTAATAAAAGCATATTACAATGCTGTTGTCACTTGTAATAAGAAGGTGCATCAATATCAGGGCGTGTTTTAAAACGTCTATGAAGCCACATATATTGCGTTGGTGCAACGCTTACAGCTTGCTCGATACGTTGGTTGACGCGTGTTACATCAGCATGATCATCACCACTTGGAAAATTATCTAGTGTTGGCAGTATTTCTAAATGATACTTGCCATGTTCATCGCGACGGCTGGTTAAACTAACTGTTTCGCAATTTTTGCTGGCTGCAAAAAGTAATGTACCAGTGGTACTTGCTGTATCTTTGACTGCAAAAAATGGTGCAAATTCACAACGTTTACGACCGTAGTCCTGATCTGGTAAATAGTAACAAACCTTTTTAGCCTTAAGTGCTTTTAGTAACCCTTTGACATCGCGCTTGCCAATTAAATACTCATTGGAACGTAAGCGGCCACGAGTCATAAAAAATTCCATTAGCGGGTTGTTATGTGGACGATAGAAGCCAATACCTTGGTGATTGAGCCCCATAATGCGGCTTGTCATTTCAAGATGAAGAATGTGTGGCACGAGTAACAGTACACCTTTACCTGATTGTTGGATCCTGTCAAAGTGCTCAAGTCCTTTCACTGAGCCATAAACGCGTTTTATCCGCCAGTTTGGCCACCACCATGCCATTCCGGTTTCAAGAGTTGCAATACCGGTGTTTTCCATATTCTGTTTGACCAGTGCGCGTTGCTGCTCAGCGGGCATTTCAGGAAAGCACAATTTAATATTTACTTCGGCAATATGGCGGCGTTTTTTCATAGTGCGATACACCAAACGGCCAAGTTGCCTTCCTAGCCAAAGTTGTAGTTTCGAAGGTAACCAAGATATTGTATATAAAATGAACACACCAAGCCAAGTAAGCCAATAGCGAGGCCCCAGAAAGGACCATTTAAATTCAGAAGAGTTGACCACGGAAATATCTCACATACGAAAAGTAGCTAGTTTAACTGGATGAATAAAAAAATACAAAAAAGCCAGCAAGTTGCTGGCTTTTAAATGAGTAATGTTAAGCTTATCTTTATTGGATTTCTTTTAAACCTTGGTTGATGGCTTGTAAATCATTACTTGTTAACGTGCCCGCTGCTTGTTTTAAGCGTAGCGTTGATACAACGTAGCGATAACGTACATCAGCGAGGTTACGTTTGGCGTTAAATAAGTTTTGTGTACTGACCAGTACGTCAACAATAGTACGAGTACCCACTTCAAAACCAGCTTCAGTGGCTTTTAATGCACTTTCAGCAGAAACTACGGCTTGTTCAAGCGCTTTAAAGGTCGCAATATCTGATACTACTTGATTATAAGAGGTGATCACCGAGCGGGTTACGCCACGCAGACTAGCTTCTAGATCTTCACTTGCAGCAACATAAAAAGCACGTGCCTGCTCAGTCGCTGCAGTAGTAGCACCGCCTGAATATATTGGCACACTAAAGTTAATGCCAATATTTGTACTATCACCACGTGGGCGGGCAGTGTTGCTATTGCTATCAGTTAGTGTATCACCGTAGCTGGCATCTAAAGTCAGCTTAGGATAATGGCCTGCTTGTGCTAAATCAATTTGATCTTTAGCGATATCAACCGTTACCTTGGAGACCTGCAGGTTTAAATTATTTTGTTCTGCAAGCTTAATGTAAGCGGGTGATTTTTTTGTCGGTTGTACCGTAGAGAATGTTTCGGTATTTAATACATCAAGCTTAGCATGATATTTACCGGTAATTTCACGAAGCTGCTCACGGGCAGTTTCAACGCCGTTTCTGGCAACGATTTCGCGGGCAACCGAGTTATCAAATTGTGCTTGCGCTTCATGCACATCGGTAATTGCCGTCAAGCCTACAGCATAACGTTGTTTGGTTTGCTCAAGTTGACGTTCAATAGCGCGTTTTTCAGATTGTACAAATTCTAAGTTATCAATCGAACTTAATACGTTGAAATAGCCATCTGCAACACGAACAATTAGGTCTTGCTTGGCAAAGTCATATTGAGCAGCTGCTTGCAACGCTTGTTTGTCTGCAATGCCTAATGAATTCCATGCACCTAAATCAAACAGAGTTTGGCTTAGTCTAAGACCACGGCTGAAAGTATCTGAATCGCTATCGATCTTGGTATATCCTGCCGCATCAGTTCCGTTAAATGATGTGCTATCGGTTTTCTCATACCCCATAGAAAAACCGATTTGTGGCAATAATGCGCTCATCGCACGGTCACTGTTATAAGCTTGTGCATTTGCTTGGGCTTTTGCTTTTAAAACTGTAGGATCGTTAGCAGTGGCAATTTCATAAACTTGTAATAAGTCTTCAGCATTTGACGCTGTAGCTGTTAATGCGCAAGATATACCAATCAGCGCAGCAAGAATGTTCTTTTTCATTATTCGTTCAGTCCTTAGACAATTTACGTTCTAAAAGCATGGTAACCTGTTTTACATAAGAACAAAAAAAAATTTGCGTAAAACAGCGTAAACAAGTGTAACAGAATATAATATCCCGGACATGATAGTAAGTATCTAGGTTGAAACTCAAGTAATAATATGTGTAATAGGAAACTTCATGGCTGATGAAATACTCACAAAATTTACCAAGCAAGACGTTATAATAGCTCCTATAAAGGTACTTTATAACGGTTTTTTTAAGATTAACTTATATCAGTTTGAACATGCATTATTTGCGGGGGGCCAATCAGCGACGATCCGCCGTGAAATACTTGAACGCGGTGACGCTGTTGCGGTTTTACCGTATGATCCCGTAACAGACTGTATTTTGCTGATCGAACAAATACGTATTGGCGCGATAAAAAGTAAACAGTCACCTTGGTTATTAGAATGTATAGCAGGCATGACCGATGGCAGCACTAATTATGAAGATGTCGTTAGGCGCGAAGCATTTGAAGAAGCGGGCTTAGTACTGAGTGAATTAGAATTTATGCTATCGTATCTGTCAAGCCCTGGTGGGACTACTGAGCGGTTACATCTTTACCTTGCAAAGACTGATTTAAGCCAGCTGCAAAGTGGCGTGTATGGACTTGCAACTGAAGGTGAAGATATTAAAACGCATATTCTCAGTTTTGATGATGCAATGGCGCGTTTAGCAACCGGTGAGATAGATAATGCTGCCTCGGTAATTTCATTGCAGTGGTTAGCGCTTAATCGCGAACGTATAATTAATAATCAGCGCAGCTAAAATAGTAATAGACTACCCTTAACCTCTAACTTTATGGCGGTAATGTGACAGCACTTGCAGTGAAACAACGATATATTCAGAGTCTTCCTAAATACTTGACGTTATGTGAGCATAACTACTTACGTGCTTTAAAATTGTTGCCCAATGAGCGCAAAGAAGGCAATACACGTCAAGTACAATTGGGTAATAACCAGTTTGTAATTAAGGTTGATGGCTGTGCTAAATACACGATGGATATTTCAATAACGCAATTAACCGGTATGTTAAAAGGGTTTAATCCGCTGTTTTTAACTGTGCGTTTATATCACGATGCAAAAGTTGCTGAAATAATTCACCATGATTACCATCAAAGGATCAAACCTTCATATGGTTACCCTAATCCGCAAATGCATCAAAAAGATGAAAAATATCAACTCAATGCGTTTTTGTATGATTGGTTAGTGGCGTGTGTTGAAAGTGGTCGAGCAGTACTTAACTGGGATATAAATGATGGCCTGGTTTGATGAGTCGGCGCAGTTCAATAATACTCAGCTGCGCTTAGCACATATTACCGATTGTCACTTATTTGCAGACCCACAAGGGGAGTATTTTGCGGTCAATACCGCTGAGCACTTTTCTCGCGCGCTTGCAGATATGGCAAAACAGTCACTAGACGCCGTGATCTTTGGTGGCGATTTAACCCAAGATCACAGTTTTGCATCATATTTGTTGTTTGCTCAGTTGATTGCCGATTCAGCGCTTACTTGCCCAGTCTTTTGGCTGCCAGGTAATCATGATGATATCAGTGCGATGCAGCGTATTTCTGGTGGTCAAATCAATAGCGCAAAACGGTTAATTGCCGATGGGTTTGAAGTGTTATTAATTAGCTCTAAAGGGCCAACACCAGCAGGTTGGGTAAGCGAAGCCGATTTAAATGAACTCGCTGATTTATTAGCGACTTCACAGTCGCCAAGCGTGGCTTTTTGCCACCATAATCCATTACCTATTAATGGTTACCTAGACAAGCATATGCTCGAAAATGGCCCGCAATTACTTAATTTATTGCATAATAGCGCGCTAGTAAGGCAGTTATTTCATGGTCATGTTCATAATGACTATCAATTTAAATTCAGAAGTATTGAGATTTTTGCTACGCCAGCAAGCTCAGTGCAGTTTACTAAATACACCGATGACTGGCAGCAACATAATGCGGGGCCTGGTTATCGATTGTTGACAATATCAAAGCCAACAAACAGTGCAAAACTATTAATTAACTCGGAACTGATGTGGCCCAACGAGTAATTTATATTCATGGTTTTAATAGCAGCGAACATTCATTTAAAGCTGTCCGCTTTGGTGAGTATATGGCACACTATGACGTTGATTATTGTGTGCCACGGCTAAGCCATGAACCGTTTCATGCGATAATTCAAATTGAACAATTATTAACGCCAAATACTGTATTACTTGGTAGTTCTTTAGGTGGTTTTTACGCCACTTATTTATCGCAAAAATATCAGTTACCAGCAGTGGTTATAAACCCTGCGGTTAAGCCTTATTTATTATTGAGTTCTTTGTTAGGGCCGAACTATAATCCCTATCAGGATAGCCATTACGAGCTCAACAATAGTCATATTAACGCGTTAAAATCACTGTCGATACCTAGCTTAGAGCGCCCATCATTACTGTATTTATTACAGCAAACGGGTGATGAAGTACTGGATTATCAGCAGGCCGTTAAATATTATTCACAATGCAAGCAACAGATAGAATTTGGTGGTGATCATAGCTTTGTTGGCTTTGAAGACTCCATTGCTAGTATTGTAGATTTTCTTAAAATCACGTAAAACATAGCTAAGCGCATAAAAGATAAAAACTATGAGTCAGCAAAATTATAACGCCGAAGCCATTGAAGTATTAAATGGGTTAGAACCTGTTAAACGCCGTCCTGGTATGTACACCGACACCACCCGTCCTAATCACTTAGGACAAGAGGTTATTGATAACAGTGTCGATGAAGCCATGGCCGGACATGCCACTAGAATTGATGTCATTTTGCATGAAGATAATTCGCTAGAAGTTAGCGATGATGGCCGTGGTATGCCTATCGATATTCACCCAGAAGAAGGTATTCCAGGGGTCGAATTGATTTTTACCAAGCTGCATGCTGGTGGCAAGTTCTCTAATAAAAACTACCAATTTTCAGGTGGTTTGCACGGGGTAGGGATCTCCGTGGTTAATGCATTATCAACGCGCGTTGAAGTGGTTGTGCGCCGCGATGCACAACAATACATGATGGCGTTTGAAAGCGGTGATAAAGTTGAAGATCTTCATGTTATAGGCACCGTAGGTAAACGTAATACAGGTACAACTGTACGTTTTTGGCCTGATGTAAGCTACTTTGACTCAGCTAATTTCTCGTTGACTAAATTACATCATTTATTAAAAGCTAAAGCCGTACTTTGCCCAGGCTTACGTATTAAGTTTGTTAATAAACAAACCAAAGAAACCCAAGAGTGGTATTACGAAACAGGCCTTAAAGACTACTTAAACGAAGCTGTTAAAGGTTACGAAGTACTGCCAAAAGACCCATTTACCGGTGAGTTTTCAAGTTCAACGGAAGGTGCTGATTGGGCGGTTGTTTGGTTACCTGAAGGCGGTGAATCGATAGCTGAAAGTTACGTTAACTTAATACCAACTGCGCAAGGCGGTACTCACGTAAATGGTTTGCGACAAGGTTTACTTGAGGCTATGCGTGAGTTTTGTGAATTTAGAAACTTACTGCCGCGTGGCGTTAAGCTCACCCCCGATGACATTTGGGAACGGTGTAGCTACGTTTTATCAGTGAAAATGCAAGATCCACAATTTGCTGGTCAAACCAAAGAGAAATTATCTTCTCGTTCGTGCTCGGCATTTGTATCTGGGGTGGTAAAAGATGCATTCAGTTTATGGTTAAATGAGCACACCGATACTGCTGAGTTACTGTCAGAGTTATGTATTTCTAATGCACAAAAACGTCTTCGCGCAGCCAAAAAAGTGGTGCGCAAGCGTGTTACCGCAGGCCCCGCATTACCGGGCAAATTAACCGACTGTAGCGCTGCAGATAACGACCGTACTGAGCTGTTTTTAGTAGAAGGTGACTCAGCTGGTGGCTCAGCTAAACAAGCACGTGATCGTGAGTTTCAGGCAATAATGCCACTACGTGGTAAAATTTTGAATACGTGGGAAGTTGAATCAGGGCAAATTTTAGCGTCACAAGAGGTGCACGATATTTCTGTGGCGCTGGGTATCGACCCTGACTCAACTGATATCTCTTCGTTACGCTATAATAAAATTTGTATCTTAGCGGATGCTGACTCCGATGGACTGCATATTGCGACTTTGTTGTGTGCACTATTTGTTCGTCATTTCCCAACGTTGGTGAAAACGGGTCACGTATATGTAGCTATGCCACCGTTGTTTAGAATCGACATTGGTAAAGATGTTTATTATGCCCTTGATGAAGATGAAAAATCCGGCATCCTAGCGCGTATTGAAGCAGAGAAAAAACGCGGTAAAGTAAACGTACAGCGTTTCAAAGGCTTGGGTGAAATGAACCCACTGCAACTACGCGAAACGACCATGGATCCTAATACTCGCCGCTTAGTCCAGCTAACCTTAGAGGATGAAGTGGAAACCATGGAAATGATGGATATGTTGCTGGCGAAAAAGCGCTCATCAGATCGTCGTCAATGGTTAGAAGATCATGGTAATCGTGCTCAAGTGTGATTTTTAAAGTTGTTTGTACTTGTATCGTATAAAGCTGTAACTCGATTTATACCAATTTATTAAAAACATGATTATTTAGTGAGTTATATCCCCCTAAGGTAAAATAACTCACTAATTTAATGCAATTGGTATTTGCTGACAAACGACTATGTAATCAAAGTCCTGATTACTTAATTAAAGCTCGTATAATCAGTGTTCGCGGTGAGTTCTAAGTCATGGCAAGTTTGCTGTGGTGAAAAAACGTCGCTCAAAGATTTTTAATAGAAAGCAGATTAAGCGTTATATGCAGCGAAGCAGCATGGCCAAATAGGGTAAAATCGATGAATAAATTACTAGTTTCTCTACTAACTTTAGGCTTGCTAAGCCCGTCCTTAGCAGCAAAAGAAATCCTTAAAGAACTCAGTGTTCCTGATGGCTTTACTGTAAACATATTTGCCAGTGATGTGGAAAATGCACGGCAATTAGCAGTATCTAAAAAAGGTATTGTCTATGTTGGCTCGCGCAGAGCGGGAAACGTATATGCACTTATTGATCACAATAGTGATGGGGTTGCTGATAAACAAATACTGGTGGCCAGTGGTTTAACTATGCCATCGGGTTTAGCAATCAAAGATGGCGACCTGTATGTTGCTGAAGTACAACGTATTATCCGCTTCAAGAATATTGATACACAATTAAAAGCACCTAAATATGAAGTGGTATACGACGCATTACCGACAGAAAGTCACCACGGTTGGAAGTTCTTACGCTTTTCACCAACTGGCGAGTTAATCATTCCTGTGGGTGTACCTTGTAATATTTGCGGCGAAGATGAGCGCTATGGGCGAATATTTTCATTGGATGTAAACACCAAACAAATGACCACGTTAGCACAAGGTGTGCGTAACTCTGTTGGTTTTGACTTTCATCCTAGCACCCAGGCTATGTGGTTTAGTGATAATGGCCGAGATATGATGGGGGATGATCTTCCACCGGATGAACTAAACCGCTTAACAACCGAAGGTGAACATTTTGGTTTTCCCTATGTGCATGCAGGTGCCATCTTAGATCCTGAATTTGGTAAAGGTAAAAATATTGCCGATTACAGTGCCCCAGCTTTAGCTTTGGGTGCGCATGTTGCTCCATTAGGGATTCATTTTTATCAAGGTAAACAATTTCCTGCTACTTATAAGCAGCAATTATTTGTTGCTGAACATGGCTCGTGGAACCGCAGTAAAAAATCTGGATATAAAGTGGCAGTTGCCACTATTGAGCAAGGACGTGTGATAAAATACACGCCGTTTATTACGGGCTTTATGAAAAACGAAGAAACATTGGGTCGTCCGGTTGCTTTTGCAGAACTTGCCGATGGCAGCTTATTGATCTCCGATGATTATGCCAATGTGATCTACCGTGTAAGCTATAAAAAAAATTAGGTAGGCTTTGATGAGTGATACAGATACCTTGCTATTGCAAGGAATTGAGCAACAAACAATGGGGCGTTTTACTGAAGACGCCTATTTGAATTATTCCATGTATGTGATCATGGATAGGGCATTGCCACATATCGGCGATGGTCTAAAACCAGTACAACGTCGTATTATTTACGCCATGAGTGAACTGGGTTTATCGGCAACGGCTAAGTATAAAAAGTCAGCCCGTACCGTTGGTGATGTACTCGGTAAGTATCATCCTCATGGTGATAGCGCCTGTTATGAAGCGATGGTGTTAATGGCACAACCATTTTCTTATCGTTACCCATTAGTTGATGGGCAAGGGAACTGGGGGGCTGCAGATGATCCAAAGTCATTTGCGGCAATGCGTTATACCGAAGCGCGTTTATCTAAGTTCTCAGAAGTACTGTTAAAAGAACTTGGCCAAGGAACTGTTGATTGGACGCCAAACTTTGATGGCACAATGGATGAACCACAAGTATTACCATCACGCTTACCACATATTTTACTCAATGGTATTACGGGTATTGCAGTCGGTATGGCAACTGACATTCCGCCACACAACGTGCGCGAAGTAGCCAGTGCCTGTTGTTTGCTGTTGGATAACCCTAAAGCTGAGTTAGATCAATTGCTTGAGCATGTACAAGCTCCCGATTACCCAACTGAAGCTGAAATAATCACTTCAAAAGCGGATATTCGTAAAATTTATCAAACCGGCCGTGGTTCGATAAAAATGCGCGCTATTTATACAGAGGAGCACGGCGATATTGTCATTACTGCACTGCCACATCAATGTTCTGGTGGTAAAGTACTTGAGCAAATCGCAGCGCAAATGAATGCCAAAAAGCTGCCTATGGTCGCTGATTTACGTGACGAATCAGATCATGAAAATCCAACCCGGATTGTCATCATTCCGCGTTCTAATCGCATTAAAGTGGAGCCGTTAATGGCTCATTTATTTGCCACTACGGACTTGGAAAAAAATTACCGCGTTAATATCAATATGCTTGGCCTTGATGGCCGTCCGCAGGTAAAAGATTTACGAACCATTTTAACTGAGTGGCTGGTGTTCCGTCGTGAAACAGTGCGCCGTCGCCTGCAATATCGTTTAGATAAAGTATTGGCTCGTTTACATATTTTAGAAGGTTTACTTGCAGCCTTTTTAAATATTGATGAAGTTATTGAGATTATTCGTAGCGAAGACAAGCCAAAGCCTGTGTTAATGGAACGCTTTGGTATTACAGACATCCAAGCCGAAGCAATCCTTGAATTAAAACTACGTCATTTAGCGAAACTTGAAGAGTTTAAAATTCGAGGTGAGCAAGATGAGCTTGCCAAAGAACGCGATAAATTACAGCTGACTTTAGGCTCTGAACGTCGTATGTCGACGTTACTAAAAAAAGAGATTCAAGAAGCAGCAGAGCTGTATGGTGATGAGCGCCGTTCACCGATTGTCGAACGTCTTGAAGCTAAAGCATTAAGCGAAAAAGATTTAATCCCATCAGAATCAGTAACCGTTGTGTTGTCTGAAAAAGGTTGGGCGCGTGTTGGTAAAGGCCATGATTTAGATGTTGAAGGGCTCAGTTACCGGGCTGGCGATGCATATAAAGCCTCTGCGCGTGGTAAGAGTAACCAACCTGCGGTGTTCTTAGATTCTGCTGGGCGTGCATTTGCCACTGATGCGCATGGGTTACCGTCGGCACGAAGCCAAGGTGAACCAATGACAGGTCGGTTTAACCTTACTGCAGGTGCTAATTTTGAGCATGTAGTGATGGGCGAAGACAAACAAGTGTTGTTAATGGCATCAGATGCAGGTTATGGTTTTATTACTGATTTTGTAGATCTAGTAAGTAAAAACAAAAACGGTAAAGCCCTGGTCAGTGTGCCTAAAGGTGGGCAATTATTAGCGCCAATTCGGGTTAATGATGTTGCTAACGATTACTGTATGGCGATATCTAATGAGGGCCGGATGTTGTTATTCCCATTACGTGATTTACCAAAACTAGGTAAAGGTAAGGGTAACAAGATAATCTCTATCCCAAGTGCCAAAGTACAAGCGCGTGAAGAGTTTGTTAAAGTGCTGGCAGTGGTGCCTGAAGGTACCAGTGTTACCTTGCATGCAGGTAAGCGTAAACTGACTCTTAAACCTACTGATTTGGAGCACTATCATGGCGAGCGTGGTCGTCGAGGTAACAAACTACCGCGTGGTTTACAGCGTGTCGATGAAGCGGTTGTAGAGCTGACGGCGATTGATGATGATATTGAGCCGACAGAAACCGAGTAAGTATTTTTTTATATCTATGAATAAAACGGCCTGCTATTGCAGGTCGTTTGTTTTTAAAGCAGAAAATTATTTTAAGCTTACATGTGTTCGCTAAACACTCGTTTAGCGGCAAAAATAACGCTATAATGCTGGCGTTATTATTTTTGGAGCGTTTTCTTTGTTAGCTATTATTCGTATTGTTATTATGGCATTGTTTATTTTATTAAGCTGTGTATTTGGTTTACTCCTTTGTTTAGTAAAACCTTTTCATATAAATAATGTACATATTATTTCAAGTTGGTTTGGTACAGTGGCTAAAATGCTTGGTGTAAACGTGGTTATTACACGCCATCCTGACGCGCAAAATTGTGGCCCTGCAGTGTATGTTGCAAACCATCAAAATAATTACGATATTTTCACTTTACCGGCGGCGGTACCAAAAAACTGTGTCAGTTTAGGTAAAAAAAGTCTTAAGTGGATCCCATTTTTTGGACAGCTATATTGGCTTTCGGGCAATATTTTAATTGATCGGGGAAATCGTTCTAAAGCGGCTAGCACGATCACTAAATCGGCCGATAAAATCAAACAAAAAGGCTTGTCAGTGTGGATTTTCCCAGAGGGAACCCGCAGTTACGGACGTGGCTTATTACCATTTAAAACAGGTGCATTTCACACGGCTTTAAATGCGGATGTACCTGTAGTACCTGTATGTATGAGCACAACATATAAAACCATTAAGCTAAATCGCTGGGACAATGGTATAATCTACATAGACATGTTAGCGCCAGAGCCACTTGATAAAACGATTGGAGCACGTGAACACGCAAAGCGTATTCATAGCAAAATGGCTGCTAGAATAACTGAATTAGATGCTCAAGTGAGAGAAAAGTAATGGAAAATTGGCGTGAAATTAGTGAAGACATTGTAACTTCGTTATTAGAAGATGGTTCTGATCCTGAGATCTTATACGAAGTAGAACATCACTTTGTTTGCGAAGACTTTGTCAAGCTTGAGCAAGCTGCACTAGCTGCGTTTAAATTAGGCTATGATGTTGAAGAGCCTGCAGAACTTGAGCTTGAAGACGGCAGTAAGATTTGGGGCTTTGACATCGTTGTTGAAGCTGAGTTAGATGTTGACGTAATAATGGAAGATGTTGATAAACTAGCACAACTTGCGATCGACACCGACGTAGAATACGACGGCTGGGGCACTTACTTTCAAGAGTAATATGTTATCCACTAGGTCCTAACCACTAGGCCCTAGTGTAATTCATACCTATTATTGACTCGCCAACTCGCCAACTCGCCAACTCGCCATTTCCTAGTGCTTATTTCGTATTCGTTACTTTTGTTATAGACATTTGTAGTGGATCGTTGATAATCAGTAATTATTATTGTTTGAAATGAATTAATCACTTTATATGCTTATTACCCTTCCAATTTCTGAACTCGTACCAGGAATGTTTGTTGACAGTGTTAGCAAGCAGTTTGAGGGGGTTGATAGTATAAAAATCAAAACTCGCGGCCTAGTTCGCGATAAATCGATCATCAAGCGCTTGGTATCAGAAGGAGTGCAAGAGCTGCTGATAGATTTTACGCAAAGTGACGTGAGTGTTCCTGCCAAATATCAGCTTAAACCTGAAGTCGCGACTGTGGCAGCCGACAAGCCTAAAAAATCAAAAATAAAAAAGGTTATTACAGTTGAGCAAGAGTTTGCCAAAGCGAGTGTGAGCTATGAGCAACATAATCGTAATTTACAAAGTTTATATGGCGATGTTACTTCAGGCTTAAAGATGAATATCGCATTGCTTGATGGCATTGCCAAAGATATCGTGGCATCGGTATTTCGTAATCATAATGCAATGACTATTTTAACTCGTATTAAAGATAAGCATATGTACAATTGGCGACATATGACTAACTGCGCCATTTTTGTCACTGTATTTGCCAAGTACTTAGGTTACAAAGAAAGTGTTGTACAAGAGCTGGCTATGGGGGCCTTGCTACATGACTTAGGCCAAGCTAAATTACCACAAGGGATTTTTTCTAAACCTGAGAAAGTAAATAAGCTTGAGATGCAAGCGATTAAAAAGCATGTAGCGCAAAGTTTAGGCTTGGTAAAAGGCGAAAAAGGCATTACCCCATTAATGCTTGATATGATAGTTAATCACCATGAGCGCTTAGATGGCAGTGGTTATCCTCGAGGTCTGCAGGGCGAAAAACTTAGTCGACCAGCGCGAATTATGGCGATAGTTGACGTTTATGATGCAATGACCGCAGATAGACCCCATCAAATTGGTGATGAACCGATCAACGCATTGCGCTATTTATTAGCTAATAAACACATGTTTGATGGTGAGTTAGTACAGCGGTTTATTAAGTGTTTAGGTGTGCATCCGGTCGGTACGATTGTTAAATTAACCAATGAACGATTGGCATTAGTAACTGAAGGTAATCATCAGAACCCCATTCAACCTAAAGTTAAAGTTTTCTATAATGCTAAGCATAGTCATCATATTACGGCAAAAGATGTTGATTTAACTTCACCAGATCATGACTTAAAGATTTTAGCGAGTATCAAACCATTAGATTATCAGCTTAATTTGGCTCGTTTGTTAAAAGAGCATCTGTTGGTTTAAGCTGTTTTTTGGTTATTGCTTTGTTACAGTGTTTTTTAGTTGATTGCTTAGCCGATAATAGCGCACCACTGAAGCAACTCACCATTAATAATAGCCACAATAAAGTCCCATTCTCTGAATGTAACGCACTGCAGCAGCACACTAGTGCGACTAAAGCACAAACAATAGCACCTAACCAATAATGGTTAACAGGGTTATCGCATTCACCAGCTCTAGTGCAGGCACAAAAATTAGCTTTGCAAAAGCAATATACACTTACCCCACAAAAAGCCAACGCAGCAATAATTAATCCTATTTCCACCGCTTCATCTCCTTTGCTAGTCCTGTTTGGCAGTCTAATAGTGCTTATTAAACAAGTCAATCTAAATGATAATTAATTGCAAATGAGTTTTTCGCAGCAGCTTATCCGATGAGTTTTAAAAAACTGTTACTTTGCTGTTAAAAAATGGTTTTTATGGGGTTTTTTAACGCTTTGTTACAGTTTTTTATTTAAAAGTAAGGTACTGTGCAAAGGTTTTGAAGTAACTTACTCCTAATAATTAGAGACAACACATGGGAACCCAAGCATTTTGTTTGGTTAAGGAAACACAATGAAATTTACAAAAACTTTAATTGCAGCATCACTTGCTGTTATGTCTGCAGATACGTTTGCAGCGGCTTTCCAGCTTGCAGAGCAAAATGCCTCTGGCTTAGGGCGTGCATATGCTGGTGAAGCAGCAGTGGCTGATGATGCCTCTGTAGTTGCGCGTAATCCAGCTCTTATGTCTGTATTTAAAGAGCAGCAGCTAAGTATTGCAGGTATTGCTGTCATTCCAGATGTCAGCCTTCGTGGCACTGAAGCTAGTAATCAATCAGTTAACCCTGGTCAACTAAACGACAGCAGTATTGCGCCAGCCGCTTTTGTTCCTGCAGGTTATTTTGTAATGCCAATCGATGACAAGTTTGCTGTTGGTTTTGGTGCGTTTTCAAATTTTGGTTTATCAACTGAATTTGAAGCAGATTACCCTGCAGGCCAGCTTGCTGGTGAAACAGAGATTGTTACTGTAAATATGAACGTAAGTGGTTCATACAAAATCAATGAGCAATTTAGTGTTGGCCTTGGCTTAAACTATGTTTATGCAGATGCGAAAATCATTCGTAACTTTGGTGCCAATCCATTAGGTTTACCAGCACAAACTCAAGCAGTACATTTAGAAGGCGATGATACTGGCTTTGGTTGGAACTTAGGAGCTAGCTATCAGATTGATGAAAATAGTCGCTTTGGTTTTAACTATCGTAGCGAGACAGATATCACATTTGATGGCGAATTTTCTAACCAATTACCTGCACAAATCGGTGGCCTAGCTGGCGTAAGTGTACCTGGAAGTGTTGAAATCACTCTCCCTGCGATTGCTGAGTTCTCTGGTACACACCAGTTAGATGAGAAAACAGGCTTACACTACAGTGTATTATGGACTGGTTGGGATAGTTTCCAAAAGCTAGAAGCTTATGTTCCAGGCAAAGATACACCTGTATTCTCTAAAGATGAGCACTTCTCAAACTCAATGCGTTACTCAATCGGTGGCGATTATCAGTTTAACGATGCTGTACTATTACGTGCTGGTATTGCTTATGATGAATCACCAGCCGATCAAAAACACCTGTCGATTTCTATCCCTGATACTGACCGTTTTTGGTACTCGTTTGGTGTTAACTACACCATGAGCGAACAAGCAAACCTAGATATTGGTATGAGTATTCTCCGTGGTAAAACACAAAACTTTACTGAATCTGATGGCTTAGGTCAGCAGTGGGGCTTTGAATCAAAAGGCCATGCATACTTATTTGGTGCGCAGTATAACTACACGTTTTAATTTGTAGGCGCGGGTTTATCCCGCGCAAATAAAAAGCCGCGTTATTTATTAACGCGGCTTTTTTTGTGTCTAGCTGTGCGGGGTTCCCCGCATCTAGTTACAAGCTTTCGATCTTGGCTTTTTGCTCAAGTAGTTTTGCTTTCGCATCTGAGAACTCTGCAAGTTTCTCATTTTCTTTAGCAAGGACTGCTTCAGGTGCATTGTTAACAAACTTTTCGTTTGCTAGTTTATTTTGCACTTGAGCTAGGCCTTTTTCGGCTTTTTCAAGCTGCTTAGCAATACGTGCAAGTTCGGCGTCAACATCGATTAGACCTGCCATTGGGATCATGATCTCAAGGTTACCAACATAAGATGTTGCACATGCAGGTGCGTCATCTTTGTTATCAAGCAGCGTAAATTCTTCAATTTTAGCAAGTGATGCTAAGAAAGATTTATTTTCTTCAATACGACGTACATCATCCGCAGATGCATTTGCTAGTAATACTGATAACGGCTTGCTTGGGCTAATATCCATTTCACCACGAATGTTACGAATGGCTAAAATGAATTGCTTAACCCACTCTAAATCATCCATTGCTTTTGCATCAACGTTAGCTTCATTGTAAACAGGGAAGGCTTGTACCATGATACTAGTGTTCGCTGTTTCAAGACCTGCCAGTGGCGCAACACGTTGCCAAATCGTTTCGGTAATGTATGGCATCATTGGGTGCATTAAGCGCAGTAGGCTTTCAAGCACAGTGATCAGTGTATGACGCGTACCACGTTGTTGTGCTTCATTGCCTTTGAATAATACAGGCTTTGTCAGCTCTAAGTACCAATCGCAAAATTGGTTCCAAGTGAACTCATAAAGCGTATTTGCTGCAAGGTCAAAACGGTAGTTATCTAAGTGCTCAGTATAGGTTTTAACAGTTGCTTCAAATTGGCCTAAGATCCAACGATCAGCAAGTGAATACTCTTTAACTGCATCATTTGTAAAGCCACAATCTTGCTCTTCGGTGTTCATTAGTACATAACGGCTGGCGTTCCATAACTTATTACAGAAGTTGCGGTAACCTTCAAGGCGGTTCATATCCCAGTTGATGTCACGACCAGTCGATGCCATTGCCGCTAAAGTAAAGCGCAGTGCATCTGTACCGTGAGCTTCAATGCCGTTATCAAAGGTTTTACGAGTATCTTTTTCGATTTTCTTAGCGACTTTTTCCTGCATCAGGTTACTGGTGCGTTTTGTTACTAAGCTTTCAAGGTCGATACCGTCAATCATGTCGATTGGATCAAGTACGTTACCTTTTGATTTTGACATTTTATCGCCATTTTCATCGCGAATAAGACCCGTAACGTAAACCGTTTTAAAGGGCACTTGTGGCTTGCCGTTATCATCTTTGATGAAATGCATGGTCATCATGATCATGCGCGCTACCCAGAAGAAGATAATATCAAAACCAGTTACCAATACGTCAGACGGGTGGAAAGTTTTCAAATCATCTGTGTTCGCAGGCCAGCCTTGGGTTGAAAAAGTCCAAAGTGCTGATGAGAACCAGGTATCGAGTACATCTTCGTCTTGGCTAAGTGTTACGCTATCAGCAATGTTGTTTTCACGACGTACTTCTGCTTCATCACGGCCAACAAAAACGTTTCCTTCGCTGTCGTACCAAGCTGGAATGCGGTGACCCCACCACAACTGGCGCGAAATACACCAATCTTGTACGTCGTTCATCCACGAGAAATACATGTTCTCGTATTGCTTAGGTACAAATTGAATATCGCCATTTTTTACTGCGTCTTTTGCAGGCTCAGCCAGTGGTGCAACACGTACATACCATTGGTCAGTAAGTAGCGGTTCAATAACCACACCAGAGCGGTCGCCGTAAGGTACGGTTAGAGCGTGATCTTCAATTTTTTCAAGTAAGCCTAATTGTTCAAATTCAGCCACAATTGCTTTACGTGCATCGAAGCGGTCAAGACCATGCAGGCGCTCAGGAATTGGTGCATCAAACTCAAGCTCTTTACCATCAAAGGTGTAGGTTTCGCCTTGGCTTAGAATCGCGGCATCTTTATCGAAGATATTGATCAACGGCATTTGATGACGTTTACCAACTTCGTTATCGTTAAAGTCGTGTGCTGGCGTGATTTTTACACAACCAGTGCCTTTGTCTTTATCGGCATGTTCATCAGCAACAATTTTAATTCGACGATTAACAATCGGCAGTAAAATCTCTTTACCGATCAAGTCTTGATAGCGTTCGTCATCTGGGTTTACTGCAACACCTGAGTCACCAAGCATGGTCTCTGGGCGAGTCGTTGCCACTACAATGTAGTTTTTACCGTCTTGGGTTGTAACACCATCAGCCAATGGGTAACGTAGGTGCCACATGTGGCCTTGTTTGTCTTTGTTTTCAACTTCAAGATCAGAGATAGCCGTGTGTAGCTTTGGATCCCAGTTTACTAGGCGCTTACCACGATAAATTAAATCTTCTTTGTGTAAGCGTACAAACACTTCTTTAACTGCTTCTGATAAGCCGTCATCCATTGTGAAACGTTCACGATCCCAATCAACCGATGCGCCAAGGCGACGAAGTTGTTTTGTGATAGTCCCGCCAGATTGTTCTTTCCACTGCCAAATTTTGTCGATGAAAGCTTCACGGCCTAAGTCGTGGCGTGTTTTACCTTCTTCAGCAGAGAGTTTACGTTCAACCAGCATTTGCGTAGCAATACCTGCGTGGTCAGTACCTACTTGCCATAATGTGTTATTACCTTGCATACGTTTAAAACGCGTTAAGGTATCCATAATGGTGTCTTGGAAAGCGTGGCCCATGTGTAAGCTACCAGTGACATTGGGTGGCGGGATCATAATTGAATATGCATCGCCTTTACCTGATGGTTTGAAGTAGCCTTTTTGTTCCCAGTCTTGGTATAACGACTGTTCAATATCTTGCGGATTGTAGGTTTTATCCATTACACAGAACCTTAAATAAGTACTTAAATGAGTTAGTTAGCTATTTATACAAAAGGTATGTTAGCTATTAATATCTTGCGTGGTGATATTAGCACCGAGTTGGCGTAGCTTTTTAAAGCGCTCACGGGCAGCTTGTTTAGCAGTGGCTTCAACGGGCACAAAATCAAAAACTTGGTTAAACCGACGAATAAAGTCCGGCAATTGTGCAGCCAAGTTAATTAAAACTTTACGATTACCGACTGGCGGGGTAGTACCTATTTCAACGGGCGCACCACCTTTTGGACCTTCACCTTGGAGATTGTGAGGCACAAAACTGTCGGGGTCGAATGACCAAATAGTTTCATCAATGGCATGGGCAATTTCAAGATCATCAACGTAAATAAAGATACGATGACCAAGACGATACTGTTCAGCAGCAATATCAGCCGCTAAGCTAAAGTGATCATCAGCCTTGGCTAATGACTCATCTTGTTGCTTTAGAACGAAAAACTGGGCGTTCATGCTCATTGTATCGGGGCTTCCCACAGTATTGAAAATAATACTTAAATCAAAGCAGGGATTTTGCCATATAACGCGTTTTGCTTCAATTAATACGCTAATTTATACGTTAATAAGTGGGGAATAAATAAGGCGCTAAAAAGCGCCTTATTTAAATTTACAATGTATTGTTAAACGCGGGGTTTAATCTTGGCTGGTTTCGCTTACACCGGCACGGTTGAGTAAATATTGCGTAAGCATTGGCACCGGTCGACCTGTTGCGCCTTTGTTTTTACCACTGCGCCAAGCAGTGCCTGCGATATCTAAATGGGCCCAGTTATACTTTTTAGTAAACTTAGATAAGAAGCATGCTGCTGTTATCGTTCCCGCAGAGCGGCCGCCTAAGTTAGTAAAATCAGCAAATGGGCTTTCTAGTTGATCTTGATAATCATCCCACAGTGGCAACTGCCACGCACGGTCGCCACTTTGCTCAGATGCTTTTAACAAGTCATGTGCCAGTGGGTTGTGGTTAGATAATAACCCCGTTGCATGAGCGCCAAGGGCAACAATACAAGCGCCAGTTAAAGTAGCGACATCAATCACGGTTTCAGGTTCAAAGCGCTCAACATAAGTGAGTGCATCACATAATACTAAGCGGCCTTCAGCGTCGGTATTTAGTACTTCAACTGTTTGCCCTGACATAGTGGTCAAAATATCACCCGGACGATAAGCATTCGAGCTTGGCATGTTTTCACAACCTGCGAGTACACCAATTACGTTAATCGGTAATTGCATTTGCACCAAAGCACGCATTGCGCCAATAACACCGGCTGCACCGCCCATGTCGTATTTCATTTCATCCATGGCTTCGCCTGGTTTGAGTGAAATACCACCTGAGTCAAAGGTTAAACCTTTACCAACTAGCACGATTGGGGCTTGATCTTTCGCGCCGCCTTGGTAGTTAATTACCGACATAATAGATTCGTTATCACTACCACGACCAACTGCTAAGTATGAATTCATACCTAACTCTGCCATTTTATCTTCGCCAATTATATCAACTGTAACGTTGTCAAAGTTAGCTGCAAGTTCTTGCGCTTGTTCACCTAAATATGCAGGATTACAGATGTTTGGCGGCATGTTCGCTACGTCTTTACATAACTTACTACCTGCAGCGATCGCTAGACCATGTTCAATGGCGCTTTCACCAATGGTAAGTTCGCGGCGAGTTGGCACGTTAAACACAATTTTACGCAGCGGGCGACGCGGGTCACTTTTTTTGCTTTTTAATTGGTTAAATGTGTACAAGCAGTCTTGGGTGGTTTCGACCGCTTGGCGGACTTTCCAGTAGGTGTCGCGACTTTTAACATGTTGCTCAGTTAAAAAGCATACCGCTTCCATCGACCCAGTTTCATTTAGGGTATTGATAGTTTTTGAAATAATTTGTTTGTATTGTTTGTCGTCTAGCTCGCGCTCTTTACCACAGCCGACCAATAGTATGCGTTCACTTAACACATTGGGTACATGATGCAATAACAGCACTTGTCCCGGCTTGCCTTCAAGGTCGCCGCGACGCAATAAATTAGAGATATAACCATCACTGATTTTATCGAGTTGTTCACCAATGGGGGATAAACGACGTGGCTCATAAACGCCAACTACAATACATGCGCTACGTTGCTTTTCAGGACTACCACTTTTTACGCTAAATTCCATTGTCACTCCTAATTTTGAGTCATTTAACCCTTAAATAAGGGTAATAAAATAAAAATCCAGATACTAGCTTAATATTAGCTTATAAACGCTGACTCATTATGTGTATTTGAACTTTATACTTTTGTAGCCATCAATACCACTAATGCGACAATATATCGAGTTGCTAGGTATGATATTTAATGTTGATGACATATAATAAAACCCTAAGTTTACTCAAATTTTCTTACTCTTGAAGTAAAACATCATGTTTAACAGGGGCGATCATTGCTAATTTTCCGTTATTTGACCACTGAAGTTTTAAAGTCTCAGGTCGCCGTATTTTTAACTTTGATGACAATTTTTTTGTCGCAAAAGTTTGTTGTTATTCTAAGCGACGCCTCTGAAGGCGGTATTCCTGCTAAGTTAGTACTGTCGATGATTGCACTAAAGTTACCGCAATTGGCATCATTAATACTACCGCTAAGTATCTTTTTAGGGATTATTCTCGCCTACAGTCGCATTTATGCCGACAGTGAAATGACTGTTCTCAAAGCCTGTGGCGTTAGTGAATGGTACGTAGTGCGTGTAACCTTAGTTTCTAGTGTGGTACTAGCGCTATTGGCGGGAGTACTGACTTTATATATAGCCCCATGGGCGAGTGAACAAGAATATCAATTGAAAGAACAAGCCAAAGCGGATGCCGGGTTATCAGCGCTGCGTGCTGGGCGCTTTCAACAAACAGGGAACGAAAAAGCGGTGGTGTTTATTCACAATATCGAAAACGGCGGCAAAGAATTACACAAAGTATTTGTAGCACAACTACCCGATAGTGAAAAAGACAATCTCGCACGGTTAGTATATGCGCAGCGGGGTGTGGTGGTCGAGCAAGAAAGCGGTGAGCAGCAATTGGTGCTCAGTGACGGTAAGCGTTACGAAACTGACGGCGAAACGCCAGCGCTCAATTTAACCGAATTTGATGGCTATAGTGTACAAATCCGTGAGCAAGAGATAGAACATCAACGCCGCAAACTTGAAGCTGTGCCGACCATTGATTTGTTTGCGATGAAAACGACTGATGCGATTGCTCAGTGGCAGTGGCGTCTTGCTATTCCGCTTTCTATTCCGCTACTTACTTTATTAGCAGTACCGCTGAGTGTCGTTAATCCGCGCCAAGGTAAGTTTGCCAAGTTAGTACCTGCCATAAGCTTGTATTTAGGTTATTTCATCTTATTGAATGCAGCAAAATTTGCAGTTGAGGATGGTAAAATTCCGCCTTCAATTGGCCTATGGTGGATCCACTTTACGGCGTTATTTATCGGCGGCTTTTTGATCATTAAAGGGCGGCCACTCGGTGCTTGGCTAAAAGCTGTGTTGACTAAGCGGGAGTATGGCGCATGATGAAAATGCTTGATTGGTACTTAGGCCGTAGCATCTTGCAAACCACTGGTTTTGCTTTGATGGTCTTGGTGGGGATCAGTACCCTGATTAAATTTATTGAGCAGCTTAAATCAGTCGGTCGCGGTAGCTATGATATTGCAACTGCATTGTTATATACATTATATAGCATGCCTGGCGATCTTGTGGTGTTCTTCCCAATGGCCGCTTTAATTGGTGGCTTAACAGGTCTTGGAGCACTTGCGTCAAATAGTGAACTGGTGGTTATGCAAGCTGCTGGTATGTCGCGTTTGCAAATTATTGTCTCAGTGATGAAAACTGCAATATTTATGGCGCTTTGTATGATGGTATTAGGCGAGTGGGGCGCACCGGCCGCACAGCTCAAAGCGAAAGAAATGCGTAATCAAGCTATACACGGTGGCGATGTATTTAACGCTCAGCAAGGTGTATGGGCTAAAGATGGTAATAACTTTATTAATATAGAAGATGTTGACCAAAACGGCGTATTACACGGTGTGAACATGTATCATTTTGATAAATCACTACAACTTACACAAATTACTAAAGCTCGCGAAGCAGTAGGCCGTAAAGATGGTTGGTTACTTCGTGATGTAAGTAAACTGCAACTCAGTGAAGAGTTGATCAGTACACAGCAACAAGATGAAGAGTTTTACGAATCACAACTTACAGCTGAAAAGCTGGGTGTAGTATCGGTAAAACCAGAGGCGCTTTCTTTCACAGGACTTTGGTCGTATTTAGGTTATTTAAAACAAAATGAGCAAGATACCAGCACCTATGAGCTGGCTTTATGGCGTAAAATTATGCAGCCAGTATCGATAGCGGTGATGTTATTAGTGGCGCTGTCGTTTATATTTGGCCCACTGCGTACAGTGACGATGGGCGCGCGGATTGTAATGGGCGTAGTAACCGGTATTGCATTTCACCTAACCAATGAAATATTTGGTCCTGTGGTGATGGTGTATCAAATCCCTGCGATAATCGGGGCGACTTTACCAAGCATAATATTTATAGGTTTTGCGACTTACTTGCTTAATAAGCGAAATTGATAATGGGGAGCTAGCAGCCTAGCTCCTTATTGCTAATCTAAAGAACGATAAATTCGTTTGTTTTCTTCTTTTGTTAGCGCAACAACCTCGGTTTTAGACAGGTAATCTTGCAGCGCTCGTTTGTTTTTAAAATCAACTAATACCACTAAATTACCCAAGCCAAGTAATGCGGTTACGCTACGAATAACGGCTTGTGACCAACTAATTAGCTTACCATCGCGAGTTTGTACTTTTAAACGCCATGCGCGCATACCAATCGTTTGGCCACTCTTAGTCCAAAAATAGCCAAAAAACACTAACGCTACAACGACTAAAAGTGTACTGCGAAGACCTGATAACAATAGTGAATTTTGAATTAGCGCAGACACATCCTCAGCACCATTTAAACTAATAACCTCAAGTGAAATAAGCCCTTGTACGGCAAACAAATACAAAACAACGCTTAGCATAGCAAATGCAATAATAGCTAACGTATCGTAAACTAACGACGCAAAGCGACGCCAAAAGCTCGCACGCGGAAATTCAGCAGACATAAATAAACTCACAAAGTTAATATGTGCGCTAGTTTAGCAAATAGCGAGACAAATACTAGCTAGTCGCTTTTATGAGTGAATGTTAATGGTTGCTCAATTGTTAAGCGGTTGATCGTGGTTTTGTAAAAAACGCTTGCTGCTCCTCTTATTGTTTGTATAATGCATGGCATAGAGACAAAGACAGCTTGATAAGTCCTAGCTCTAAAGTGGTTTTTCTTTATCTTCTCATGTTAGAAGGTTAAAGAAAAATGATGCCAGCGTGATGAAATTGGTATACATGGGGGATTCAAAATCCCCTGCCGCAAGGCGTGCCGGTTCAAGTCCGGCCGCTGGTACCACTTTTGATAGCCCTTGCTTTTTAGCAAGGGTTTTTTTATGCCTATAGAAAAGTGAAATGCGGACTCGAGCGCCACTCAAATCAATATTTGACGATGAACCATAGCTTTTTTAGCCAATCCGTATCGTTTTAACTTTCCCTCATGCTGATTAAAAAACTTATCAACAATAGTCTATTGGTAAATAAATACAGATTACCTATTGTGGGTATAGTAGAATGCGCGCCCTAAATATATTTTTACTTTATTACTTACCCTTACTCAAAGTTCGTACATTGAGGCATTTTAAAGGAAAAAAAATGACGACTAATCGCTTATTTATCTTTAAGCATATTTTTATTTTGTGCATTCTGTTTACATTATCTGCTTGTGGCGGTGGCTCTGGTAGTGCAGAAAAATCTGACACAGGAACTAATTCAAACCTAGATATAACAGCGCCTGTTATTACTTTAAACGGTTCGCAAGCTATTACGCTCAATATAGGCAATAGCTACCAAGAGTTAGGTGCATCTGCTTCAGACGATAAAGACGGTAGCGTAAGTGTTAGCGTGTCAGGCTCTTTGAACCTTAATCAAGCTGGTGTATATACGTTTACATACACTGCTACTGACAGCGCGGGAAACTCTTCAAGTGTAATTAGAACAATTACAGTGGTTGCACCCGACGATACACAAGCGCCAACTATAACGTTGAATGGTGAAAAGTCTATTTCTCTTGAGCTGGGCGAATCATACCAAGAACTAGGGGCGCAAGCACAAGACAATGTGGATGGAACAGTCAGTGTCGCTATTTCAGGCTCAGTGGACGAAAGTACGCCCGGCGACTACACAATTACATATACTGCAGTCGATTCCGCTGGTAATACGGGTTCAATTACCCGAAAAGTGACAGTACTTGAGGCTAAAGACATCTCGCCACCGCTGCTTACTCTCATTGGTAAAGAGTATATTAAGTTATTCTTAAATGAAGAGTACTCAGAGCAAGGGGCGTCGGCACTTGATGACTTTGATGGTGCAATCAGTGCGACAGTATTTGGTGAGGTTGACGTTAATAACGTAGGTGTATACATAGTTACCTATACTGCAACAGATAAAGCAGGAAACACGGCAAGTATTGAGCGCACTGTTGAGGTGGTTATACCTCGTGAATTTATCACAACCTGGAAAACGGATAATACACAACTGCTCTCAACAGATGCTAATACAATTAAAATTACAACTAAAGGCGAGGGTTATAATTTCCAGATAGAGTGGGGCGATGGCACTATCGACCGCAATGTTGTTAATACAATTACCCACACATACGAAACTAGCGGAACCTATACCATTAAAATAAGTGGTGATTTCCCACGTTTTTACTTTGATGAAATGCAAGCTGATTGGAGCAAATTATTAACGGTAGAGCAGTGGGGTGATATTCGTTGGTCATCAATGGAGCGTGCATTTATAAACTGCTCTAACCTTGTTATTAATGCCTTAGATACACCTGACTTATCAAACGTCACGAATCTTTCTTACATGTTTTCGTATGCGCAATCGTTCAATCAAGACATAAACGATTGGGATGTTTCTACTATTACTGATATGACCGGTATGTTTCAAGGTGCTATTTTATTTGATCAAGCTCTTGAAAGCTGGGATGTGTCTCGTGTCGTAAGAATGGGGCATATGTTTGATGGTGCAACGAACTTTAATCAAGATATTAGCAATTGGGATACAGCGAGCTTAAAAGACATGATACGCATGTTTAATAATGCCAGTCAATTCAACCAACCAATAGGCAGATGGACAGTTGGCGGTGTTTATAGGATGACAGGACTATTTGCTAATGCAGTGTCATTTAATCAAGACTTAGGTGATTGGAAAGTTGGGTTTGTATTTTATATGGGCAATATGTTTGATGGTGCATCAGCATTTAATCAAGACATTGGCCGCTGGAATGTGTCCGACGTTGCCTATATGAACAGTATGTTTCGCAATGCGGTTTCATTTGATCAGAACTTAAGTGATTGGGATATTTCTAACCTCAGTGATATGCGTAGCATGTTTGAAGGGATTGCATTGTCGGTTGAAAACTACGATGCTCTACTCAATGGCTGGAGTAAGTTATCGACTCCACCGCTAAAAATTGGTTTTCATGCTGGTAATAGCCAGTATTCTGAAGCTGGAAAAACTGGACGCGATATTCTCACTAACATACATGAATGGAATATTGCTGATGGCGGATTAGTACAATAGCATTTAACCAGTAAGCTGTGTTGTTCTATGTTTAGAGCATCGCAGCATTTACTTGCATCACAGAAGTGCATGGTTAATAAGCTCTATATTATATAAGTGTAAATTTATCTAGTGTTTATGAGTTACGGTAATAAGCCTTTTAAAAACGCGATACATGATAAGTTGAGCCATAAAACAAGTTGGCAGAGAACTTAACTTATTGATTAAAAATCTAGGTAATGCATACAAGGACAGTCGTAAAGCAAATTCACACTGTTCTTCAGCGCACTTATCAAATAGAAGCAAGTTGCTCAGTATTAAATCAACAGATACTTTAAATATAGTTGTAGTCGTGCGGACTTGTTTACCTTCAGCTTTAGTTAAAACGTGAGCCAAGAAAACCTAAACAGGTGAGAGCTAAGCGACGTTCAAAGTTACTATACGCCGCTTAATTTAATCTAGTAGAGCAAACTATGTTCTATTTAGTCAATTAGAGTCACTTTGCATTGGTAGGTATTATCACCCACTGAAAAACTGCCTTTGCCATTCCATTGGTTATCAACGCCAAAGCTTGCCGTAAAAGGTGACTGGTAACTACCAATTGCAGGTGGTGGAAAAGACACCACTGCTTGACCTGTTAGCGCGCCAACTTTAGTTACATCATTATAGCCAGTTGCATGCATATGGCCCGATGCGCTAGCGGTGAAATGAGGTGAATGCTGCGTTCCTTCTTGGATGCTGCCATTCGCTCGACCATTTAATGAACCTGTTTTTGGATCTACAGCAAACTGAATTTCCATAGAGCCACCACCAACAACACCAGATTGAAATTGTAATTTAACGAGATATAAGCTTTCATCAGACATTTTCTTGTTCCTTTTGTAGATTGCATTCGCACTGTTATATGGTTACTAAGTAACCGAGTGAAATTGTAGAATGACCACCACAAAAGACATATTACAGCGTATTACATGAAGTTGAGTTTGAGGGCGTACAGGTTTTTTTATCGTTGTTTTTTAGAATAGGGGCTGCTTTTACAAAGTATTCGCTGATTAAACTAAATGTTCTTTTTAGTATTTCTTTTCGAAGCTAGCTACACTGGCAATAGTATTGTTGCGACTGCACCTTGGTGTTTTTCTTTATTCGCTAAGCTCAAACTACCATGATGCTGCTCTATCACGTTGCGACAAAAGCTTAGACCAATCCCTTGACCTTGTTGTTTAGTGGTGTAAAACGGCACGAATATGTTATCGGGGTTGGCAAGGCCTTGGCCGTTATCATCAATGGTGATGCAGCTTACTTTTCCTTGCTTATGCACACCTAATGTTATTTTAACGGGCGGGGTGCTTGCTTCGATGGCATTTTTTATTAGATTGATCATGACTTGATGAATAAACGTGCGGTCGGCCTTAAAAGTTGCGGCGTCTGTTACGCAGCTAAATGCAACGTCAGGGTATATTGCGCACACTTGTTTTAAAAATGTGTCGGTGTCTATTGCTACTATATTAAGTGCCAGTGGTTTATTTATATCGCCATAGCGCGTGACAAATTCATTAAGATAATTACAGCGCTCACTTATAACATTAAGTGCTTGTATTTGTCGTGGCTCGGTGAGCTTCACGGCGAGATTTTCAGCCATTGCAGTAACTGGTGTGAGTGAGTTGCGAATTTCGTGACCGAGTACGCGAATAATTTGCTGCCATGCTTGCAGTTGGCTTTCGCGAAGGGCTGAGGTGATGTCGATCATAACAATAAGTTGATGACAGCTGCCTTGCTCTATAAATTCACTGTGGCGTATTTGCCATTGCTGGGCTGTAATAACATCGCTAAATTGCCAATGTGCGTCTTGCTTTGTAAGCCCTAATTGTTCAGCGCTTGCATAGCGTAAGGTTTGCCATTGAGTCTGTTTAAATTCGCTAAACGCATTATTGGCATAACTGAGCTTATTATGTTGATCGAGCACCATGATCGGCACATTAAAATGCTCAATTAATTGGTACACCAAAAAAACATGCTGATCGTATCGCGACTTCTTTTTAAATAACTCTTCACTTAACTCAATCAAGCTTTGTTGTAATTGGTGAATACTCCCCGCCTGATAGCTGGGCTTAACGAGCTGGTTATAATCTTCGTTTAAAATGGCATCTAGGTGGGCGTAATTGCGGTTAAAGCTGTTGATCACTTTTTTATAGGTACGAATAAACAGCTTAAGATAAATAGCTAAAAATAGGATTGAGATAACGGCAGAAGTAACAACAGATAAAGCAAAACATTGGCCAATAAAATAGCACCCCAACGCTGCTAAAGTGCTACTAAAAAATGCAAAGCCAATTAAACTGCGTTCCAGCGATGAGTGATAAAGACAACTAAGTGTCATACTGCTTTTCATACGGTAATCCCGTATTTTTCAAGGCGACGATACATAGAAGATTTACCTAAACCTAATAATTTAGCGGCGTTAGGAATATGGCCTTGGGTCTGCTTGAGGGCTAAATCAATTAATTGGCGCTCTGCGTGCTCTAGTGTCATTAGTGGTAATGTGTTATTGATTTGACTGCTGTGCAGGTTTAAGTCATCGGCGGTCAATGTGTCGGTTGTTGCTAACAATATTGCCCGTTCAATCACATGGCTTAGCTCGCGTACATTGCCCGGCCAAGTATAGTGGTTTAATTCCTGTTTAGCGCATTCACTCAATGTAAGTATGGTGCTTGAGTATTTTTTAGCATGTAAATTTATAAAGTGCTCGCACAAAGGCACTATATCTTCAATGCGTTCGCGTAGTGGCGGTATTACAAACTCCAAAGTGTTTATCCGATAGTATAAATCTTCTCTAAACTGGCCTTGTTTTATCAGTGTGGCAATATCGCCATTGGTGGCACTGATCAAGCGTACATTGGTTTTTTTAGTGTGACTCGCGCCAACCATCTCAAACTCTTGGCTTTCGAGTACCCGTAATAATTTTGCTTGTTGTGGTAGTGGTATATTGGCTATTTCGTCTAAAAATAAACTGCCGTTATCGGCCAGTTCAAAGCGGCCAATGCGCTCATTTTTAGCATCAGTAAACGCGCCTTTTTTATGACCAAACATTTCGCTTTCAAATAACGATTCAACAATAGCCCCCATATTCACTGCAATAAACGGTTGTGTATGGCGAGTTGACTGCTGATGAAGCCATTGTGCTAATTGGCTCTTACCCGTACCATTTTCACCGGTTAGTAAAATGTTAGCATCGGTTTTAGCCACCTTAGCTAACTGACTTATCAGTTGTTGCATAGCGTGTGACTGATACACAAATGCAGGCGAGGCATGATCGTTAAGCTGTTGCAGCAACTTTTGATTTTGTTTGTTTAACTTTTTAAGTGTGAGTTGCTGATCGAGCAATTTTAATAAGCGCTGGTTTTGCCATGGCTTTTCAATAAAGTCACACGCACCGTGTTGCATAGCGCGAACCGCTAGATCTACGCTCGACCACGCAGTCATTGCGATGACAGGGATATCTAACTGTTGTTTATGTAAGTGCTGTAAAAACGCCAAACCTTCGTCACCTGATGTGGTGTCGCGGGTAAAATTCATATCGAGCAAAATAAGGTCAATCGCTTGGCTATCTTTAACTACTGCTTGCGCGCTAAAAGGTGAGTCGCATTCGAGCACTTGGTAGCCGTTATCTTCTAAAATAAAGCGCGCGCTTAGGCGGATTTCGGGGCTATCTTCAATGATCAAAATAGTGGCAGGCATAAACTTCCAAATAGGTGAATAAGCACAGGTTGATTGTAGCGTATAGCGATTTCTATGCCAGTGATTTTATTTTTGTATTTCAGCTTGTTAGCTATTTAAAGGTGATTTCAGTAGGTGTTCCAGTCCGATTACGGACTGCTTGCGTCCGATTTTGGGGTAGCGTGTCTGTCGAAGTGAAAGCCTTTAACTAGGGCCAGTCTCAAATTGATACTGAGGAGTCCGGTATCGCCGCTCAATAAGAATTCTTGAATAGTAAATACTTGTAATTCCTTGTATTTATTGATTTTTAATGTTGGCACGTGTTTCGCTATAGCTTAGATATACAAAGCATAATGCGGTGCAATATGGACATAGTAAAAACAAAAGTAGTCAAGCAGTTATCGCTTTGGCATAAGCTAATTTTATTACTGGCTGTTATTTTAATTGTGGCAGTGATTTATCAGCGCAGCAGTCAAGTAGGTGTGTCAGTATCGCGCAGTAATATTATTATTAGTGATGTACGCCAAGGCGCGCTTGCGATTACGGTTACAGGTTATGGTGAACTTAAATCTGCGCAGCAGCAATTGCTTACGGCAAAAACGTTGGCCACTGTGCAGGCTATTTTATTAAAACCAGGCGCAATAGTGACCAGTGACTCAGTGATTGTGCAGTTAGCCAATCCAGCGCTTGAGCAACAGCTCGAAAATGCGCAGCAAGAACTTAATAAACTCAATGCTAACTTACGCCAGTTAAGATTAAACAATACTCGCGAGTTATTAAACGAGCGCTCTCATGTGGCACAAAGCCATGCCGCTTACGAAAATGCCAAACTAAAATTAAAAGCTGAAACCAGTTTGGTTGAACAGGGCATAGTCTCAACGCTTAATTATCAGCGTAGCGTGTTAGACGAGCAACAACTTCGCCAGCAATTAGCAATAGCTAAGCAACGTTCAGAGCAACTAAAAGCCGTACACATAGAATCTGAAAACATTCAGCTTGAGCAAATTAAACAGCAACAAGGGTTAGTAGTTATGGCACAAACACAATTGGCCAACCTATCTGTAGTAGCGGGAATGGATGGGGTATTACAGCGTTTACCGATTGAGCTTGGGCAAAGCGTAAATGCAGGGCAAGAAATTGCGCTTATCGGCTCGGTTGATTCGTTAATTGCAATTATTCAAGTACCACAAAATCAAGTAGATGATATTCGGTTAGGGCAGCTCGCAGAAGTAGATACACGCCGCGGTGTTGTTATGGCAAAGGTGTCACGCATCAGCCCTGTGGTGAGTAATAATACAGTAGAGGTAGAGTTATCGTTGCCTAAAGAGCTCCCTGAAAATGTTCGGCCGCAATTAACAGTCGATGCCAATATTAAGGTCGCACAGCTAAAAGATGTTACTTATATCGAGCGCCCAGCAAACGTAAAACCGCACAGTGTAAGAGATCTGTATCAGGTAAACTCACAGCAGCAAAGCGCACACTTGGTTGATATCAAATTTGGTCGCGAGGCTGGGCGCTTTATCGAAATACTAAGCGGCGCACAGTTAGATCAGCAATTAATTATTTCAGATTTAACCAACCTTACTCGCAGCAATAGCGAAATTCTAATTAACTAATGAACAGGACAAAAATAATGACAGAGCAAAAAATAACGAACACCCAAGCCGATGTCGTATTAGCAATGAAAGGAATTAGTAAGGTATTTGAAACCCAAGAGTTACAAACCTATGCACTGCGTAGTATTGATTTGTGTATTTATCGCGGTGAATACTTGTCGATATCGGGGCCATCTGGCTGTGGTAAATCAACATTACTTTCATTATTGGGTTTACTTGATATGCCAACCAGCGGTGAATATTTAATTGACGGTAAAGACGTCTCTGCACTTTCGCTAAATCAGGCTGCTGAAATTCGCAATGCAAAAATAGGATTTATTTTTCAATCATTTAATTTAATTGATGAGTTAAGTGTGTTCGACAACGTGGCATTACCACTGCGTTATCACCACTGTAAACCAAACAAGCAAATGATTGCTGAAAAAGTAAAAGCGTGCCTTGAAAAAGTAGGGCTTGGGCATCGTATGAGTCATAAACCTAACCAATTATCTGGTGGACAGCAACAACGCGTGGCGATAGCCCGAGCGCTGGTGACTGAACCGGCAATATTATTAGTTGATGAGCCAACGGGTAATTTAGACTCAAAATCGGGAGATCAAGTTATGCACGTATTAAGTGAGCTACATGCAGCCGGCACCACTATTTGCATGGTGACACATGACCCGCGTTACTGTGATATGGCTACAAGGCAACTAAAGCTATTGGATGGTGAGATGCTAGGGGCTGTGGGTATAAAAGATCAGCTAAGTGCTTAAATAACCTGTTTAGTGAGAGTAAAATGGAATATCCAAAAATAATAAAACGTCAATGGCTATTAAGGGATAACTTAACGGAGTGCCATAATGACTTATAATTTAAAAAATGCATTACTTAATATAACTAATCATAAAGTTTACAGTTTAAGTGTTGTAGCGACGTTAAGTATTGTTTTAGCTGCATTAATTACTGTATTAACACTTGCCTATATTATGCTGTTAAAACCATTGCCATACCCTGAGCAAATGCGGTTAGTAAAAGCTGAATATGCTCAAATAGACCAAACCGGGGCGCTTAATACCCGCGCTTTTAATTACCCTGCACTGATTGGTTTATATAAAAATCATAACTTATTTGAGCAAGCTGCGTTGGTGTATTACGGTGAACAACGCCTTGATGATGTAGCGGGCTTACCCATAGTAAACACCTCATTTGTTACCCCTCAGTGGTTTGAAATGTTTGCAATTAAGCTACATTTAGGACGAGGTTTTACGCAAACCGAAGCTCTTGATAGTTTTAACCCCGTTGCCGTTATAAGTTATCGAACATGGCAAAATGACTTTGCCAGTAAAGAAAACATAATAGGTCAAACACTTAGTGTGGGCGCTCAGCAATTCAAAATTATAGGTGTGGCTGCAGCCAACTTTAAATCGCCTGCACTTATCAAAACAGGGCAGGTCACTGACGTATGGTTGCCGTGGGATTATAATTTAACCTCTGCAGAGGCTAAACCATTTTGGTGGAACCGTTACTCGCGCAGCCATTTTGTGGCTAAATTACCAAGCGATGTAAGCATTGAGCAGGCGAGTAAAAGGTTATCGCAGTATGTGGATGATGTATGGCAACAGCATATTACGACCGAAGCATTCTTTGCAGGTTGGCATATCGAACTTGAGCTAAACACCTTGCAAACAGTAATATTAAAAGAGACACCGCAGAATATTTATTGGCTCATTTTAGCTGTAACGGGGTTGGTTATTATTGCCTGTGTAAACATTAGTAACGTGTTTATTGTAAGAACTGCAGCGCGTAAACACACATTAGCACTGAGTGCGGCGCTGGGCGCAACACGGTTTACTTTGTTTAAACAGTTTTGGCTGGAGATTGCCTTGCTAATAGGCTTAGCAAGTATAATAGGCCTTGCGTTAGCGGCGATTTTTTTAGCAACCTTAAGCGATTTTGCCATGGCAATATTACCGCGCGCCAATGAGCTTTCTATTAATGCAGTATCATTCCTTATCACACTGGTTAGCGGCTTAATATTAACGACGCTGTTCGCTTTTTTATGTACGCGAATAGTAAATTACCAACAACTGATAAGTAGTTTAAAGTCAGCAGGAAAAGGGACGACAGTGCAGGTGGGCAAGCGCGTATGGCAAGGCTTGGTCGCTTTTCAAGTAGCTGTAGCGTGTACATTATTGTTTATTAACTTTTTAGTTTTTAGCGTTAATAAAAGTAATATTGACGAGGCTTTCACACTGCCACTTGAGCAATTAACGAGTTTAAAGGTTAATGTAGCAAGCCATGTAGCGGCTGATAGAGACAAAGCAAATCAGCTATTAGAGCAAGTAGCTAACGAGCTTGCTTTACTGCCAGAGGTTAGGCAAGTAAGTCGTTCATCATCACCTATAAACGATAATTTAATTACTTGGTCATTGGTTGAGGTAGCAAGCAATCAAAACGTATTACCTTATGGTAAATCAGTTGATGAGCAGTATTTTTCATTACTTAAACAACCCGTATTACAAGGACGTGGTTTTACAAACGAGGATACTAAAAGTAATGCGAATGTTATTATTATTAATGATGTACTAGCAGAAAAATTATCAAATGATGGTAATGCATTGGGCATGCATTTGAGTTTTGATATAACTTCAGGGCGCGAAAATGATTTAGTAATAATAGGCATAGTTAAAACAATGCTTATACCGGGGAAAACGTCGCTTGAGCCTAAAGCTTATTTGACTCGTGCTGGTTATAATTCATTTATTATCGAGTTTAAAAATGCTCAGCACTTAACAAAAAATACGCTTAACACCTTATTACAATCTATTGATTCAGGCTTATCAGTTCATCAATTAGCGCCATTAAATGCACAGCGCGATACAGCACTGTTTCGTCACTATGTAGTATCGGCGACAACGCTGATGATCATTGCTGCCACTATTGCCTTAACCAGTATTGGTTTGATAGGTATTATGCGCTACTCAGTGTTATTAAGGCGTGCTGAAATTGGTATTCATTTGTGTGTTGGCGCAAAGCCACTGGCATTGTTTTTGTTAGTATTTAAGCAAAATGGCAGCGCAATCGTAACGGGTATAATACTCAGTATTGCGTTATTGCTGGCTTTACAACAACCACTACAACTGATTGCGGATGGAGTACCGCAAATTATGCAGCTTGGTATGTTATTCATGACTTTATTGTTTGTAATTAGCCTTGGCGCACTGGCGTGTTATTTACCTTTAAGTGCCCAGCTAAAGCGCCCTGCAATTTACGGTGTACAAGGATCACAACAGTAAAGTGTGTAGTTTAGGAGGGACTGATTGAGTAAAAGGCTTAAATCAGCTCCTTCAACTAGCTCTTTTAAAAACACTTTATAAAATTTGGCACGTTGATAAGTTAATAATAATTATAAAGATGGTACGGGCTGAATGTTATTATCTGCAGTCTATACAACTAAAAATGCTACAACAGGGATTTCAGTCAATGATTGCAAAGTTAGATAATGCAAATGAGGCAGTCGCAAAGCAAATTTACACCACCTTTCAACGCTCTTATAAAATAGAAGCTGAATTAATAGGTACGCAGAATTTTCCGCCTTTATCGCGCACTGTTAATGATATACACAATTCGCAAACGCTTTTTTATGGATTTTATGACGATACTCAGCTTGCAGGGGTTATTGAACTGGTAATTATCAATGAGCGATTAGAAATTAATAGCTTAACGGTTGACCCAAAGCATTTTAGAAAAGGCATCGCCGATAAGTTAATCCGCTATGCGTTAACTAACTTTATTGAAACAGCATCAACAGCGATAGTTGAAACCGCAGTAGTTAACGAGCCCGCTATTAAGTTATATAAAAAGCATGACTTTGTTGAGTTTAAAAGATGGACGCCCGATCACGGTATTGAAAAGCTAGCCATGATTCGAACTGGCATTGTTTGATTCAAAAGCCACAGTGTAAAAAACGTTGTAAATTCAATTTCTTTTCAATTATTAGTTTAACTAGCAAATACTTATCGAAAGGTAACCAACGGTTGTTATTTTGTTATTTTGTTATGCCAATCACTTAAGTTTATTTTAAGTTTTACTGTTTACGCTTAACCAACCATATTTAAACATGATTTTTGAAATACAAATTTTATGTTTTAGATCACTAAATACTTAGTAACGATAGGTTACTGTATGTGGAGTATTTAATACGTACAAGGGTAGAGGTTACCTCTTCAAGCTCTCAAAACATAAGAGGTAGGTTGATGAGTAGCCATGTAATACCGATCGACTTAAATATTTAACCATTCTAGCGAGCTAAATAAAGCGCTAACTGCGTTATGATTTTTTCAAGTAGAACAACTACATGTCAAAATTTATGCCTTGTTATCACTGTATTTATCTGTCGCTATAAATGGTCAGTAACTTAACACGATTGGTATAATTTCATTTTTCGAGAGGCATTATGAATTTAAAAAACACGACAACTCATTACAATACGCTCTCCATTGCTTTGCATTGGCTTATGTTCATATTGATTGTAGCTGTTTACGCAAGCATTGAACTGCGCGAATTATTCGACAAAGGGACTACAACCCGAGATGCCTTTAAAATGTGGCATTTTATGCTTGGTTTATCGGTTTTAGCTTTAGTAAGCGTTAGGCTAATTGCTCGCGTAGTGGGTGGCTCGGCTCCTGATATAAAACCAGAACCAGCTAAGTGGCAAAATAACCTGGCCAAACTAGTGCATGTTATTTTGTATGGTTTCATGTTTGCTATGCCTATTGCTGGATGGTTAATTTTGAGCACGGCAGGCAAACCAATTCCGTTTTTTGGTCTAGAGCTGCCGCCATTGGCCAGTAAAGATTTAGACTTGGCTAAAACCATCAAAGAGCTGCATGAAACCGCAGGGGAAGTTGGTTATTACTTGATTGGATTACATGCAGCCGCCGCCTTATTCCACCATTATGTTTTATCTGATAATACGGTTGCAAGAATGCGTTTGCCGAAAAAATAACAGCGAATAAAAATTTAAAAAAGGGAGATTCAGTCTCCCTTTTTTAATTTTGCTGCTTTCTGTTTGACTGAACGCTATTGCCACTTTGACGAAGTTTGGCTAAAAGTGATCACAGGAAATTGAAATTGACTAAATATAATAGCTAATTAAGTGCTCAAACTGTTGTTTGCGCACATATTCAAGGATATGTGCGGCGCGCGTATATTGTTTCATTTAGCTTTGCTTAAAGATAATAGAAAACTTAGTGATAGTAATACCTTAGCTAATTTGTTAAAACTGTGTAAAGTATTAATGTGAGTGTGGTCGGAGTAGAAAGATCCGCCCTTCGCGCACTATAAAATTGTTATGCATTTTTGAAGGATTATCAATGTCGGTAGAAGTAATCAAAGATAAAATCTTTCAGTTCTTATCCTCAGGTGAACCTGAGGTTATGGCTATCAAGGGGGAGTGGGGAGTTGGAAAGACCTTTAGCTGGAAGAAGTTTCTTAAAGATGCCAGCTCTAAAGATAAAATAAACCTTGAACGCTACTCTTATGTCTCCCTTTTTGGTATCAACTCTTTAGAAGCTTTTAAATATTCAATTTTTGAAAATGTCGTTAAGAGAGAAATTATCGGTACTGAGGCTAGTATTGAGACTTTCAAGAAAAATACTTCGAGCCTAATAGAATCATTTGGAAGGCAATCTTTTAATTTATTAAAAGGCGCTCCAATAGTTAAATCATTCAGTCCTGCAATAGAGACAATTTCTTTCTTGTCACTAAATAACACGCTTATCTGTATAGATGACTTAGAAAGAAAAGGAAAAGGCCTAGAAATAAAAGATGTATTAGGATTGGTATCACTACTAAAAGAGCAAAAGAAATGTAAGGTAGTGTTGCTGCTCAATGACGGAGAAGATGGTCTCGAAGATTATGAGAAATACCGTGAAAAGGTAATTGATATTGAACTTGCTTTTGCTCCAGACCCAGAAGAGTGCTCATCAATAGCGTACTCTGACGAAAACCCTAATTATTCAAGGCTAAGAGAGTTAACTACTAGCCTCGGCATTCGAAATATTCGTATACTTAAAAAAATCGAACGACTCGTTACTTTATCTTTACCTCTCACAGAAGGGTTTGAGCCGGAAATAACAGATCAAGTCATACACTCGCTAGTACTTTATGCATGGAGTTATTTCTGCTCAAATTCAAACGAAGATATACCAACTTTAGAATTTATAACTAGTAAGGGCTATACGCTTCTTGGTATCGGGAATGAAGAAGTCAGTGAACAGCATAATAAGTGGCAAACTACTCTACAAGCATATGGTTATCAGCTTACCGACGGGCTAGATTTATTGTTGGCAGAAGCTGTCAAAACAGGTTATTTCGTCGAAGAAGATTTCAAAGAAAAAGCATCTAATAAAAACCAGGAAGTAGTCGCATCTAAATCCGAGGGGTCTTTCTCGGAAGCTTGGCGGCTCTATCATGATACTTTTAATGATAATAGCGATGAGGTTATTAATGGATTGTATGAAAGCTTTAAGGAAAACTGTAAATACATAACACCTCTAAACTTGAATGGCACTGTTTCATTGTTTCGGGAATTAGGTGAAGAGGATAAAGCGACCGAGATCATTGATATCTATATAGAAAGTAGAAAAGACGAAACTGAGCTCTTTAATATGAAGGAGAATAACGTTTTTGGTGATATTAGAGATCAAGAGGTTATTGATAAATTTAACGACATTTATAATAAGTCTGTTACTACCGAGACAGCGAAACAAGTCTTAGACAGGATAGCTGGCCAAAGTGGATGGAACCAAAGCGACGAAGTGGTATTAGCAAACACACCTATCGACGATTACTACCATTTATTTAAAACCGAGGTTGGTAGACATCTTTCATCCTTCGTGACTACATGTCTGAAATTCGGTCAGTTTGGAAATGCGAGTGATCAACAGAAAGAAATTGCCTATAGAGCTACAGAGGCACTACGAAAAATTGCCTCTGAGAGCGAAATCAACAAAAGAAGGGTCAAGAAGTTCGGAGTGAACCTTGAAGATGCATAACAAGGCGCTGCTACGGAAAATTTACTCGCTGGCGCTCCTAAATTTCCGCAGAGCGCGGCGTTGGCACGATAGCCTTAGAGTTTCGATATGAATATAGAAGTCACATTGATAATTGTACTTGTAGTCGTTATTGCTTTCTTTTTTCTTATTCAGAGGAAAGAAAACAAACCTGATCAGCTACAGGCTAGCAATTGTGAATCAAGTGAAACTCGTTCTCCGAAAAAATATGAGAAGGTCTCACATTCAAAGGAGCATCGTGCATTAATTAATAAGCCGTATAGCATGCAATGTAAAACAGAGGTGTTTACACTTGCCGAGCTTGAAATTATTAATAAATATGGAGCATGGTTAAGCGCTCTTGCGTCAAATCAGATTAATCCTGAAACCAAAGGTCAAAAGCTATTTGTAGAAGAGTGTCAGCGCTTCAGAGCACTTAATTTGAAGGAAATGCTTTCTTATTTTAGCAATCGTGATAAGGGTGGTTCAATTCAATCTGTATGGTTTAAGTATCTTTGTCGTTTAAAATTTGAAAGAGACAATCCAAGTATTATCAACGATAAAATAAAAGTTGATTGGGGTTGGCAAGGGCCACCAATAGAGTCAGGTGAATATGTTTTCTTTTCCAGATAGAGCATATAACACATATGAGCCTAAACTCTGTCAATAGGCACTAGTATTTTATTTGACCGTTTTTATAAATGGGCGGTCAATTCGAAATCAATAAACAAATTCGTTTACTTTGTCTGTCGATGCGGCTGTTAAGCAAATTGCTTACGGCAAACACATATAAGGTGCGTTACGCAGTAATCGCTTATTGCGATCTCATCGCAGCCAGGTTTTTCCCATATCCTTTTGGGGTCGCTGGGGCACTACGACTAAATGGATTTAGAAGGTAGAGTGAAGCAGGATGCCAGAGCCGAGACATTCATCGGTTAACTTCATCATGGCACTACTCAAGAGGGCTGGTTTCATCAATCGAATATGTCAGTCTAGTTTAGTCTAATTTTAATCTACATGCTCGTTAGCTGTGTTTCCTAAATTGCTTACTCAGTGCTACTATAGTGATACATTTTTGTGGAGGTTATTATGAGAGTAGAGTTAGTAACAACATTGAAACGCCAAGCGACGAAAATATTATCTGAACTGCATTTAACTAAAGAGCCCGTATTAATCACCGAACATGGGCAACCGTCAGCGTATCTTGTTGATGTTGATGACTTCGAATTCATGCAAAAACGTATGCAAATCCTTGAGGCGTTAGCTAAAGGCGAGCAGGCAATAAGTAGAGGAGAAACTACGTCTAATATTGAAGCTAAAGAGAAAATGAATAAATGGCTGAAATAATCTGGACAAATCCTGCTCTGGAAGATCTAAACGATATCGCTGAATATATTGCATTGAGTAACTTGCTGTCAGCTAAAAAGTTGGTGGCGAAAATCTTTGCTAAAGTTGAACGCCTTGAAGAGTTCCCTGAATCAGGGAAAACACCGATTGAACTATCAAATCTGAATTACCGTGAAGTGATAGTTAATCCTTGTCGTATATTTTACAAAATAGACAATGATAAGGTTTTTATTTTACACATAATGAGACAAGAGCGTGATTTACGTAAGTTCTTGTTGCAAATGTAGCTTACACTAATCGGGTAGCCTGAGCTCTTTCAACATCACCCATATGCGCTTTTTATTTACAGTAAGTGCAGTGGGCGGTTCACCTCCTGTAATCACGATGTACTGATAAGGCTAGGCACTTACCGCCTAAAATAAGCCACTCAAACACTTGTCAGACCTTCCAAAACGCCAATTAAAACAACAGCAAATCGTCTTTTATATTTTACGTGAAAGCCAGTTGTCGATTGAATCAAAATAGCAACTGGGCTATGGTTAATGCATCAATAAAAATAAATTAAAAACGAGTTACTCTACAGGCTCGTTAGGCTTTTTATTCGATCTCTGAGGGAAAATTAAATTGCTATATATTTTTGGCGGCTTGCCAGGTACTGGCAAGTCTGAGCTATCTAAATATTTGTCAGAGACTATCGGTGCTGTTTATTTGCGTGTTGATACGATTGAACAAACCTTAAAAAGCCATGGTATTAATCAGATTTACGATGAGGGATATAAGATTGCCTCATCGGTAGCGTCGGATAATTTAAAGCTTGGACAATCAGTTGTTGCTGATTCTACAAATCCAGTAAATGAGTCACGGGAGTTGTGGAGAAATACTGCAACTAGGTCAAGTGCTCAATTTATCGAAATTGAAGTTATCTGCTCTGACCTGCACGAGCATAAACAACGAATAGAAACTAGAGTTTCTGATATACCTGACTTACAACTTCCAACATGGGAGAGTGTTTATGAACGTGAATACTATCAATGGATGACTGAAAGAGTTGTTGTAGATACAGCAGGTAAAACTTTAGAGCAAAGTAAGCATGATTTAATGAATGCGCTAGGCTTATCAGTGCCAACAAAAGCCTAACAAATATGAGCCTTAACTCTGTCAATAGGCACTAGTATTTTCTTTGACCGTTTTTATACAGTGACGGTCAATTCTAAATCAATAAACAAATTCGTTTACTTCATCTGTGGATGTGGCTGTTAAGCAAGTAGCTTACGGCAAATACATAAGGGATCGCTGTGCAATCCTTACGTTATTAGCATAGCATTTGCTTATAGCCCTCTAAAGCGCAGCGCCTCTTAATCTCTTTGTGAATAATTCAATTAAAGATCTTTTGCACAAAGAGCAGAGAATGAGAAGTAAATGAGGATGAACTTGAAGGCTAATGTTAGCATGCGTTAAACACATTATATTAATAAAGATAGCCCATAACTCCTCAAAAAAGCCACTCAAACACCTGCAAAACGCCAATTAAAACAACACCAAGTCTTTTTTTATATTTTACGCGAAAGTCAGTTGTCGATTGAATCAAAATAGGAACTCGGCTATGGTTAATGCATCAATAAAAATAAATTAAAAACGAGTTATTCTACAGGCTCGTTTTATGCCAGTCGGATAAATAGGAAGTAATATATGTTTGGTGAGTTGAAGAAAGTTCCCTTACGAGATATTTGGGCGCACGAAGCGCAAGACTTTACTCCGTGGTTAGCAGAAAATATTGAAGAACTAGGTAATGCAGTCGGTTTGGAGCTTGAGTTGATTCAAGAAGAAGCTAGTGTGGGGAGTTTTTCTCTTGATATCTTAGCTAGGGATCTTGGTTCCGCTGAAAATGTTATTATCGAAAACCAGTTTTCTCAAACTGATCATGATCACTTAGGTAAGTTGCTAACATATGCAGCTGGTTTTGATGCTTCATTTGTAATTTGGGTTGCTGAAACAATTCGTGAAGAGCATCGACAAGCCTTAGACTGGCTAAACCACAGAACAGACAATCAAACTCAATTCTTTGCCGTTGTTGTTGAAGTTATTAAAATCGATGACTCAAAACCCGCGTTTAACCTAAAACCAGTTGTATTTCCAAACGAGTGGCAAAAGAGCAAGTCTGCAAATAAGTCTGTTCAAAAAACAAGTGCTAAATCTGAAAAGTATCGCGAATACTTTCAAGGTTTAATTAATGAGTTGCGAGACGATCACAAGTTTACTTCAGCTAAGGCTGGCCAACCCCAAAACTGGTATTCATTTGCTTCAGGTATCTCAGGTATCAACTATGGCGCAAATTTTTGTCAAGGTAATAAAGTGCGGACTGAGCTTTATATTGACTTTGGCAACGCTGAACAAAATGAGTCATGTCTGAGCTATTTACTTGAAAGCAGAGATGGTATTGAAAGTGAATTTGGTAATGTGCTTTCATGGGAGCCAATAGAGGGTAAAAGAGCCACTAGAGTAGCGGTTTATCGTGACGGTTCGATTTTAGATGAGAGTGATCTTTCTGATATTAAATTATGGCACATTAATAACTTAATTAAGTTTAAACATTTGTTTGGTAAAAGGATTCGTCAGCACTTAAAATAGGCGCATATGAAATATAAGCAGTGCTCTGCAATAATCCTGACGTTATTAGCACAGCATTTACTTATTGCCCTCTAAAGCGCAGCGGCTCTTAACCCTTTGTGAATAATTCAATTAAAGATCTTTTGCACAAAGAGAAGATAATGAGAAGTAAATGAGGATGAACTTGAAGGCTAAAATTGGTGTGTGAAAACCGCTAGGGCGAGGTCTTGTCTAATCCCTTTGTTTCCAGTAACGATTTTTACAAGTTAAAAGACCACTTTTTAATTTAAGTCGATTTAGCTACGGCTAACTTAACCAATTGTAGTTATATTAAAAAAACATGCTTGACTTAAATTAACGGCACTTTTATTTTTTCGTTGCTCGTTGCTCGTTGCTCGTTGCTCGTTGCTCGTTGCTCGTT